>CAZRMQ010000079.1:0-9591 GCA_964601185.1 uncultured Pirellulales bacterium
ATGCGTGCCTCCTGCTTATATATCCATAGTTACAATACAATAGAATCAGCATGATAACATTAAATACTATAAAAGCCGGTATAAAAAATTTCTCGATGCTTGTTGCCTCGGATTGTCTGCAAAACCGAGCATAAATACCAATTACCAGTGCAGGTACAAAAAAATACATTAAATTGTCACTGATCTCCTGGGCTAACCTTACAAGGGCATTTAGTATGTCAATCGACATTGCCGAAGCTGCGCAGATCTCTACATCACATTCAAAGCCATTCTGTTCAAGTCCATCAGACTGCCACGGTGCATTACAACTGATAAGGTTTTTTAGTTTTGGTGGTAACACTATTCCTTTTGCCTTCATATAAGGTGCTACTGGAATCGCAAATCCGATTAGAAGCACCAGTATTAGGCAAACAGCTTTGAGTCTACTTATGTTCGGCCTTGTTAGAAACAAACTTATTAACAACCACAAGATTCCATATATTACTATTTGTGCACACTCCGCTCGTATTGTATGCCCAAGTCCCGCAGCCAATCCTGTAACTCCGAACATCCAGTATTTGCCATGCTTTGCGCCCAAAAGCAAAAATAGAAAACCCGTGGCTAAAAACAAAATATGCGGCCAATCTCTAAGTACATCGCTGCCAAATCTGGCAGGATATGGCAATATCACCAAGATCAGAATTGCCCAGAAACTTCTTTTACTTCCAACCAGAAACTTTCCCATGAAATACAAAGGCACTAACGCAAGCAATCTACACAATAAAGTTACACTCTGTGCACAGTAAATCCATGTGGATACAGATGTACCACAGCCCAACAATGAAACAAGCTTGTGGGCGGCAAAAATGAGAAATGGATAGCCGAACGGCCGACCCCCTTTTATAATACCGATAGGATTGTCTGAGAAATTCTGAGCTTGCTCAATATAAATAACTCCATCCTTGGCAATGAGAACAGTTGTTGCGATTAGATATATACCTATGCCAAGAGTAACTGCTGATAGAATTATGATATGTATAAGGTCATTTTTTTTGACTATCTGATTGATGTCTTTACCAACAACCATTCATGTCCCTGATCATTTAAGACCGTTATAAGGTTTTGCCCGATCCTTCGGCTCTGCTCAGGACGAGCTTCTGCTTTCTGTATTCTGTCCTCTGTCTTCTGTCTTCAACGCCTTACATACACTTCGTATATATAGCTAAGCTCTTTTCGCCCACCCGGTTGTAGCTCGATTGTCCAGGTAAGTTTCCTGGCCGCATTCATCCGCAGCAGCCCTTTAGCGAGTGATTCGATCTGTGCCTCCGGCTGTGAGGACTTAACCTCACCCGAGAGAGCCTTGACAATCTCCAGTGTAATAGCCTTCCCTTGGAAGTTGGTTATCGAAAGTTTCCCTTCCACTGTTATCAGGTCAAAATAATCACCATACATTCTTAAAGCTTCGCGCCTTCTGTCGATTTCGAGCTCTAATTGTTCAGCTTTGACGCTCACCGCCTGAGTAATCTTTAGCGTCGTTTCGCCTTTTACCGGCGTATAGTTCAAGGTGTCCTGGCCCAGGATTAGACCTTCCTTTACAGTTTCAGCCGGTGCGGTCGTCCAGGGGACTTTTGTGCTGTTCTGCAATCTCAGACAGTGCCAGACTTCTTCCTCCGGTTCACCTTCCTGCTCTCCACGTCGGTTATAAACATAGCGCTCCTGTTGGTTAACATAATCGGGTATATTCCACTGATAAATGTGCTTGTATTGCACGGATTCAGTAAATAATGGATAGTATCCGACGGCGCCTTTTTTTAGCTGCACGTTTTCAACCGGATAGAAGAAAAGGTCCTCAGCCACTTTACCGGCTTCGGCTGCACCATACTCCGGCATAGCAAAACCCTCGGCTCCGGAGCCACGAAATGAAACGCTCTGGGTCATCACATTAGACATTACGTTAGGCCGACCCCGCTGGCTTTGGCCCCTCGTCAGAGCCTGCAGGAACTGCGCCAGATTTTCTTTCAAAGCCAATGGACTAACCACATCAGCGAACTGCAGGTGAGGAAATCCGGTCACTAACTGTAATGTCACAGTATCCAGGTCACAAGCCTCATTTATCACAACAGCCTTGGCTGCAAGCAGAGCGTTATCCACATCGCTTATATCCACTATATAGCTTGGCGCCCAGGTAATGCCCTTAGCCAGGTGACTTACCGTGAGCTTTTGTCCGCCGGCAGGTGCGTCCAAACATACCACGAGCTGTATAGATTTGCTCTTTAGGTTAAAAGTTCTTCCTGCTCGACCCTCAATAAAATCAACCTGTTTAATACTCTGCGGATTTATACACACCTCTTCAGTATCGGTCTCGACAATCATTAAAAGCGGCTGATAATTTGGTCGTATATAATCCCTGCTGCTATCATACACCCTGCCAGGGACATAAGGATCAGGGATAGGTTTTTCTCTGTCCTCAGCAAAATACTTTATTGTGCCCGTCACAGGCTCCTTGTCGGCGGAGAGCCATAACGCTACCTTGCGACCTACATTGGCCTTGAGCAGCTCACTTATTGTTATTACCTCGAGTGATTCTTCCCGCTTTATCTCCTCAGCAATTAAGCTTTTTAACCGGATCTTCGCAGGACAAGACACCCAAAAAGTCCCATGTGAAGCTGCAGCAGCCGGTACGAAACTGAACGAATCTTTATTATCAGGAATAACAACTTCTGAGACGAAAAAGCCCAGCCCATTCTTGAAAAGTGCTACCTGCTGCAACTTAAACGCATCTTCCGATGCTGTCTCTGATCCGGCACACACCGGACAAATAGCAAGCGCACAACTCACTATATTGAACAAAACAAACAATTTCATAATCCGCGACATGGTACAATACCTCCACAAAAATGCCTTAAAAAGCTTCCGGCAGAATCTTTCTGGCGGCGTTGCGAAGGAAGTTTGAAATCTGCCTTTCGGAATTCATACTAAGCACTTTTCTCGCTACATCATTGCAATCCTCTATCGTGACAGAGCGGATGATCTGCTTTATCTCCGGTATCATTGGCGGAGTAATAGAAATCGTTCTAACGCCCAATCCCAATAGCAGCATAACATAATCCGGCTCCGAAGCCATCTCTCCACAAACGCTAACTCCTATTTGTGCCTTATGAGCATCCTGAATAACCGTCCTGATAAGCCTTAACACCGCCGGGTCCGTGGCTGAGTATAATGTGGAAACCAATTCATTGCCTCGGTCAACCGCGAGGGTATATTGTATGAGGTCGTTGGTCCCTATGCTAAAAAATGCAGCGTCTCGCGCAAGCGTTGAGGCCGTCAAGGCAGCCGACGGCGTCTCAATCATAATGCCGACCTCGATATTTCTATTATACGGAATCGATTCATCATCAAGGTCTTCCATCACGTCACGCAAAATCATCTTGGCCTGCATCAACTCCTGGTGGTTTGTAATCAATGGAAACATTATCTTAACATTGCCGAGAAGCGAGGCCCGCAAAATAGCATGCAATTGTGTTTTGAACATCATCAGGTTCTGCAGACAAAACCTGATTGACCTTAGTCCCAGAAACGGATTAGGCTCCGGTGCAAAACGCTTGCTTTGGGTATGTTTATCCGCGCCGAGGTCGAAGGTTCTTATTACTACTGGTTTGTTCTGCAAGACCCGGACGGTTTCAGCATAAGCTTCATAATGCTGCTGTTCCGTAGGCTCGGTGGGGCTGCTAAGATACAGAAACTCTGTCCGGTACAAACCTATGCCTTCACCGCCTTTTTGCACAATCAGCTCAGCCTCATCTGGAAACTCGATATTGCCCAAAACTGTGATCTTTGTGCCGTCCCGCGTTACAGCCGGTTTTTCCCTTATAGCGTCGAGCTTATGCTCCAGCTCTGCAAACTCGTGCGAATATTTTTCATATTGTCGGATTGTTCCATCATCCGGATTTACGATGACGATGCCGCGATTGCCGTCGATAATGACGGTATCTCCTCCGTGGACGATCTCTGTAAGGTCTTCCAGCGCTACCACCGCTGGGATGCCTAAGGAACGGGCTACGATAGCGGTATGACTGGTTCTTCCGCCCGCGTCGGTAGCAATTCCTTTAACGAATTTTTTGTCGAAGCTGGCTGTTTGTGTGGGGCTCAACTCCCTGGCAATGATAACTAGCTCTTCGCTTAAGTTCTCAACTTCCTCACGTCTTTTACCGAGAAGTTGCCTGAGCAGACGTCTCTCGATATCGTAAATGTCTGCTGCTCGCTCGCTGATGTAGCTGTCTTTTACACTGGAAAAATGTGCTGCAATTTCCCGCAGAACTGTTGACACGGCATACTCTGCCGTCACTAACTCTAAATGAATCAGATCGGTTATCTTCTTTCGCAGGCTTCTATCGCGCAAAAAACGAAGATGCACTGCAAAAATATCTTTTATCTTACCGCCTTCCGCCTGGTTTTGCTGAGCTTCAAGCTGTGTTAATTCCTCAATCGCATCTCTGAAGGCATTGCGAATACGTTGAGTCTCCCTCAGTCGTTGCGAAGGCTTAATTTCACGTCGAGGAATCCGATAATCTTCAGAATCAATTATCAGCGACTTGGCAATAGAAATACCAGGCGAGACCGCTATACCTTTTTTTATCTCCATCGTGATGTTTACCCCGTTAGAATGCCCCGTACTGCTTCTGGTACGGGGATGAAAATATTTAATTCATTTATTATAGTGAGCACGGTGTTTAATGTCCTGTGTGAGTCCCTTTAGAAGAGCGAAGGGCTTCTAACGGGGTTTACCAAATTATATTGTTTTGCTCAATCGCCTGAGTCTGGATCAATGAAATGCCTGCTTTCGACAAGCTCCTGCAAAGCGCTAATCGCTTCTTGAGCATCAACACCATCAGCCTTAATCGTTAATTTAGTCCCATGGGTCGCTGCAAGGAGCGCTATTTGCATTATACTCTTGCCGTCTACGACCTTTGCGCCGTCACTAACGTTGATGTCACAAGTAAACTGATTAGCAATATCCACAAACTGCATGGCCGGGCGCATATGAAGACCGTTCACATTTTTTATCTCAACCGCTGTTTCAAAAACAATTTTCTCCAATGAATTTTATCCTGCCAATACTTTCAGGCCCCAATATCTAAAAGCAATCTCAAATTTATATTATTTCAAGGCCGGATTCTCATCAACCTCTCTGAGAAGATCTTCGATATCCTCAGCACTGCGAGATTGTCTTAGAAACTTGCGAAATTTTTCTTGCTGCAGAAGCCTGAAAATATTCTCCATCGCCTGTAAATGTTTATCCGGATTGTCAACAGGGCTGATTAAGAGTATCACTGAATAAACAGGCTGCTTGTCAAGAGCTGAAAAATCAACGCCGAAACTACTTTTACCAATCGCAGCTACAATATCTTTCACACTTGAGTGCTTCACATGAGGTAATGCGATGCCTTTGCCCATTCCGGTACTTGCTTCATTCTCTCTTTTAATTACTGCTTTAATAATCTCTTCTTTGGTGCCTTTTTTTAGCCGTCCTGCCTTCTCAAGCGCCGAAACAAGCTCAACTATTACGCCATCTCGATCTTTAGATTGCAACTCAGATATCGTTGCATCAAAACAGAAAAAATCAGCAAATTTCATTTTATCCGTCCAAAATAGTTCAAGTGCGTTAATTTTTGTACATAATGTACCTATTTTTATGCCAGTATATCTCGCTCTATATCGCCGGGATGTTTGTCATCTCTTTCCTTGCTCTTTTTTCTCCTTAGCTGTCCTTCGAGTTTATGTACAGCTCCATCGATACATTGATAAGCATCTTCCCCTCTTTCTGTGCCGACGAAAACATTGCTATGCTCGCCTCTGGCAATTATCTCAACATTGATGTTGCCACTCGGCTCACCATCGATAATCACTTCAACCTGATTTATGACACTATAGTACCTGGGGAGCTTGGAAGTCTTTTCTTCTGCGTATTTTCTAATAGCTTCGGTTATGTCAATATGTTTACCTGTAATTGTAAAAAGCAAATTTTGTCTCCTTAACTGTTTTACTGAAAAACCATCTCTACTTTTGCTCGTTTTCTGCAACAACTTTCGGTAGTGCGACCGACATTCGCTGACTATTCGGCGCTATAACTCCTGCGCTGATTGCAAATATGAAAGCCTCTTCGACCGTCATATCCAATGCTATAGTCTGTTCTTTAGGAACCACTATTACATAACCGGTAACCGGTGTCGGTGAATTGGGTATAAGAATAGTAAGGAACTCTTTCTTCTCATTCTCCGCTACTTTCCTCAGTCCCGAGCCGGTCACGAAACCGATTGACCATATACCCTTCCGAGGATATTCGAGTGCAACAACCCTTGAGAATAACTTCGCCTTCTCTTCCGGTGTAATTACAAAATCGGTAACCTGTTTAATATAAGAATAAACCCGTCTCAAGAAAGGCGTACTCATTATGAATTCTTCAATAATTCGCCATATAGCCCTTCCAACTACGCTGGCTAATAATGCCCCAACTATACAAACAATAATAAGCGCTATGAGAAAGCCTATTACGGAACCAGCAGCACCTTCTGCTAAAATTTCGGTTAGTCTTTCTTCACTGATGCCCCCTTCACCCTGAGCAAACATTATTAGCCAGACTAAAGCGCGACTTACATAGACACTAATATTGGCCTGGATAAACTTGTAAATCCAGACGCAAATCCAAATCGTCAAGATAGTTGGCAGCAGAACCGCCAAGCCACGCAAGAAATAACTTTTGAAGCGCCGCGTTATGCTCATATTTTTAACACCGGCAATTACGTTACACCGGTCTCTTGACTCCTGTTCTATAGAAAAATGCTTGTATAGCGGCATCTTACCATGAGCACCATAACTTAATTTATTGACCTGTTATCGTCAATAGAAAAGTCTTTCGGCAAATGCGCACCAATCAAGTGTATCCCTGCCCCAGGCAAAGAACCCAAAAGCCAGATAAGCCGCTGGCACAATGCCAAAGCCAATGCCTGTCCGCTCGATACGGCACACACCCGCATAAACATCACTTTCAGCCACCATTCCATTATGCCAGCGCCACCCACGCTGATCGGTAGTGCTCCCAACAGCCATGAAACAGGAAAGAAAATAAAGTAGTACTTTATATGTGCAGTTATACCGATACTTGAACCTATCAACACCATACCGATAATAAATATCCCCTGGCAGCAAAAAGTAAGCAGAAGCATTCCAACAATAACCAATTTCTTATTATAATATATCCGAATCGCCTCACGGACTTCCCCCAGCACTACCGCGCTCTTCTGATATGCTAATTGTAAAAAGCGTCGCCGCACAGTCCGTCCCCAAACAGTAAACATACAAACCGCTGTTACACCCACAGGAACTATCCCAATCCCGATAAGAATCCATCTGTATTCGTTTATATGCTGTAAAAAATTAATTCTCACAGATTGAGATTCAAACTGGTTGCTGCTCTGCATAGGAATAAACCAGTAGCAGGAAAAGGCCATAATTAACATGCCTGTTAGCCCAATCACCCTATCAACAAACACACTCAGAGCAGCTTGCAGTTTCTTATCGGTGTGCTTTGTAACGTACCATGCTCGAAGCAAATCCCCTCCGACAGAGCTGGGCAGGCAGTTATTATAAAACAATCCCAAAAAATGCAGCTTTACAGCCGACCAAAAACCTATTTTAATTGACTGGGCCCTCAATAACAAGGACCACCTTGTCACGAATATCAACTGACTGACAATATAAATGCCCAAAGCAGCAGCAATAACCCATAATTTTAATCCCAACAGAACTTCGCTTACCTGTTTTAGACTCTCACCTCTAAATGCCAGGTACAACGCCGCGCCGGCCACGGCAAAACGTAATAAATATGAAATATATCTGCTTCTTTTACCTTTTGATTCGGGCATTAAAGCAAGTTTCCATAGGCTATATCTTGTTTTTACAGATAATAATATGTAAAACTCTTACTGACAAGATGACGATAATAAAAATTTAGGAGATACGACGGATGACGACAAAGGAAATTCGCGAAGAAGGTTTGGAATTTATCCCGAAATTTGATGAAAATGGGCTGATACCTGCTATAGCGCAGGATGCGGAAACTGGGCAAATTTTAATGGTAGCTTTTATGAATCGACAGGCACTTGAGCTGACAATTAAAACCGGCTATGCCACATACTTCAGCAGGTCGAGAAATAAATTATGGAAGAAAGGGCAAGACAGTGGCCACATCCAAAAAGTAGAACAAATACTTGTCGATTGCGATCAGGACTGCCTCGTTCTGAAAGTGCTCGTCGATGCCGGCCAATGTCATGTCGGTTACCAATCTTGTTTTTATCGGGCCTTGAAGAAGGGCACCACTAAAAACCTGGAATTTATCGCAGAAAAGGTGTACAATCCTAAAGAGGTTTACAAAAAGCAAACTTAGATTCCGTTGCCATAACAGACCATCTGATTTACATAAAGAGGTTGTGGATTGCTCTTGGTACGTTAAAAAACGCGGTATTGGACAATTTTTTTCTTGTTTTTTGCGTTACAATTTTGTATTATATAGGAACCTATTAAGTAGATTAATGAGGAGTGGTAATAAAACTTTTCGTTTTTTGGATTTTTCCTTTTCACATGTGTAAGGCGTACGCAAAGAATGTCTACAAATCCGGAACTTTTATTATATTTAGGAGGATTTAGTTATGAGAAAATTTGAATTAAAAGTGTGTTTGCTCTGTACGCTGGCTTTATTGTTCAGTAGTGCACAAGTTACGTTGGGTATTGCCCTCACAAATGACAACTGTGCAAACGCAACGCCGGTCGGCAATGTAACTAATCTGGCGTTCAATACGACAGATGCCACCTTTGATGGTCCAGGCCACTATATGGACAGCCCGAATATCTGGTACGTTTACACCGCCACATGTTCAGGTATCACCACGGTAAGCCTATGCGGCAGCAGCTTTGACACAAAGCTCGCTGTCTATAATGGATCCAGTTGCAATCCTACGGCCGGTGCCCTGCTCAGAGCCAACGATGACTACTGTAATTCAAGTTCACAGGTCAGCTTCGGTGTAGCCGTAGGCAATCAGTATCTAATTGAGGTCGGAGGATACCAGCAGCACACTGGTCAGGGTCTTCTGACCATCACCTGCGAGCCGTCGACCTGTCCTCCGTCCAACAATATCTGCGCCAACGCACAACCTGTTGGTGAAGTATGGCAACAGGCTTTTGACACCCGCTGCGCGACGTTTGATGGCCCTGGTTTTTGCATCACCAGTCCCAATATCTGGTACCTCTACACGGCCTCATGCACTGGTGTAGCTACTGTCAGCCTATGCGGCAGCGATTTTGACACCATACTCGCTGCTTATGACTATGCCGGTTGCTCCCCAACGCTGCGAGATTTGATCGACTGCAATGACGACTTTTGCGATGTTGCATCGCAGCTCAGCTTCGATGTGACTTCCGGCAATCAGTATCTGATTGAGATCGGAGGTTACAACAACGCAACTGGTAGGGGAAAACTGACTATCACTTGCCAGGGACAACCCGGTCCGCAGCCACAGGCCGACAACTGCTCCGATGCAAAATTAGTCGGCGATGTAA
>CAZRMQ010000080.1:0-9531 GCA_964601185.1 uncultured Pirellulales bacterium
AAGAGCGGGCGAAAATGGTCAGGCAGCAAATCCAGCAGCGGGATGTAAAAGACCCGAACGTTTTAGCCGCGATGCGGGTCGTGCCGCGACACGCGTTTGTCAGAGCTGGCGAGCAGCGAGTAGCATACGCCGATTGGCCGCTTCCGATAGGTCACGGCCAGACCATAAGCCAGCCATACATCGTAGCTTTTATGACCGAAGCCTTGAAGCTCGATCCGAATGATAAAGTTTTGGAAATCGGCACAGGCTCAGGCTATCAGGCTGCGGTCTGCGCCGAGATAGCTAAGGAGGTCTATACAATTGAGATTGTCAAGGAGCTTGCAAAATCCGCAGCCGAGAAGCTAAAAGAATTAGGCTACCATAATGTATTCGTCCGGGCCGGTGACGGCTTTTTCGGCTGGCCCAAAAAGGCGCCGTTCGACGCGATAATCGGCACAGCCGCGGCTGGACGCATCCCTCAGCCGCTAATAGACCAGCTAAAGCCGGGCGGCAGAATGATTCTGCCAGTAGAAGGTAGCTTAGGCTTTCAGTATTTAGTGCTGATAACCAAGGACGAAAAGGGCTATCTGCATAAGCGGAATGTCATGCCGGTCCGGTTTGTCCCTATGACCGGCGAAGTGGAAAAGACCCCGTGAGATAGCACTGTGTTATCTCATTAGGTGAACCGGAAAAATAACGGCAGGAACCCCGCAATAAATTGCGGGGCTAAATATTTAGAAGTGCCTGACAGGTTGCTTTTTGAACTCGGCGGCGGTCGGCAGAAGCTGAAACGATTTAATTTGTTCAGCTTCGGTAAACTTATTTATCACGTGCTGAATCTGACCCATGCTCTGGCTGTGCATCATGGCGAACAAATTATACGGCCAACCCTCGAAGGTTTGCCTTTCGTAGCAGTGGCTTACTAAAGCGAAGCGAGCCAGCCTTTTACCGGCTGAAACGATTCTCTCCTGCGGGACTTCGCCGACAAACAGAACATTAGCAGTAAATCCAAGTTTGCGATAGTCAACAACCGTAGCGATACGGCGTATAACACCCTTATCAATCAGCTCTGCTGTAATTTTCAAGACATTCTCTTTCGCCAGGCCTTCGCCACACAAGAAAGCGAAGGGTTCTTCTACTATCTCCAAATTGTTTTGCAATTTTGACAGAATCAGTTTTTCATTTTCATCCAGCTCGACAGGCCCGGTTTCTGGAGTTTTTTGTATCTGCTGCAGCAGTGCCTGGCCTTGACTGGTAGCATCAAACCTGACATCGAGCTTAAAAACTTGCTTGACCGGCAGGCTGTGAAAATCAACGCCGAAGCGTCCCCCAATATTCAACAGAGTGTCTCTAATCTGCTCCGGCGTTTTTGCCTGTAACGTAAACCACAAATTATAATGATGGTGTCTGCTATAATTGTGAGAGACGCCATCGAGATTATTGACTGCTTCGACAACCTCTGGCAGATTTTGTTCGGGAACATGTGCAGCAACTAAAGTGCTCGTCAGGCCGAGGGCACGATGATTAACAATTGTGCTTATCCTGCGAATAAGACCAATGTCTTTCAACTGCCTTGTTTGCTGTAAAACTTTTGTTTCGTTACTGTGCAGGCCCTTTGCCATCTCGGCAAACGGCCGCCAGCATATCGGCAGACCTTTCTGCAGCGCATTACACAACTGTTTTTGAAATTTAGTCAAACGCAAAGTCAATCCTTGTCTTTACGTGCCTTGTAATTGCAAATGGGGTCCGCAGCCAAATAATCACCGCTTATGGCATAAGCCCTTGCGCGGCAGCCTCCGCAGAGGCTGAGATATTCACAGGTGCGGCAAGCGCCCTTATAGGCTGACAGGTCGCGAATTTCGTTCAAAAACTTTGAATCGAGCCAAATCTTTTTGAAATCAAAGCCGTTTTCGACCAGATTGCCCGCCGATATGTCGAGGAAGCCGCAGGTTTGCACATCGCCCTTGTAGCTTATAAAGCCGAATCCTCTACCGCCCATGCAGCCTGCTACGGGCGTAGTCGAGGGGCCTGTCCTGAGCGTAGTCGAAGGGCCGCTGTCCCCTTCGATTAGTTTTTTTGCCTTTGCTCGTTCATATACATAAGCAAACTGCGGCCCGCATGTAACCCTTACTTCAATGCTCGATTCAAGCTTCAAACGAAGCAGCTCGTTGAGAAGAACCTCGTATCGTATCGGGTCAAGAATTTCATCCGCTATTTGTTCGCCCCGGCCGGTCGGCACGAGAATAAACGCATTAAAACAATAGGCCCCCAGCCTTTTAGTCAGCTCAATTATGCCGGTTATTTCATCGATATTGACTTTGCAAATAGTGGTATTGATCTGAAAACGCATCCCTGCCTGGCGGGCAATCTCAGCGGCTCTAAGTACCGCATCAAAAGCACCTTTTGCCTGCCTGAATTTATCATGAGTTTCAGCCGAGCTGCCATCCAGTGAAAATGATAAAGCTAATACGCCGGCTTCTTTTAATTTAGCGATAGACTGCTCGTTGATTAGGTATCCACAGGTAGCCATCACCATCCGCAGCTTCCTGCTGCGTCCGTATCGAATAAGCTGGTAGATGTCACTTCGTTCCATCGGCTCGCCACCGGTCAAAATTATTACGCATTTGTTAAACTTCGCTACAGACGAAATTATTTTTTTGCATTGTTGAGTAGTTAGTTCTTCTCTGTCGCCATTACCGGCGTTTGCCCGGCAGTGCAGGCAGTTAAACTGGCATCGGTGAGTGACTTCAAATGCAATAAGTCGTGGTTTTTCTATTTGTAATTTCGTTTTTATCATTTTATTTAACCATGCAGTTTAATGCGGGCTTAACAAATATATATCAATGAAATTTATTGTGTGGTTTTTTCGTCCGCCAATCCATCAGCAGAATCCGATCAGAATAGTTCTGTGAGGTACTTGACCAAACAAGGTTCGGAAACAATGATTCATATTCGAGTGCCGTGCTACTGGTCAGAAGATGGAGTGTTTCGAGCTGGCTTGCGCTTATCAGGCGTATCTTAATCTACCTTTGGGCTGTGGGATGAGCCGACCCAGTTCCTTTGCGGTATCAATCCATTCGGTGATAACAACCTCAGCGTTTGAAAGGGCCTCTTGATAGGTTTTCCCATCCGCCATGCAGCCTGGTAGCTCAGGCACCTCAGCAATAAAAGCCTTATCTTCTTCACTCCAATAGATGATAATTTCATATTTGGTCATTTTCTCACTCCAACGTCAGCTTATACCGAAGTATGATTTTTCGGACCTGCTTTACCTGATAGGGCTTAGCCTTCGACCCCTTCGGCTGCAGGTTCAATATTTCTTCGACACCTTCTTTTGTGAAAATGTGATGGCTACCGCGAATCCGTTCCACAAAGCCAAGAACATTCAATAACTGGCACAACCCGGCAAAAGGAATATTGGCATCGGATGTGCCTTGCAATACCTTTGCCAAAAGTTTCTCATGCTTACCCATTTCTACCTAATATATTACATAACTGGCGTCTTGCAGTCAATTGGCAATCATACGATAATCATCTGTAAAGGTTATTTCTGGAATCATATATGCGGTGGTCTTCGCCATAATATTTAGCCCGCGAATTTACTCGCGAGTTCACATTAACCCCTCAATAAATTGAGGGGCCAAATATTTTTTTAATTTTGATTTGTTATTTTGAATTTTTCACTTTGATTTTTACATTTGTTTAGCTGCTTCTTTTGCAAAGTATGTGATGATAATATCCGCTCCTGCACGCTTGATTGCGGTGAGAATTTCCAACATTGCTGCCTTTTCATCCAATAAATCCGCGGAAGCAGAGTTTTTTACCATCATATATTCGCCGCTGACATTATACGCCGCTATCGGACAATCAAAACGCTGCCTTGCTCGGTATATGATGTCAAGATAAGCAAGGGCAGGCTTGACCATTACAATATCAGCGCCTTCCTCAATATCAAGCGCAATCTCGGCCATCGCCTGGTCGGTGTTTGCAGGGTCCATCTGGTATGTTTTTCTGTCTCCAAAGACTGGGGTAGATTCAGCGGCACCTCTGAACGGCCCATAAAAGGCAGAGGCGTACTTCGCTGCGTATGACATAATGGCGACATCGTGGAAACCGTTCTCTTCCAGAGCCTCACGGATGTACCTTACCCGCCCATCCATCATATCCGAAGGTGCAACAATATCGGCACCAGCCTGGGCGTGTGACAATGCAACCTTAGCCAATAATTCGCAGGTCGCATCATTGTCTACTATGCTTTTTTGCTCTTGTGCTCTTATGCTCTTTTTTATTACGCCACAATGGCCGTGTGAAGTGTACTCGCACAGACATATATCAGTGATTACAAGAAGCTGCGGCACAGCCTTTTTGATTTCGCCGATTGCGAGTTGCACGACACCGTCTTCGACCCAGGCTTGCGAGCCGGTTTCATCTTTTTTACCCGGCAAGCCAAAAAGAAGCACGGCGGGAATTCCAAGCGATGCAACTTCAGCGGCCTCGGTTGCGATTGTATCAGGCGAGAAATGAAAACAGCCGGTCATTGACTTAATCGGCTTTTTGATTCCTTTACCTTCCCGAACAAATAATGGATAAACAAGGTCATCAACGCTTAAAGTAGTTTCACGTACCAATCTCCGCATAGATTCGCTGCTTCGGAGCCTTCGCATCCTGATTTTTGGAAAAGCCATACTGGATCCTCGATACTTGTTACTTGATTCTCATTTTATAACTTTAGTTCACTTTAGCTCACTTTAGGCACTTTAGTTCACTTATTTCTTCATCTGTCAGATAACAGGCCGGCTCGTTGAGCCAATATTTATCGTCGGCCTTGCTGGTTAAAAATCTGTAGTTACCTTTGCACAAATCGAACCATTTGCACCACAGACACCGTGGATCGGCAAATTGTAGCTTATTACGCAATTTATTCAAAACCGGGTCAGCAGAATTTTCCCAGATTTGTTTGAAGGTTTTATCCTTGATGCTGCCGAGTGAATAATTCCGCCAAAACTGGTCCGGATATACATTGCCGTCCCAGCCTACACAGCCGATCTTCTCGCCCACTTTATTACCGCCGTTTGCGAGCAAGAGCTTTCTTGCCGATTCGTAACGCGGATTATTGACCTTTATCAGCTTCGTCAGAAGATAGGGGCCATCAGCGTGGTTATCCACGGTTAGCACCTCATCAATAAGATCTCTTGCGACAAAATCTTTGGTCCTTTCTATAATTACATCAAGAACCCGGCGGTTTTGTTCGGCTATTGGAGCAAAGCTATCCAGCTTCTCCGCTCTGCCAGCTCGAATCAAATGATAAAAGCAAATCCTTCGGATGTCACTCGAAGCTGCAATATCGAAAACAGCAGGTATCTGCTCTGCGTTTGCCTTTGTAATGGTAAAGCGCAGTCCCGTTTTTATCCCTGCTTTTTTGCAATTTTTGATTCCTTCAAGAGCCGCCTTGAAACAGCCGGCGACTTGTCTGAACTTGTCATGGAATTCCTCCGTCCCATCGATAGAAATTCCCACATAGCTTACACCGACCTCGGTTAATTGCTTCGCAGTTACTGCATCAATCAATGTCCCGTTGCTGGAGATGACGGTTCGCAGCCCTAATCGCTTTGCCTCAGCTAACAGCTCGAATAAATCGCCGCGTAATAACGGCTCACCTCCGCTAAACAGCACCACGGGACAATTGACCTCAACAAGCTGTGCCAGCAATTGTTTGGCTTGGGCTGTTGTCAATTCTTCGCTTTTCTGATTTGCCTGTGAAGAGCTATAGCAATGCAGACAATACAAATTGCACCGCGAGGTACAATTAAAGGCAATGACAGGGCCCACGCTGTTATTGGCAGAGTATCTTAAATGGTCGGAATCACCCGCCAGCCCACAATATAGTTTTGAAATATTTATCATTTGTATGTTTGCTCAATCGCATCAAGTAAACCATCGATTGTATGCTCGGACGCCTCCACATCGACTCTGATGCCGAGGCTTTGTAGCTGCTCGGATGTCATGGGGCCGATCGATGCAATTTTAACTCTACCTGCATTTGCTGCATCAGCCTGGATTTGTTCAAAAAAAGCTCTAACCGAGGAAGGGCTGGCAAACGTAAGCCAGTCAATTTCGCCGTCGGCGATTTTCTCTACCAGTTCCTTGCACTTGTTTTTAATCGTGTCGATCCGATAGACAGGGACATTCAAAATTTCAGCCCCAGCCTTTTTCAGCCAGGCAGCAAGCTCATCCGAGGCAAGCTGCGAGCGTAAAAGCAAAGCTTTTTTGTCTTTCAGATTCGCAAATTCAGCTAATTGTTTGCCAAGCTCTTTGCTGGTAAAAGCGCTCGGCACAAAATCTGCTTTAATCCCGAATCGGCTTAACGTCCCGGCTGTTTCACTGCCTATAGCTGCAATCTTTGCAGAGCCAAAAACCCTGGCATCTTTTCCTAAATTCCGAAGGCAATCAAAGACAATCTCTACGCCGTTTGAGCTTGTGAAGATTATCCAGTCGAATTCAGAAAGTTTAGTAAGTGCTCTTAAAAAAATATTTGTGTTTGTTAGAGGCTTTGTCTTTATCGTTGGAAACTCTATCGCATTACCGCCTCGGGTGATGATTTTATCTGCGAATTCAGCGTTGCCGTGGTCATCGCGTGTCACGACGATATTCTTGCCAAACAAGGGCTTCTTTCTAAACCAGTCCAGTCTTGCGTCACTATCTGCTGCCTGGCCTATGACGATAATAGCCGGCGGCTCAACTTTTTCTTCTTTACACTTTTTGCTTATCAGCCGAAGCGAAGCTTTTACTGTTCTCTGCGTGGGAAACGTGGCATCGGCTATTACGGCGACGGGGGTGTTTTCGTCCATGCCGTTTTCGATTAGTTGCTTGGCAATAAAGTCCAGATTGCCCATCGCCATATAAAAGACGATAGTGCCGCCGAATTTCGCAAGCAGATGCCAGTCGATACTGCTTTCTTCTTTGCCTTTGGCTTCCTGGCCCGTGACAAAGACGACCTGTGAGCAATGCTGCCTATCGGTCAGTAAAATGCCTGCGTATTCAGCCGCGGCTGTAGCGGCGGTTACGCCCGGCACTATTTCAAAATCTATCCCTGCCTCGACAAGAACAGCGAGTTCTTCGGCACATCTGCCGAAGATGCCGGGGTCGCCGCCTTTGAGCCGGACGACTGTTTTTCCGCCGGAGGCTTTTTCAAGAAGAATCTTGTTTATTTCCTGCTGGGTGAATGAGCCGTCTCCGATTCTTTTGGGTACATGGATGATCTCAGCATCTTTACGGGCGAATTTAAGTAAAGCCGGGTTAGCTAATTTATCGTAGATTATGCAATCTGCTTTTTGCAGAATCTCCGCCCCGCGGACGGTAATCAAATCCGCCCGCCCCGGCCCAGCACCAACTAAATATACAAAATCTTTTTTCATGGTGTATAGCACTCAATATTTAGCATAAGGTGAGGCTCATCCCACCTTTTATTGATCATGGTTACGATAACAAAAACACATAAAAAACGCCATTGAATTTGTTTCTTCTTGTATTTACTACCTGTAATATACAAGGGTGTGCACGAGTCAATTGGAAAGCTAAATATCTTGCAGGATTTCTTGCCCTCCGGCGGATAGAAGATCATTCGCGAGTTCTTCGGCGAGCTTGAAAGCATCGCTAATTAGGCTGCTAATACTACGACTGATAAAATTTTTCCCCTCCAAATCCGATATAAATGCACAAATTTGAATATCATCTCCCACAATCTCTGCGAAAGCACCTACTGGTGCGTGACAGCCGCATTGCAGAGTAGTAAGAATCTGCCTCTCGGCTAAAGCAGTCGTGCGAGCCATCCGGTCATCTATAGCAGAGATAATCTCGGTCGTCTCAGCATCATCAGTTCTGGTCTGAACGGCCAGAGCACCCTGAGCCGGGGCTGGGATAAACTGTCTCGGATCAAAACAAAACGATATTTTATCCGCTAAGCCGAGCCTTTCGACGCCAGCCCGCGCTAAAAGAATCGCATCAAACCTGCCTTCATCGAGCTTTCTTATTCGCGTGGTGACATTGCCGCGAATTGGCTCCAACCGAAGGTCGGCTCGCAAACGCTTCAATTGAGCAATCCGGCGTAAACTGGAAGTGCCTATTTTAGACGCATGCGGAAGCTCTTCTATCGAAGCAACCGGCTTAGCAGCTATCAAGCAATCCTCTGCAAATTGCCTGTCACAAACCGCTGCGATGGTAAGTCCTTCGCGCGGCCGGGTAGGCAAATCCTTTAAGCTGTGAACTGCAAAATCGGCCTGGTCGGCCAGCAGAACGTCCTCTACTTGCGAGGTGAAAAAGCCGGTCTCATTGAGATTCCATAAAGCGGTACGCCTGTCCCGGTCGCCGGCGGTTTTTACCTTTTTGATTTCGATTTGCAGACCTGGATCAATTTTCTTTAGAGCGCCGATTACAATCCCGGTTTGAGCAATAGCGAGCTTTCCACCACGAGTTGCTACAGTAAGAGTTTTCATAAAAAATAAGTAACCCCCCGATTTATCGGGGGGCTAACCAAATATTATTTGTGTTCATCCTGCGAGGGACCCCCCTTAGGGGGAACCCAAAGGAACATTTTATTTATCAGATCAACGGCTTGCAGTTGTTCGCTGCTCAGCTCATCATCTCCGCCGTTTTTGATGAAACTAATCGGGCCATGTAATACCTTCTTCACAAGCGATTCGGCAAAAGCCTTCAACTTTTCACCGTTGTCATCGGTAAAATCTTTTGCATAACGCTGAGCTTCGCTGTGGGCAAGCTCGACGCCTTTCCGCACTAATTTTGAGACAGCCGGCACCACATTTAGCGAGTCATACCACTTCATAAATTTATCGGTAAAGCCATCTATGATTGCCTGGGCCTTTGGAATTTCACTGCTGCGTTTTTTCACATTGTTGGCTATTTGCTCGTTCAAATCATCAATATTATATAGTGTGACGCATTTAAACTTACCGATTTTCGGGTCTATGTCCCTCGGCACAGCAATATCTATTATCAACAAAGGTTTATCTCTGTGAGCCAGTTCTTTCTTAACTACATCGTGTGTCACTACCGGCTCGACGGAAGCAGTCGAGCTGATTATTAAATCAACTTCATCCAGCTTTTGGGCTATCTCATCCAAGCCTATTACTTGACCGTTTTTAAGACGCTTTTGTAAAGCTGTTGCTTTTTGCTTATTGCGATTTGCTATGAGCAAACACGTCGGCTGCGATTTGAGCAGATACCTCGCCACAAGCTCGGCATTGTCACCGGCACCTATGACCATTGCTGTGCTGGCTGATATATTGATTTTTCGCTTAGCTAATTCCACCGCGGCTAAGCCTATCGAAACGGCACCGCAATTAATGTGCGTATCAGTCCGCACCGCCTTTCCCGCGTGAAATGCCCGGTGGAAAAGCCGGTGAAATATCAATTTGCTTGTTTTGCAATCGGTCGATTCTTTATAAGCGGATTTTACCTGAGCCAAAATCTGGTTCTCGCCGATCATCTGCGAGTCAAGGCCGGCAGCCACCTCAAAAAGATGCTGAACCATGTCCC
>CAZRMQ010000081.1:0-9483 GCA_964601185.1 uncultured Pirellulales bacterium
CGAGTTGACTTATCGAATTGCTCAGCTTTTGCTTTGTTAGTAAATCTGTTATTATTACTTTTGCGCCGGCTCTTACGGCAAATTCAGCAACATCAACACCCCCGCCGAAACGGCCTAAGCCCATAACTAATATTGTCTTACCGGCAAAATCGTATTTCGTATCTCGTATTGCGTATTGCGTATTATGTGTTGCCTGATATCTCTGAGGCATTAGTTCTTTCTATATTAAACTCTGCATTGCTTTTGCCAGGTCAACTTTCGCATCAATAAGCGCCTGCTCAATACATCTCTTCCAGTCGTCGCCGAACTGGCTTTTGTATTGTGGCTTTTCATAAGCATAAATTATCGAGCGCGAGGCATTGATCAAAGCTCCGGTGCCATCCGGTTTGCAGAAACGCACACAATCGCTGGCGTTAGCACCCTGTGAGCCGTATCCCGGTACAAGAAACCATACCTTATCGTACTTGCGGCGTAGAGCAGTCGTGACATCAGGCGATGTGCCGCCGACAACCATTCCTACGTTACTGTATCCGCTTTTACCGACCCGTTCTGATTTGCCCGCTATCTCGCCGACAAGCTCGGCGAGCTTCTCATACATTCTTTGTCCATTGGCGTCGGCAAAATCCTGAATAGCAGCAGCAGAAGGATTGCTGGTGCGAATAAGAACGAAGATGCCTTTACCCTGGGCGGTAGCCATATCGGCGAAAGGTTCGATGCCGTCTGCACCTATGTAACCATTGACAGTTATGGCATCGGCAGCAACGGTGTCTTCCAGGCCGGTTAATTCCGGATTCTCCAAATGAGCCTCGGCATAAAGCTGGGCAGTATGACCAATGTCGCCCCGCTTTACATCGCCGATTATCTCCAAACCCAGGTCGTTAGCCTCGGCAATCAACGCATAGTAGGCTTCTATGCCCTCCCAGAGATATTTTTCAAAACAGGCAATATTAATCTTAACAGCCGGCACCATGGGGGCGACAATTCGCATAGTTTGCGTGCAGAAATCGAAGATGGCATCCACCGCAGCGGCAGCGTCAAATTCGTCATTAAGCTGGCGATGACTGGTTATAGTTGTGGGAAGTCTGTTGTAAACCGGATCTAATCCAACGATCAAAGAAGTCTTCTTGGCCTGGACAGCTTTGCATAGCCTATCAGCAAAATGACTCGCCATTTTCTAAAACCGACCTTCCTTTTTATCGAAAATACAAAAACCTTAAAATTTTCTGCTATGTAAAGAAAAAAAACTTTTCCTAAAAGCCTTTTGCAATAAAATCAGGACTAAGAAAGTCCTTTTATTAGATGCCGGCATTACTATAATCTTATTAGCAGTTTTAAGCAAGGTGGAAATCAATTTTTGAATAGTGAATTATCGATTAATAGAGAACTTTCGAGGTAGATTTGGAAACTCACAGAAGGGAAAAATACAGAAAGGTCATCCGTTGGCTTCTGGTTGATATAGCTATAGCGTGCATTATCTTTGCTTTACTGCTCTATAAACCCTCGCGCTACAGCCCGCTTGGAACCGACCCTGCCAGCAGCGATTCGAGGCGGGTTCATCCGTACCTGACTCACCTATCGTCCGAATTTTACAACAACGTGCAACAGGAACAACCTTTCGAGCTTGTTGTTCTTGAGGAAGGGATAAACGAGACTATCAGCAGGTCAAATTGGCCTGTGGAAACAGAGGGTGTCAAGTTTTCAACCCCAGTCGCGCTGTTTGTACCCGAGAACGTCATATTGATGGGCACAGCAAATATAAAAGGAGCCGAATTCGTCGTCACTATTGTGCTGGAACCCACGGTCGATCAGCAGGGACTCTTAAATCTGAAGGTGGACAAGGTTAAGATCGGCGCTATGAATATCACTCCACTGGCGAAAATAGTAGCAAAAAAGATGTATCAAAGCCGTCTGGCGACCGAATCCATTGATATAGAGGATTTGCGGACAAAGATAGCAGGGGCGCTTCTGAATGATGAGCCATTCGATCCAGTCTTCAAAATCGACGATAAAAAGGTGCGACTGGAGAAGGTCACTATTATCCAGGGTAAACTGATATTGTATTGGGTTCCGGCATAGCCTGTTTCTTACAACCTATGACCTGCGGTTAAGTTTTCAGCTAACATTTCAACCATCGCTATCTTAGGCTGAGTAGATTGAAAGAGAAAGCCATTTAAAAAGTCCTATAAGAAGATATATTTTAGAGAGCAACTAAAGACAGAATCTAATAAAAGGCATTTTTAAGTTTTTTTCAGTAGTTTTGGAGTTAGTAAGGACATTTTGGTCTTGAATTACGCTGAAAATTGCACAAATTTAGTAAAAAAGTTATTGCTATTAACGGCTTTGACGATTATTATAAAAAGTTCGATTATAAGAACTAACGGCTGCCAAAGCTAAACTTAGGGTTGTGCATATGTTGAAAAAGCTTTTGACAGGATTGGTGAACAGTGCAGCAGGGTAGACGAACAATGGAGCTGCGAGGCTGCACCTGTGTACTTATGGCGGTTTGGGAATCGATGTTTCCGCTTCGATGTTGTAAAGCGGACCAGGTTTGTGGCTGGGTTCTGATTATGCAACAGATTCTAATATCAGAACCCCTACGGAGGGACTTGATGTAGTGTAGAGACAGTTTACAAGCATGGTTCGGTCGCAGCTGTTTTTGAAGTGGAAACTATCGAAGTTTCCACTTTTTTTGTCCAGCACCAATTTCTGGTGCTGGCTGAGAACGGACATTAGTGCCGGATCAGAAAGAGAGAGCACAATGAGCCAGGAACTGCTAAGAATTGTGGACAATATAGCACGCGATAAAAATATCGATAAAGAATCTATCTTTGTAGATTTGGAAGATGCTATGGTTTCTGCGGTCCGCAAGCATTTTGGTGAACTGGATAGCGAAATAACTGTGCATATTGACAGGTCCACAGGAAAGGTCAGTGCCGTTAAGGATAGTGAGCCAATCGATATAAAGAAGCTCGGTCGAATACCAGCTCAAACAGCCAAACAAGTGATGATCCAGAAGATAAGGGCGGATGAGAGAGATAGTATCTATGCCGAGTTCGTTCAGAGAAAGGGGCAAATCATAAGCGGCACGGCTGTGCGATATGAGAGTGGAACTTTGATTATTAGCCTGGACCGCTGGACAGAGGGTTTTATGCCGAAATCCGAACAGATAATGGGTCAGACACATCGGCCCAGCGAAAGAATTCGATGCTTGATTCTTGATGTGAAGGAAACTTCCAATCAGGTCAAGATTATTCTTTCACGTACGCACCCAGATTTTATACGCCGATTATTTGAGTCCGAGGTACCGGAGATTAATGAGCAGATTATCGAAATACGGACACTGGCGCGAGAGGCAGGTTACCGAACAAAAGTTGCTGTCGTTTCGTTCGATGATAAGGTTGACCCCGTTGGTGCCTGCGTAGGTGTGCGGGGCAGCAGAATAAAGAACATAGTCGATGAGCTTGGAGGAGAAAAAATTGATATTGTCCGCTGGAATGACTCATCACAGGTGCTTGTGGCCAACGCATTGATGCCGGCAAAGGTTAGTGAAATTGCTTTGTGCTTCGAATTAGGCCGGGCAACAGTAGTGGTGGAAGAGGATCAGCTTAGTCTCGCTATTGGTAAGCACGGCCAGAATGTTCGTTTAGCGGCAAGACTGACCGGCTGGGACATCGATATATTAACACCGAACGAATATAATCAGGGTATTGAGCGATTGGCAACCTGCGCCAAGAGCGTGGAAGGTGCCGATGAAATAGTAGTTGATAAGCTGATAGCGCTTGGTGTGATATCCGTTTTGGATCTGGATGACGTTGGAGTCGAACCGCTGATTAATGAGCTGAATATCGATTCGGAGACAGCTGAGAAACTGGTGGAAGCGGCGGGCAAGGAAGCCAGAAGCTTAGCGGCTGAGTCAAAACAAAAACAGGCGGAAAAAGAATTAGCTCAGCAGACAAACGCCGTGAATAACGGACGAGTCGACTGAAAACCGGAGATTTCATTTGGCTGCTACAAGAGTTTACCTTTTAGCTAAGGAGCTTGGTGTAAAAAGCACTGCCATTGTGAAAAAGTGCCAGGATGAGGGTCTGGACGTTAAGAACCATATGTCGGCAATTTCCGCCGGCCTGGCAGCGACTATTCAAGAGTGGTTCACCGAAGGCGAGAATGTCGCGACCGTTGAGACTGCCAAGAAAGTGGATTTGAATAAGGCTCGAATTAAGAAAAAGCCAAAACGAAAGCCTGCTGTTAAAGAAGCAAAGGAAGCAAAAGAACAGAAAGTTGAAAAGGCCAAATCAAGTGTCGAACCTATTAAAGAGGTTGCCGGGTCATTTGCTGTCGCAGAAGCTGGAAAAGACGAACAAAGAATAGAAACCATAAAGGCGCCAGAGCTTGAGAAAGAACCTCCGGAAATTAAGCCGACCAAAGTAACTAAAGAGCTGCAGCCGGAACAGAAACAGGTTGTCGAAGCCCGCCCTAAGCGTGGCCGAAGGGAACCAAAAAAGAAAGAGCCGGAACCAATATTACCTGCCGGACCGATTATGGAAAAGCCCGAGCCGGCTCAGTTGAGCGGACCACAGATTGTTCGAGTCGAGGCACCGGAGACTTTACGGCGACCGAGGCCGAAACCAAGAGCAAGATATGATACTCCTGTTACTGAGCCGTTGATGTACAGCGAGGATAAGGATGAAACATCAACTTCCATACCAGGCAGGGAAAAGAAACGAACAATAAAACGGCAGAAAGACAGAACGCATGGACGCCGGCAGAGTGAGCTGGATGTAGAGATTGCACAAAAGCCCAAATCCAAGAGTAAGTGGCGACAAAGAGATATTGAAGAAAGACGTGCTCGACTTGATGCGGCTGGTGGTGAAGGTCTGCGATCAAGGCCAATACGAAAAATCGCTACGAAGGCCGAGCGGGAGATAAGCGCACCTGTCAGGCCGAAAAAAGCAGTGATAAGCCAGCCAATAACAGCAAAGGATTTATCTGCGGCTTTGGCGGTTAAATCGGCTGATATTATTAGTAAATTAATGCAGCATGGCGTAATGGCCACTACCAATCAGACTATAAGCAGTGATGTGGCAGAACTGGTGGCTCTGGAGTTTGAAACCGAACTGATAGTTGAGCAAAAAAGCGTACTGGAAGAACAGATAAGAGCTGAATTTGAAAAACGCCAAAGGAAACATTCAGAGAAAAGAGCGGTTGTCGCAGCGATGCTCGGGCACGTCGACCATGGAAAAACGAGCTTGCTGGATAAAATCCGCTCAACTCACGTGACTGCATCCGAAGCTGGAGGTATCACTCAGCATATCGGCGCATCTCAAGTTACCTGGGACAGTAAGACGGTGACGTTTCTTGATACACCGGGACACGAGGCTTTTACCGCTATGCGAGCCAGAGGTGCCAATATGACCGATGTGGTGGTGCTGACGGTTGCTGCTGACGATGGTATGATGCCACAAACCATAGAAGCGATAGCTCATAGCAAGGCGGCGGGGGTGCCAATTATTGTTGCACTTAATAAAATAGATTTACCAGGCTGTGATATAAATCGTATCTATTCACAGTTGGCTGAGCATGATTTGACACCCACCGAATGGGGGGGGAGCACGGAAATCGTTAAAACCAGTGCCATTACCGGTGAGGGTATAAACGATTTGCTCGAATGTCTCGATTATGTAGCTGAGCTGCTTGAGCTTAAGGCTGATGATACAATCCCTGCGATGGGATGGGTTGTTGAGGCAAAGATGTCCCCACAGGAAGGACCGTTGGCAACGCTATTAATTAAGGAAGGCCAACTAAACAAAGGTGATGTAGTGTTGGCCGGCCGTGCCTATGGTAGAATAAAGATGATGAAAAACAGCCACGGCAAAAGTATAAAGACAGCTACAAGCTCCATGCCGGTTGAGATAACAGGTCTTAGCGATGTCCCTCAGGCGGGCGATCGGTTTTATTGTCTGGATGACATCAACAAAGCCAAGACCGCTGCTGAGGAAAACAAAATACGCTCAAGAGAAAACTCACTGGCCGAGCGCGCTCAGATAACGCTGGACAACCTGTTTAGTCAGATAGAAGCCGGTAATGTCAAGGAATTGAATGTCATAATTCGGGCTGATGTGCAGGGTTCAGTAGATGTCCTGACCAAATATTTATCTGAGTTGAGTACCAATGAAGTTAAGATTAAGATCCTGCACGTAGCAACAGGCGGAATTACCGAAGGTGATGTTTTGCTTGCCGAGGCGTCGAACGCCATTATTATCGGTTTTAATGTCGTTCCCGAGGAGCGTGCAGCCAAGATAGCAGAAATAAAAGGCGTCGAGATAAGATTATACAACATAATATACCGCATAACCGAAGATCTACAAAAATCAATGGTCGGTTTGCTCGAGCCGGAAGAGCAGAAGAAAAGCCTCGGAAGAGCCGTTGTGAGAGCTACATTTAAGGTTTCGAAGGTTGGCACAATTGCCGGCTGTTATGTGACCAGTGGTATCGTGAATAAGAACGCAAAGATTCGATTGATCCGCGACAATATCGTGCTCAGAGACAGCCTCAGCATTGAATCTCTAAAGCACTTTAAGGATGATGCTCGTGAGGTCAAAACCGGCCTTGAGTGCGGCATAAAGATAACTGGTTTTGACGACGTTAAAGTTGATGATGTCCTTGACTTCTACGAAGTTGTTAAAGTGGCCAGAACCCTGTGAGTTGGTAATCGGTGATTGGTTAAATGGTTTAATAATTAACCAGTTACAAGTTACCATTTAACCAAATTATGGTGACACGAAGGCAGGAAAAGGTAGCCCATGTAGTAAGAAAAGCGGTCAGTGACGCTATCACTAACCATCTTAACGACCCACGCATTGAAGGATTAGTAAGCGTCACAAAAGTCGAAATGGCAGAGAATTTACGACGTGCTGATGTATATATCAGCATTTTGGGCAAGAATGAAGCCACTCAGAATAGAGCGTTTGCAGCTATAGAACGCGCAAAAAGCCGAATACAATCGTTGATGGCTGGTAAACTGTACAGTAAATTCTGCCCTGTTTTATATTTTCACAAGGATGAGAAATTCAAAAAAACGATGGAAACGATGAGACTGATAGACCAGGCCGTAAGCGAATTCTCCCAAGAGCCTCCCTTCGAGTCCGAGCCTCATGGCCGAGGACAAGATGAGATGGAAGACAAAGATTCGACCGTCCCTGAGGAGCAATAATTTAGCCTTTTGAGTTTTAATATGAAAAATAGCAAAGAATATACTAAGAAAGTTCAAAAATTATACCGCTCCCTGAAACGTGAGCATCCGAAGGTCCAGCAGGTCGTTTATGATGAGCCGACGGATGCAATTGTTTACGCAATTCTTAGCGAGAATATGAGTGAGACGGCAGCCCAGTCAGCGATTAAAAAATTTACTGATTATTTTGTCGATTTGAATGACTTGCGTGTTTCGCGCGTCGAGGAAATCATAGAAGTGCTGGGTGGGGACACGCCTGTGAACAGACAGATGGCTGACACGTTTAATAAGATTTTGATGGCCATATTCAATGAATATCATACGGTCTGCCTAATGGCACTCAAGAAAACAGGTAAACGACCGGCCAAGCAAATTCTTGAAAAACTGGATGGCACCAGTTCTTTTGTCGTCAATTACTGCATGCTTACGGCGCTTGAAGGACACGCCATACCTCTTACGATCAAGATGATTGAGTTCTTAAAAAGAAATGGTTTGGTTGCCCCAGACGCTGATGAGCAGGATATAGAAGGCTTTTTGACAAGACAAATTTCCGCCAAAAACGGCTACGAGTTTTACGCTCTGCTGCGTCATAAGAGCGAATTACCTGTGACAGCAAAAAGGCGAGGGACGAAGAAAAAAACTACTCGTAAAACAAAAACTAAGAGAAAAAAATAATCGAGATAAAAAAAACAGAAGCGTCAGAGTCTTACAGAATAAAGCGAGGTTTGCTTTGTAAAAAATAGGATATAAGTCGATGTCGAAAGAAATATTAAAATTAGGTATTCCTGCGGGCAGTCTGTACAAGGCAACGATTGAGCTTTTCGACAAAGCCGGGTTCCATATCCAGGATTGCGAGCGAAGTTATTTGCCTTGTATAGATGATGAGCAAATCAGGCCGATTTGCCTGCGGGCGCAGGAGATGGGCAAATATGTCGGTGATGGCGTACTTGATGCCGGCATTACAGGCTATGATTGGATAGCTGAGAGCGGCTGCGATGTGGTCGATGTTTGTGAGCTTTCTTACAGCAAATCCACGAGCAATCCCGCCAGATGGGTGCTGGCTGTACCCGATGAATCGAAAGTGACTAAGCCGGAAGATTTGGCTGGCGGCATAATCGCGACCGAGCTGGTTAATGTGACAAAGAAGTATTTCGCAGGTAAAAAAATCGAAGTAAAAGTGGAATTTAGCTGGGGCGCTACAGAAGTCAAGGCCCGGCTGGTCGATGCGATAGTCGAGCTGACCGAGACCGGCTCGTCGCTGCGGGCGAATAATCTGCGAGAGATAGATACTGTGATAACCTCGACCACAAGGCTGATAGTAAATGAAAAGGCCTGGCAGGATAAATTCAAACGGGAAAAAATTGAAAATATTGTCATACTGCTCAACGCGGCGATTGAAGCTCGCAGCAAGGTCGGCTTAAAGATGAATGTAAAAAAGGGCGACTTGAACTCAGTCCTCGGTGTTCTGCCTTCCGAAAAAAGCCCGACCATTTCCAGCTTGGCTAATTCCGATTATGTTGCTGTAGAAGTGATTATTGATGAGCAGGTTGAACGCTCTTTAGTTCCTGCTTTGAAACGCGCCGGCGCATCCGGAATAATCACCTACCCACTAAACAAAGTCATTCATTGATTAACCAATTCTATTTTGCTCTTGATAGGTATGAGCCGTCGTCGGTGCTGATGCGCACTAATTCGCCTACGTTAATAAAAGGCGGCACGCGGGTTTTAAGGCCTGTCTCTAAAACAGCTTCTTTAAGCTGATTGGTTGCTGTGGCACCTTTAGGTACGGGTGTGGTTTCTGTGACAGTAAGCTCAACCACCTTGGGCAGCTCAATAGCCACGACAATTTCCTGATGAACCAAAGCGGTCAAAGATGTGTTGGGCTTAAAGAATTTCATCGATTCACCAATCAAATCATCGCTGACGGTTATCTGTTCGTAGGTCTGGTTATCCATAAGGACATGGCCCGTACTATCGGAATAAAGATATTCCATTTCCCGGCGGTCAAGAAAGGCCTGCTGGAGCTCTTCGGTAGAGCGCAGGCGCTTTTCGATAATGACTCTGTCGGATATCCGCCGCAGTTTTGCTTGTACAAATGCCCGCAGGTTCCCCGGCGTGACATGTGTGGCTTCAAAACACACAAATAACTGTCCGTCCAAAGTAACAGCCATACCCGGTCTTAAATCACTTGCTTTCACATCAAGCTCCTGTTAAACACTGCCATGAGGCCAAAACCACATAATTTCCTATTTATA
>CAZRMQ010000082.1:0-7780 GCA_964601185.1 uncultured Pirellulales bacterium
TGGGCCTTATGCTGGAAAAGCAAGGACGCAGAGACGAGGCTATAAAGGAGCTTCGAGCCGCTTTACAGATAGACCCAAATTCCGTCAAGGCCCATAAAGCACTGGATGCGATATTGAAGAGTTCCCCAAAACAGAGCCGCGATCGTTAGGGAGCGGTAAAAAATCCACCTCAAAAAAGTGGATATATAAACGGCGCTATTGCCGTACCGCCCAGCAGTATCAGTAAACTCAAAAGCAGCAGTACAATCAGTATTGGCAGCAGCCACCACTTTTTGTTGTGTCTAAGAAAAAACCAGAACTCAGAAAGCAGGGACGGACGCTTTTCCTGGGCAGCCTTCTCGAAATCATTGGATTTTTTCTTTCGGGACTTTTTAGCCATTCGTAGTCTCCAGTTTCATCAAAACTGATGAAAATATCGCTCGTTACTATCAGGCGGACGTCTGGGGAGCCAATAACTTTCAGCAGTTGAATCAAATTTGCGGCACAGCAAGTCACGACCCATCAAACGAAAAATAAGCCCGATCGGCATAAGGATAAGAAAATAAAATATCGCCAGTAATATAAAGCTCATCATCCAACCAATCGGCAGCGTTACTAGAATTAAACCAACATAAATTATTCTGGTCAACCCGGCAGAAATTATACTGCTCAGAAATATAATAAAACCAATACTACAAATAATTATAATCCACTGAATCCCAAGACCTCTAAGCCAGCAAAGCAATAACGATATAATAACAGATGCAATCAAGGCGATAACGCCAAAATTGCGAAGCTCTTTGCGATTAGGTTGCCAATTTATCTCGACTAATGACATTTTAGTTTTTTGTCCTTCCTGCCCGCCGTACCATCCTTCGCAGGTGTCTTCTCCTGCATTGGCTACTCTGGGCAGGCGGGTCCCAAAGCGAATCAATCCAGATTGAATTGGGCTACATATTCATCCACTTCGTGCTGAGTCGCCTGTGGTTGTTCTTGTTTATAAAGTAAATGGTTTTCCATAACCAAAACATCCATATTAGTAGCCATAAAACATCTATATGCGTGCTCCGGAGAACATACAATAGGTTCACCACGAATGTTAAAACTTGTGTTAATTATCACCGGACAGCCGGTCATCTCCTTGAACATACTCATCAGACGGTGCAGCTTCTGATGACGTTCGGCATCAACAGTCTGAACGCGTGCCGAATAATCCACGTGCGTGATAGCAGGTACACAACTTCGTTTTACTTTAAGTTTATCTAAACCTTTAAGTGTCTCTAACGGCGTATTCAGCGGCAAGCGTTTATCGTTTTGAACGTAAGCAACCAGCAGCATATAGGGGCTTTCTTTGCTGTCCGACATATAAAAATAATCTTGCACATTCTCTCTCAGAACGCATGGGGCAAAGGGACGGAAGGACTCACGAAATTTTATCTTGCGGTTCATTATCGACTGCATTTTTTCGCTTCGAGCATCGCCGATAATGCTTCGGCTTCCAAGAGCACGGGGGCCGAATTCCATGCGTCCCTGGAACCAGCCGATTACTTTTTCTTCGTTGATTAGCTCTGCTACTTTATCAATTAGTTTTTCCTGGGCGGTATATGTATGATATTTAGCATTAACCGAATCCAGGAATTGGCGGATTTGCTCGCTGCTGTAAGCAGGTCCTAATAGAGAAGCCTGCTGTTTATCCTGGCCATCGACTTTCCGTTCATTGTTCAGTAGTTGATACCATACGAATAGTGCCGCTCCCAATGCTCCGCCGGCGTCACCTGCTGCCGGCTGAATCCAGATATTCTCGAACGGCCCTTCCCGTAGGATGCGGCCATTGCCAACACAATTCAGGGCTACACCACCGGCTAATACGAGGTTTTTCATCCCGGTCAGGTAATGAACATGCTTAGTAGTGCGGAGCATTATCTCTTCAGTGACTGCCTGGATGGACGCGGCAATATCCATTTCCCGCTGAGTCAAAGGTGATTCGGACCTGCGTGGCGGGCCGCCGAACAGCTTTTCAAATTTCGAACCTGTCATTACGGTCTTATGACAATAAGGAAAATAAGACATGTTCAAACGGAATGAGCCGTCTTCTTTCAGGTCGATCAGCTTTTCTAATATAAGGTCATAGTATTTCGGCTCGCCGTACGGTGCCAGGCCCATCATTTTATATTCGCCTGAATTGACGCGAAATCCGGTAAAGTATGTAAAAGCTGAATAAAGCAGTCCAAGCGAATGAGGAAACTGCAGCACATGAGTCAATTCAATTTTGTTGTCTCTGCCGATGCCGAAGCTGCCTGTCGCCCACTCACCCACTCCATCCAGAGTAAGGATTGCAGCTTCATCGAAAGGCGATGGGAAAAAAGCGCTGCCAGCGTGAGATTCATGGTGCTCGGTAAAAACATAGCGTCCTTTATAACCACTATTTAAGGCCTTATCCATTTCCCTGGGTAGATGCAGCTTGTGGCGCAGCCATAGAGGCATACTCATTAAAAACTGTCTGAAACCTCGCGGAGCGTAAGCAATGTAGGTCTCAAGCAACCTTTCGAATTTAAGAAGCGGCTTTTCATAAAAGACGATGTAATCGAGCTTGTCGGCTGTGATTTCACCGGCCTGGAGACAATAATCAACAGCGTTCGATGGGAATCTGCTGTCATGTTTTTTTCGGGTGAATCGCTCCTCCTGAGCTGCAGCGATAATTTCCCCGTCGCGGACAAGTGCCGCTGCGCTATCGTGATAAAAAGCCGATATTCCCAAAATGTTCATATACTGCCTTGTGATAAAATCGACTACTAAAGGCTCAAGTTTAGCCGTCACCGGTACGGCGATGGGTTTATCATTTTAACCATTATAAGCTATATCGACCGATAGGCAAAGAAGCGACAGCATCCTGAGCTTTTGCTAAAAGAAAAAGTGCTTTTTTGGATAAAAAACGCTTTTTGTATGGAAATCTGGTTTATACTTGCAATTTTAATACGAATCTATATATTTACGTTTTTACTTGCGTGAGAATACAACGTTATTACTGAATGTTAAGAATTAACCTGAACAGGAGCGTGTTTAATGTCCAGAGTGTGTTATTTCACCGGTAAGCGAACGGTGGCTGGCAGAAGTATTGCCAGGCGTGGGAAGGCAAAGTATCTTGGCGGTGTCGGAAGAAAAGTTACCGGCATTACAAAGAGAAAGTTCAAGCCCAATATACAAAAGGTCCGGGCTGTTGTCGATGGCAAGGTCTGCCGAATTAAGACTTCAGCCAAAGCTATTCGTATGGGCTTGGTTCAAAAGCCACCCAAGCGAAGGTACGAGCCCGCCGAAAAAGAGGCTGTTTGAACAAAACCTTTTTGTAAAGACGTTTTATAGCGGGGCGGGTTTCGCCTCGCTTTTTTTGTTTGAAAAGGTACTGAAAAAATGAGGAAAAAGATTGACCAGGAGCAGGTAAGAAAGGTCGCCAAGCTATCTCGTCTGGAATTGACCGAGGCGGAGGTCGAGGAATTTACAGGTCAGCTCAGTGCTATCCTCGACTACGTAGAAAAAATGAATGAGCTGGATACCACAGGCGTTGAGCCTCTGGCTCATTGTCTGCCTATAAGCAACGTCTTCCGTCAGGATTGCGCGAAAGAGTCGCTTGGAACAGAAAAAACTTTGGCAAATGCGCCGCAGCGAGATGGAGAGTTTTTCAAGGTGCCGAAAATACTCGATGACAGTTCCGGTGCATAAAAGCTGCTACTCTGCGAAGTAGCGAAGTAGGCTACTTCGCTACGCAGCACGAGCGGCAGAAGATTAGGAGGTAACTACCTATGAAAACAAGTTCCTTGGTACTTTTTGTGTCGATAGCCATCTTATTTGCTATTAGTAATGCTCAGATAGAGCAAACCAAGATGACGCCTCAGTTGACTCCGCCGACCGGCCAGCATCCACAGGTGTTTGAAAAGGTAGTAATCAAGACTTTGAACTGTCAATATTTGTTGTTTCTGCCCGAAGATTACGAGAAAAAACAACAGCGATGGCCAATGATTCTATTTCTACACGGTGCAGGTGAACGCGGCAATGATTTGAATTTGGTTAAAAAGCACGGCCCACCCAAAATTGTAGAAAACAAAAAAGACTTTCCCTTCATCATCGTTTCTCCACAATGTCCCCAAGACCGATGGTGGACTGAAGAAGTTGAGATGTTAATAAACCTTTTAGACGACATCGTAAGCCGATACAACGTAGATACGGAAAGGATTTATCTGACCGGCCTAAGCATGGGCGGATATGGGACATGGACTTTGGCCGCTGCTTACCCCGAACGTTTTGCTGCTATCGCCCCTATCTGTGGCGGTGGAGAACGTTATATGGCAGATAAGTTCAAAAATGTACCTGTGTGGGCCTTTCACGGTGCGAAAGATAATGTGGTTCCACCTGTAAAATCCGAAGAAATGGTCAGTGCAATAAATGTTCGTGGAGGGAATGCCAGGTTAACAATTTATCCAGATGCCACACATGATTCCTGGACCGTGACCTACGATAATCCGGAGCTTTACGATTGGTTTCTCAAACATCGCAAAAACAAGAAAACAAACTGATACGATTTCATACTAATGGAAGAGCTTAGTGCAAAAGAATTGCGTAACAAAATCGCCGCCCGTCAGATAAGCAGCGTCGAGGCGACCGTAGCAACCTTTAAGCGGATAGAGCAAATTGAGCCGGTTATCGGGGCCTATATCAGCACATTCAAAAAGCAGGCATTGGCTAAGGCCCTCGAAGTAGACGAGAAAATTACCCGCGGTAAGTCGGTAGGGCCTTTGGCCGGTGTGCCGGTAGCCATTAAAGACAATATGTGCACTACTTTTGGTGCTACTACCTGCGCTTCAAAAATATTGGAAAATTTTCATGCTCCTTATAATGCGACGGTTGTAGAAAAACTGCTTGCTGTTGATGCGGTCATCGTAGGCAAAACTAACATGGATGAATTTGCTATGGGTTCAAGCACCGAAAATTCCGGCCTAAAGCAGACCGTCAATCCCTGGGACACTACCCGTGTGCCGGGTGGCAGCAGCGGAGGTTCCACTTCTGCCGTCGCAGCCAGACTATGTTTTGCTGCACTTGGTTCCGACACGGGCGGCTCAATCCGCCAGCCGGCCAGCTTCTGCTCGGTTGTGGGACTAAAGCCGACATACGGCAGAGTTTCACGTTTCGGGCTTGTCGCCTACGGCTCAAGTCTCGACCAGATCGGGCCAATAACACGCACGGTAACAGATTCGGCACTGATGATGAATATCATAGCAGGTCATGACCCGGCTGATAGCACAAGCGTTGATGAAAAGATTGCACCCGTCTGTGACTATCTTGAGAAACTTGATGAACCTATAGAGAACCTTAAAATAGCAGTTGTACCCCAGTTTATTACCGGTGCCAACGAGCAGGTACAAAAGGCTCTAAGTGAAGCAATAGAGGTTTACCGAAATCTCGGAGCCGAAATTATAGAAATTGATATGCCACATCTGGATTATGCCATCGCTGCGTATTATGTAATAGCCACCGCTGAGGCATCAAGTAACTTAGCTCGATATGACGGTGTACATTACGGCTATCGAACAGAAAATCCAAAAGATTATATCGAAGTCTATTCCAAGTCACGTGCGGAAGCGTTCGGCAAAGAGGTTAAAAGGCGGATAATGCTTGGAACTTATGCCCTTTCGAGCGGCTATTACGATGCGTATTATTTGAAGGCGCTTAAGGTCAGGAACTTAATACGAGGTGACTTCGATAAGGCTTTTCAAAGGTGTAACTGCATTATGATGCCGGTCTCGCCTACACCGGCTTTCAAAATCGGCGAGAAGATTAACGATCCGCTGACAATGTATCTTTCTGACATTTATACCATAGCTGTTAATTTAGCTGGTATTCCGGGTATTAGTGTCCCTGGCGGTTTTGATGATAAAGGATTGCCAATCGGGTTGCAAATACTCGCCCCTGCTTTCGCCGAAGATAAATTATTGCGGATTGCGAGAATGTTCGAGGTCCAGACAGATTGGCACAAACGAAAACCACCAATTAACGTGTAAGAATAAAAATAAAATTTGAAGCATGAAATTAAAAATCCTAAGCACTAAATCCTAAATTCTAAACAATATCGAAATTAAAATCTCAAATGCCCGAAACGTTTTAGATTTTGTGTTTTAGTAATTTGAATTTGTTTAGGATTTATATGAGACATGGCAGATGACTCAATTGCAGTATAAAGTTATTGTCGGTTTGGAGATACACGTTCAGCTCTGTACCAAAAGCAAGATGTTCTGCAGTTGCGCGGTGGAGTTTGGTCAAGCGCCGAACAGTAAAGTTTGCCCGGTCTGCCTTGGTATGCCGGGTGTGCTGCCAGTAATGAATAAGCAAGCAATAGAATACGCAATTCTGGTGGGTCTTGAGCTTAATTGTAAAATAGCAACTTTTACTAAGTGGGATAGAAAAAGCTATTATTATCCTGATTTGCCGAAGAATTATCAGATAAGTCAGTACGACTTACCACTCAGTTCGAATGGCTATATAGAAATCCTTCTCGATTCCGGCCAGACCAAAAAGATTAGAATAATAAGAGCACATTTGGAGGAGGATGCCGGTAAGAATTTGCACACAGCCGGCAATTTTTCGCAGGTAGATTTGAACAGAACCGGCACGCCACTTTTGGAGATTGTTACTGAGCCGGATATGAATAGTGCCGCCGAGGTACGAGCGCTGGCAGTAGAGCTGCAGCGCATGGTAAGATACTTAGGTGTCTCCGAGGCGGATATGCAGAAGGGTCACATGCGTTTTGAGCCGAATGTCAATTTGGTGGTCACTAAAAATGGCACCGAGTACAAAACGCCCATAGTGGAAATCAAAAACCTCAATAGCTTCCGTGCATTGGAAAAGAGTATAGATTACGAAATAACCAGGCAGTTAGACAAGTTTTTGGAAACCGGAAAAATAATGGAGGTCGGTACGAAATCCACCCGCGGATGGGACGACGTCAATGAGGTGACTGTGCTGCAAAGAGAAAAGGAGGAAGCGCATGATTACAGGTATTTCCCTGATCCTGACCTTGTGCCGGTGGAGTTGACACAAGAGTGGCTTGAGAATATCAAGGCTCAGGTGTGTGAGCTGCCGCTGGCAAAACAAATGCGTTATGTGCGGGAATATGGCTTAAGTGATTATGATGCTGGCGTATTAACTGCAGAGCGTTCTACTGCTGAGTTTTTCGAGGCGGCCGTAGCTGGTGGATGTGAGCCAAAAAGAGTCTGCAATCTGCTCACACAAGTTGGGCTGAAATTGGCCAATGAGGCCGGTTGTGACCTTATCGAGTTGGGTTTGACAGCCGAAAATGTAGCTGAGTTAGCAAAGATGACTGATGCTGGCACCGTTAGCGCAACCGCAGCAAACACTATCTTGCAGGAAATGACTAAGACCAGCGATAAACCCAATGTACTGGCAGAAAAACTCAACTTGATTCAAAAAAGCGATGTAGGTGAATTAGAAAAGATAGTTGACCAAATCCTCGTGGAAAATCCCCAGGCAGTTAATGACGTCACCAGCGGCGGCAAAAAAAGCAAAAAGGCTCAGGGCTTTCTGCTCGGCCAAGTGATGCAAAAAACAAAAGGCAGAGCCAATCCGAAGGTAGTTTCCGAAATTCTGGCCAGGAAACTTGGCTGAAATCCTCTGGCTATACCTATGGCAGTCCTAGGGACTCCTTACGGAGAGCTAAAGGGAAAAGCAATGAAAATAGAAAAAAGCAGTAATATCAGTAAATCGCCGGTCAAGGCCGATGGCGCGAAAGACGTAA
>CAZRMQ010000082.1:7880-9434 GCA_964601185.1 uncultured Pirellulales bacterium
AAAAGCAGTAATATCAGTAAATCGCCGGTCAAGGCCGATGGCGCGAAAGACGTAACAATAAGATGGCTTATTTCCAAAGCCGATGGGGCAGAGAATTTTGCATTAAGGCTGTTTGAATTGCAGCCTGGCGGCTTCACGCCATTACACACCCATCCCCACGAACACGAAGTATTTGTGATCGAAGGCCAGGGTATTTTTGTTTACCAAGGCCAACAGCACCCATTTTCCGCTGAATACGTGATATTTGTGCCTGGCAATAAACAACATCAGTTCAAAAATACCGGCGATTCGGTTCTGAGAATGCTGTGTATCATTCCGACAACCGCAATATAGGATTAAGTTGTTATCTCAAAGCTATTTACGATAGTTTAATTTGCCGCAAAAAAGTAAAACCGGAGTCTTTGCAAAACCGGGGTCTTTGCAAAACCGGGGTCTTTGCAAAAATGGGGGCTAAGTAATAAATTTTCTGATTCCTACCGTTAAATAAGATTTGACAAGCGTCTATAAAACGACATAATATCATTTCTGGATAGACATATCGCCTCAGTTGAGATAGAGAACGCAGAAAAAAGACTGATTCTACTTACATCAAACAAATAAAAATCGGGGGTAATCAATGCACAGGAGATAAGGGATGCGGGGTTCGGGGGAAAGAAACCAAAAACCAATTGAACAAACAGGAAAGCCACGCTCACGTAAAGCGAAATTGGAGCCTGTTAGCCATGATACAGCCGAGAACATAAAGACACCAGATAGGCTGAAGGACTTGACTCGCTCCATAATGGAAAATGTTTACATCGCGATCGCACTGATAGATCGCAACCACAAAATACTTATGGTAAACAATGCAATATGCAAATTTTTCCGCAAGCCTGTCAACAAATTCATCGGTCAGGAATGTTTTCGGGAATTTGAAAAACGGGAGTCAGTATGTTCTCATTGCCCAGGGAAACGAGCAATGGAAACCGGCCAACCGGCGGAGATTGAGACTGAAGGCATACGTGATAACGGCTGCCATATTCCGGTTTGCATCCAGGCCCTTCCGACCTTTGGGCCGGATGGCGCAGTGACGGGTTTCATTGAGATAGTAGAAGACATCACCGAACGCAAAAAGGCAGAGGAGGCGCTACGGGAGAGCGAACAGAAATATAAAGATCTCTTTGAGAATGCACAAGAGGCGATAGTAACGGTAGCTCTGGATGGAAGGATTACCGATGTAAATAAGCTGGTCGAGGAATATGGCTTCAAGAGAGAGGAATTGTTCGGGAAAAGGTTGTTTGACTTTATTCCCGATTATGACAAGGCCAGGTCAATTAGTGATTTTGATACTTTGACCGGAGGTAATCCGGTCAAAGGTGAGATGGACGTAATTACTCCCAAAGGAATCGCCACCGTAGAGTACAGAGATAATCCAATATTACGGGCAGAAGAAGTAATTGGCGTGCAAATAATTTTGACGGACATCACCGAACGCAAAAAAACTGAGGAGGCGCTACGGGAGAGCGAACAGAAATATAAAGATCTCTTTGAGAACGCACGAGAGGCGATAGTAAC
>CAZRMQ010000083.1:0-6762 GCA_964601185.1 uncultured Pirellulales bacterium
AAAAGGTGCAGTTAGCCCCTGGTGCGGTTCTTACAATACCGTTAGTCGATGGTGATATAACAATGTCTGTGCTTGGGACCGCAACCGAGGTTGTGGGTGATAAGGTCTATGGCTTTGGCCACAGCTTGCTTGGCTATGGGGCGGTTGATTTGCCAATAGCTACCGGACAGGTGCATACTGTTATATCGAATCTGTCCCGCTCTTTTAAGCTCGGCAGCGCCCTGGAAATAGTTGGCGCCTTGACCACTGACGAACCAACGGCGATTTTTGGTCAAATCGGCGCAAAGGCCCGGATGATACCTCTGACGATAAAAGTAAACCGTTTTAACGCGGAGCCGCGAGTTTTCCATTGCCGGCTTGCCGACAATCAGTTGCTCACCGCCGACCTGCTTCATTCAACTGTGTATGGAGCAATCCTTTCTTTGGGCAATTTTCCACCGGACCACACGATTGAATATAAAGTAGCTATCGGCCTGGAGGGCAACAAATCAATCAACTTTGAAAATATGTCCACCGAAGTAGCTATGGCTGAAATGATAGCCGAAAGCAAAGGTTCGGTTCTACTGTTAATGAATAATCCGTTCGAGGAAATCGATATAACATCATTAGATTTCGATATTCGCATCTTACCGAAAAATATCGCCTCTCATATATGGTCTGTCGATTTATCTGATTCGAGCGTTAAAGCCGGTCAGCAAATCCAGGTTGACGTAGTCCTCGAGTCATACTTTTCAGAAAAGAAAAAATACCAGTTCAGCCTTAAAATACCCGAAGATCTGAAGCCTGGGAAATATGAATTGGCTGTATCGGGCTCGTCTGAATATGAGCAGCATCTCAGGAAAAACATGCCATACAGGTTTATGGCGTATGATATGGCGACTCTGATTAAGGCTTTGAATGATGCTTTGAGCATCGACAGGGACAGATTGTATTGCCTTTTGGCCTTACCACCCGGCGGCATCGCGGTAGAAAGAGCCGAGCTTCCTGATCTGCCGGAGACAAAAACAATGATCATGCAGAATACCAACAGAGCATTGAGAATCCAGCCGTATCCACATTGGCTCGAAAAAAGTGTGAGAACCGGCACAGTAGTAGCCGACAAGAAAACTATGCGTATTACTGTAGAGAAATAAGAGTGCCTAAAGTTTGAAGTGCCTAAAGTGCCTAAAATTGTAACTTTAGTTCACTTTAGACACTTTAGCTCACTTTAGGCACTTCAAGGAGTTATTATGAGAGATAAAAAAGCGTTTGTGATTGGCGTACTTATTATCGCAGTCTTTATGGCTTTTTTGCCCGCGGCGGATCGGGCCTGGGCAGTCAGCACCAAGATTACACGTCAGGAAAGCGGTGCTGATTTTCTAAAGGGTCAGTCCGAGAATGTTGTTATTGACCTGCGTGGTACTATCCAGCTCGGACGTGCCTCGCAAGTTGTGGTTGAGAAGCTCGAGAATGTCTGGTCGATAAACAGTATTGTTGTAAGCGGTGGGACGGTTTACATGGGTACCAGTCCTAATGGGGGCATTTACAAATACAGCCTCGGTGAATTGACAAAGATATATCCTCTGGAGAGCAGCCAAAGCTCGCAGAAAAATCTCACAACAGAGGACCCGCCAAAAGAAGAACCAGACACAGAGCAAAATAACGAGCCTAATGATACAGAGGAAATCAGCGACGCGAATAAGGTTAAAGCAGAGCAGTTTCTGACAAATGAGCATATTTTTGCGATGTCAACCGATGTGTCCGGCAGGCTTCTGGCCGGTATAAGCGGCAAAAAATGCAAACTGTGCCGGTTTGAAGCGAACAAGCTGGAAACGATTTTTGAGCCGAATGATGCTAAATATATCTTCGCTATAGCTACCGATAATGCAGGCAGTATTTATCTGGGTACGGGGCCGGAGGGTAAAGTATATCAGCTTAACTCATTGGGTAAAGAGGCGCAGATTATCTACAGCAGTCGCGATAAGAACATACTTTCAATAGCCACTGCAAAAGATGGTTCCATCTATGCGGGAAGTGACGGCCGAGGATTGACATATAAGATAAATCCGCGTACGAAAACGGCAACGGTTTTATATGACAGTGAACAACCTGAGATTACAGCACTGCTTTCAGCATCAACTTTGTCCTCCAAAGACGAGATTTTATACGCAACAACAACATCGGCTCAGATAGTTCAGTCTGAAACGAGTTTCGCAGCGGAATTGCCTATGGCGGGTCGGCCTGAAGTCCCCTTACAAGAAGAACAAAACGCCATCAAAATCGATGTTCGCAAACTGAAAATCCCGAATACGAGAAAACGAGCTGATGATGAATCGGCCAAAAGAAAGGTACCAACCCGTCAGGCAGCCAAGTCTGATAAAGCCAGCCATATATACAAGATAACTAAAGATGGTTTTGTATCTGACATATTCAGCGAGACAGCGGTTTTCTTCTGCTTAGCCGAACAAGATTCAAAGCTGCTTGTAGGGACAGGAAACAACGCCCAGCTTTTTGTAGTTGACCCGGTCTCGGAACAGCAGGCGGTCGTCTATAATGATGAGCAATCATCACAAATAACATCAGTAGCTGTGGCTGACGATGTTGTATATCTTGGGGCCGCGAATCCCCCAAAGCTGATAAAGCTAAACAAAACTTTTGCTGCCGAGGGAAGCTATATTTCCGACCTTATCGATGCCGACCAGCCTGCCAAGTGGGGCAAGCTGCAAATCGAAGCTGACATTCCACAGGGATGTAAGGTTTTGATGGCCTCTCGCAGCGGTAACGTTGAAGATGTAAACGACCCAACTTTTTCGGACTGGACCGAGCCGGTGGAAATGACGGGGCCGGTACAACTGCGCTGCCCCATCGGCAGATTCTGTCAATATAAACTTCTTTTAAAAAGTGAAGATGGTATTAAGACACCCGTTATAAGGGAAATTGCAGTTGCCAGCACTGTGCCGAATCTGGCTCCGAAGGTCGAGTCCGTCGATATCAGCCGCGTCGAGCCGACCAACAAAGTACTCCCAGGCTTATTCAAAATCGGCTATAAAGCCAACGACGATAACAGCGATAAGCTGATTTACAAAATAGATTTCAGAAAAATCGGAAGAGCAAACTGGATTGAGCTGGAAGATGAGAACGAAGCAGACAGCTTCGATTGGGACGGAAAGACGGTTGAAGACGGCCAATATGAGTTCAGAATAACCGCAAGTGACGAAAGAAGTAATACCAGTGACACCAAACTGACCAACAGCAGAATAAGTGATCCGGTAACCGTCGATAATACCGGCCCGGTAATCGGTGAATACTCCATCGAAAAAACAAACAACGCTGTGACATTAAAGCTGCGGGTACACGATGAGCTGAGCGTAATCGGCGAGCTGCAATATACCGTTGACAGCAATGCAGAATGGAAAGGTGCTATTCCAGACGACCTGGTCTATGATACTACGGATGAGAGCTTCACGATTGTAATAGAAAAATTAGAAGCCGATGAGCATATACTCACAATCAGAGCCAAAGATGACGTTGACAATACAACTTATAAAACTTTTGAGATTAAAGTGGATTAGCAAAGCGTAAGTGGTATGAAAAGTGCCTAAAGTGAGCAGGCGAAGTGGTTTCACCCCATTAGAAAGTTGGATTGCCAATCTCTTGAGGCCATCGACCCGACTGTACTCGTCGAAGTCCAGGTGCAATAAGCAAAGAAAAAGATTTCTAACGGGGTTCACCCTTATAGAACTGTTGGTTGTTATTTCTATAATTGCCTTGCTTATGGCAATTTTGATCCCCGCCCTTTCGCGTGCGAGAAAGCAAGCAAAGGCAGTTGGCTGCACAGCAAATCTCAGGCATTGGGGTCTAATGCTGACGATGTATGCACAGGAAAATAATGGCAGCCTGCCAGTCGGCTGGAACGGAGGGACGATGTGGATGGTGGATCTTTTACCCTTTTATCAAGGCGGAGGAGACGTTTGCCTTTGTCCAACCGCAACAGAATTTCTGCATGAGATACCTGGTAATACTCCCGGGACTTTTACAGCATGGGGAAAATACGGTGAGCCAGGCTATTTCAACGGCTGGATACCTCCCTGGGGATATAAAGGCCAATACGGCAGCTTCGGTGTCAATGGCTGGATTCACAATCCCCTTGATGGAGGAGTTTCAGGAACGTATGATATACCCGCTGGAATCCACGCGCTTTACTGGCGAACAATCAACATCAAAGGAGCCTCCGAGATACCTGCATTTGGTGACTGCATGTGGGACGGTACAGAACCATTGGAAACTGATGATCCTCCGATAGCTGAGGGTGAGCAACTGGAAGGCTCCGGGATGAGCGTTTTTTGCCTTAACCGACATGCCGGTAGCATGAATATGACATTCCTTGATACCTCCGTGCGGAAAGTGGGCCTTAAGCAACTTTGGAAACTTAAATGGCACAAAGAGTACGACACGAATGTAAGTTCTCCGCAATGGCCGGATTGGATGAGGAATTTCAAAGATTATGATTAGTCCCCCAGCACGAGGGACGAGAGATGAGCTTGTGCGATATATCGAATTTGAAAAAGTTGTTGAGACGGTCGAATCTCTTTGCATAGCGGCTAATTATGAATTGCCCGACGATGTTTTGGCGGCTCTTAAAAAAGCCGCACAGAAAGAATCAAATCCCGGCGCAGCAAAAATATTAAACCAGCTCATCGAAAACGCCAGCATAGCAGCGCAGCAGAAAATACCACTCTGTCAGGATACCGGATTGGCGGTTGTCTTTGTAGAGCAGGGTGCGGAGGTCATCGTCAGACCTGCTGCAAGCGAGGGACAATCTACGCTGTTTGATGCTATCAATGCGGGCGTTAAGGCCGGTTACGAAAAAGGTTATCTGCGAAAAAGCGTTGTCGCTGACCCGTTAAATAAGCGGGTGAACACTAATACCAATAACCCTGTTATAATTCATCATACAATAGTCCCCGGCGATAAACTAAAACTGATAGTCATGGCCAAAGGCGGCGGATGTGAGAACAAAAGCCAGTTCAGAATGTTCAGGCCCACAGCAGGAAAAAGCCGGATAATTGACTGGGTGGTTGACGTTGTAAGAACAGCCGGGGCAGATGCGTGTCCTCCGTTTGTTGTGGGCGTAGGTATAGGCGGCGATTTTGAATTGTGCTGTTTGCTTAGCAAAAAGGCGTTGCTGCGGAATCTGACCTCACGAAATGCTGATGAGTTTTACGCTGAGCTTGAGATGGATTTGCTGTCCAGGATCAACACACTTGGCCTGGGTCCACAGGGACTCGGCGGCGACACTACCGCTTTGGCGGTTTTAGTGGAGACCGCCCCCTGTCATATTGCGTCACTGCCGGTGGCAGTGAATATCGAGTGCCACAGTCATCGACACAAAACAGCGATTATTTAAACTTTAGCCACTATTCCTGCTAATCTGGGCATATCTAATATGTTATACCAATTGTAATTAAATGTTGCGCTTTGCATAAACGACCAGAAAGCCATCCCCAAGCTGCGCTTGAGGCTGCCACCCATCTGTTCTAAACGCACGAAGCGCAGTAATTTAATACAATTGGTATTAGCAGCTAAGTAACCACTCCTCTGAATTTCAGGGATTATACCCTATCGAACCCCATACTGCTTTGGTTACCTTGATTAAATCCTGATTGCCTGGCTGATCGGATTCCGGATAGTCTCTTGCCTCAGGAGTATTGTCGTCATAACATTTTATGGCCAGGTCAATCGTACGCTGGTCTCTCCACTTCCAATATTCTGCACGGGTATCTGCAAAAGAAAAGACGTTTCCATATCCATGCCTGATAGGAGTTGCATTCCACCACTTTGGCTTACTCCAAAAAACCATCCAGCATGCATCATGATCACGAATAAAATCATCTAAAAAAGCAATTCTGGTTGCGGGATGCTTAATTTCTGTTATTCGCTTGAGAATTCTCACCTCCTGGGGCTCAACAGTATAGATATAGTCATCACCATTCATTGCATGGGTCATACTGTATGTACTTAATTCACCCTTTTTGGCAACTGGACAACGATAGACTTTTGTTGTTTTCAAATATGGGTACAATAGGCCATTTTTAAGTGCTTGCAACTGGTCAGACTCAGAGGCTTGTTCACGATTATAGCTATAGCCTGGTACCAGATGAATCCAGCCATCATAACTGTCTGCATAACCTTTAGGTAATTTCCCATCAAAATCATCGCAATACATTACCCAGGCAGTGGTAAGACTTCTGACATTATTTAAACAAACTGCACGCTTGCCTTGCTCTCTTGCCCGGTTTAGTGCCGGTATCAATATCGCCATTAATATCGCGATGATAGCTATTACAACTAAAAGTTCTATCAGCGTAAACCCCGTTAGAAATATTCTCCTTTGCTTATCGCACCCGGACCTTGGCGAGTTCGGTCGAGTTGATAGCCTCAAGAAATCGGCAATCAGGATTTCTAATGGGGTAAAGCCCGTTAGATGTTTTAATCTATCTAATGGGGTAAAGCCCGGTAGAAGCGATCCCAACTTCTGGGGATGCCTACTTTTTGTGTGGATTTCTAAAGGGAGTAAAACCTCTTCTTTTATCCATAATTAAGCTTCTCAACTCTTGACTGTCGTCAGACAAATTATCAACAATCTTTCACTGACACTTAATCAGAAGAGCAAAAACGGCTTTTTGTTTGATTAAATTTATGTTTTTACGCTATTTAACCATACCCTAAAATTATTATACATTAAATCTGATTTTCCCTCCAGGATTAAAGTCCGAGAATATT
>CAZRMQ010000083.1:6862-9014 GCA_964601185.1 uncultured Pirellulales bacterium
GAGTCCACAAAAACTGCATTGGCTGTGCCGCTATTTAAGTTTCCGCCTGAAGTGCTATGGAAGGTGCCGAACCAATCCCTGCCGTCACCACATAGAGCATTGTCGTTGAGTACCCACACGCAGCCGGGCCTGGTCCACATATTCTCCTCGCCAAAGAAAAATACATCCGCTTTGCTTCTGGTTACCTCTGTGAACTTGAGAACCGGGCCGCGTCCGGTGGAATCCTTTTTGATATCACCTGTTTTCATGCCTAAGTAAGCGTTCATGCTGTAACTGTATTGAGGAATAACCGGTATTGATTTGTCATGCTGGGGATGCCTTTCGCCTTCAGACTTGGCTAAGATTTTGAATGTTGGACACAAATGCACAGCCGTATCCTTCAAATATGGCCAGAATGGACCATCAGGTGGAAATCTTGGGTCGTGCCATCGGCAGAAACGCGGATATCCCGAATAAGGCTGCTCGTTACCAACAAGAGAAAGCCACGCTGTCGGATAACGACTGTCATAGTCATCCAGGTATATTGATTGCGCAATACCGTACTGACGAAGGTTAGACCGGCAGCCCATTTCCCTCGCCTGCTCTTTTACCCGCTGCAACGCCGGCATCAGGATAGCCATCAATATAGCAATGATAGCTATTACAACCAACAGCTCTATAAGGGTAAAACCTCTTTGCTTATCCATAATTACGCTCCTCAACTCCTTCGACCTGGCTCAGGACGGGTTATCAATAAAATTTACAGGAGCTTAAGTAAATGTTTAAAAACGATTACTGCTCGATTACTTTTGTACCTTCACGCCTTCTAAAAACTAAGGCTAACTACATTATTATAAACGATTTCAGTCTTAAACAACCGTTATTTTGCGCAAAATAAACGTCATTATGCGCAAAGCCTTTCCCGGCGCAATAGAGATATCGTACGAATGAATTATGTCAAAAATTCCCTTGGTCGTCTTGCTGATTGGAAGTTCAGCAGCTCTCGGCAGGGAACTGTTTTTCAGCGCTGGTTTATTGAAATGGCTGTCTATGAGGCCAGCCGTATTTCTCGAATCGGCCGAACTCCATTTCTGATGTATCGTCAGTGTCTTCTTTCAGAGCTGAACGTACCTCATCAACATGGGCGTCCACAAAAACCGCATTGCATGTACCGCTGTTTAAGTCTCCGCTTGCGGTGCTATGGAAAGTGCCGAACCAATCCCGGTCGTCAGGACACAGTGCATTGTCGTTGAGTACGTTGGGGCAACCCGGCCTGGTCCACATATTCTCCTCAGCAAAGAAAAATACATCCGCTTTGCTTCTGGTTACCTCTGATAACTTATAAACCCCGTCGCGTCCACTGGCGTCTTTTGCACCTGAGCCGGAAGAGTCGCCGGCCTTCGAGCCTAAGTAGGCGTTCATACTATAACTGTATTGAGGAACAATAGGTATGGATGGGTCGTGTTGGGGATGCCTTTGGCCTTCGGATTTAGCCAGGATTCTGAACGTCGGACATATATGAGCCTTTGGATTTTTCAAGTATGGCCAGAACGGACCATCGGGTGGATATCTCGGGTCGTGCCAACGGCAGTAACGCGGGTATCCGGAATAAGGATATTCTGTCCCCATAATAGAAGTCCATGCGGATGGATACCGGTAGTCATTATCGTCTAAGTATAAGGACTGCGCTATTCCATATTGACGAAGGTTGGCTCTGCAAGTCATTTCCCTTGCCTGCTCCTTTACCCGCTGTAGAGCCGGCATCAGAATTGCCATCAATATCGCAATGATGGCTATTACCACTAACAGTTCTATTAGCGTGAAACCCCTTTGTTTAACCATGATTAATAACCTCAACTTTTCAAAATTTTAAAAAATGCCGTTTATTTGAGTATTTTATGTCTTGGTTTTTTACAATTAAGATTGATTATATTGTAAACAATTTCGTCCCTAAAGAAAAGTTATTTTACGCTAAAATAGTGTCTATTTAATCATTTGATGCGCAAAATCGGCTTTCTGTTTTGTAAAATTTGCATCTCCGATTAGTTTAGCTGTTGATTTATTATATATCAAGCCAGATTTTTCTGCAATACTAAAGCTAAAAAATATAGATACGGTGAAAATATTCTGCTCTTGCGAACAAGATTAATCCCATTATAATGCCCCGCAGTTG
>CAZRMQ010000084.1:0-8999 GCA_964601185.1 uncultured Pirellulales bacterium
GACGCAGCCTGCATGAGTTCGCTCCATTGCTGTTCAAGGAAGACTCTTCCAGCTCGTCCTCTCCGGCAGACACTGCCAACAAGTTCGTGCTACGGGTCGATTGCGGCGCCATTGAGTCGTACAAGGACAAGTTCGGAAATATCTGGGCTGCTGACCAGGAGTTCGGCGCAGGTAAGACCTGGGGCGCGAACTACGGTTCGACCATGGACCGCGAGGGGGTAGGGATCACAGGCACGGATATCCCGCGTATCTACGAAACCGAGCGATACAGCATGGATTCGTACAAGTTCACGGTGCCCAATGGCAAGTACACCGTGCGTCTGCACTTTGCAGAGACTTTCGAAGGCATCATGGGACCGGGGGAAAGGGTTTTCTCCGTCAGCGTGCCTGGCCAGGCGATACTGAAGGATCTCGACGTGTTCAAGACCGTAGGGTCGCTCAAACCCCTGATCAAGGAGTACAAAGGCGTGTCCGTGGAGAACGGCCAGTTGGTGATCGGCTTTACGCCCAATATCGAGAACCCGCAGATATGCGGCATCGAAATCCTGGCGGAGTGACGGAACCTAGATAACACTACCCTTTTAGGAGATCATCCAATGAATCACAGGCTTATGACTCTTTTGTTGTCAGCCGTTATAACGGGCGGAATCTGTTTCGCTCATGCAGATCGACCTGCGGCAAAAGAGGACTTCAAACCCTCATCCATCAACCAGCCGGGCAAGGAGTATCCCCAGGTTAACTCCGAACGCTGCGTCCGGGCCCGCGTCGTCGCGCCCGAGGCGCAGAGCGTTCTTCTCGATATAGGCGGCGTCAAATACCCCATGACCAAGGGCGAAGACGGCGCCTGGGTGGGCGACTCGCAGCCCCAGGACGAAGGTTTCCACTACTACCAACTCGTTATCGACGGCGCCCAGGTACCGGACCCCGGCAGCATGTTCTTCTACGGTGCCGGCCGCTGGGGCAGCGGCATTGAAGTCCCCGCCAAGGATCAGGATTTCTACGCCCTCAAGAATGTCCCTCACGGTCAGTTACGCCAGCATCTCTATTACTCCAAGGTCAACAACACGATGCGTCGTAGCTTCGTCTATACGCCGCCGGACTATGACAAGAACACCACGGCCCGCTACCCGGTGCTGTATCTACAACACGGTGGTGGCGAAGACGAGACCGGCTGGCCCAGTCAGGGCAAGACCAATCTGATCATGGACAACCTGATCGCCGCGGGCAAGGCCAGGCCCTTTATCATCGTCATGGACAACGGTACATGGCGTATGCCAGGCCAGGATCGCCCGCCCCGCCGCGGCGAGGTGGTCGACAAGGTGGCTGGCCCCCGGCAGGCTGGGCCGACGGCTTCAAAAAGACCCTGCTGGAGGACATCATCCCTATGATCGATGCCAACTATCGCACGCTGGCGGATCAATCGCACCGGGCCATGGCAGGACTGTCCATGGGTGGCATGCAGACCAATGCCATTGCCATGGAGAACCTGGATGTCTTCTCGCACATCGGTATCTTCAGCGGCGGTACGGTCGGTGATCCGGCCACGGCCCACAATGGCGTGATGGCCAATACCGAGGAGTTCAACAAAAAGGTCAAGCTGATCTTCCAGAGCTGCGGTTCCAAGGAGCGTCCGGAGAGAGTCCTTGCCAATCATGAGCAACTCAAGGCCGCCGGGATCAACAGTGTTTGCTACATCTCGCCCGATACCGCGCACGAATGGCAGACCTGGCGGCGCAGTTTGCACGAATTCGCACAGTTGCTGTTCAAGGAAGACCTTACCAGTCCTTCGGCGCCGACCCAGCCGATCTTACGGGGTGCTCGTAGAGGAGGTAGACAAGGCGGATTCGGCCGACCGATCGAACTGGGTCCGGACGACAAACCCGTCTTTGATGATCCGCCCGCCAGGTTCAATGCCAAACGTGAAAATGTCCCTCACGGTGAGTTGACGATGGTTGAGTATGACTCCAAAACGGTCGGGACGCGTCGAAAAATGCTCGTCTATACGCCGCCTGGTTATACGGCCGATCGTAAATACCCAGTGCTTTATCTTCTGCACGGCATCGGCGGCGACGAGACGGAATGGCAGCGCCTTTGCCACCCGGAAAACATCATCGATAACCTGCTGGCTGACGGCAAGATCCAGCCGATTGTCGTGGTCATGCCCAACGGCCGGGCCCAGGTCAACGACCGCGCAGAAGGCAATGTTTATGCCAGCGCGCCGGCTTTCGCCAATTTCGAGAACGATCTGCTCAAGGACGTGATCCCGGCCATTGAGGCCAAGTATTCCTTGTACACGAACCGTGAGAACAGGGCCCTAGCCGGATTGTCGATGGGTGGCGGCCAGTCCTTGAACTTCGGCCTCGCTCACCTCGACGTTTTCGCCTGGATCGGTGGATTCTCATCGGCCCCCAACACCAAACCTCCCGCCGAGCTCGTGCCTGATCCGGTAGCCGCCAGGGACAAGTTGAAGCTGCTATGGCTGTCTTGTGGCGATAAGGATGGCCTGATCCGCATCAGCCAGGGCGTCCACAATTACCTCAAAGAGAAGAATGTACCACACGTCTGGCACGTTGATTCCAACGCCCACGACGGTACCGAATGGGCCAACAATCTGTATCTCTTTGTCCAACACATCTTCAAGTAGTCGCAAAGAAACGCGAAAATGGTGTGTAGTATGCCACAAATCATTTATAGGTAAGCTGAGGTCTACCAACGTGTTAGGTGAAGACAGTTGCGCTCGGATAATACTTGCACATGCGCGTTTTTAAGCCAGCAGGCGACCGTCGCGCAGATTATACCCGCGCACTTCACCGCCGGGGAGATGAAAAATCTTACCAGTATTCCGTTTTTCATCTCACTTCTGACACTTCTGAGGGGTATTATACAAATAGATGGTGCTCTTGTCGAGTCAAAGGCGGTGGCCAAGAGGTTAGGACTTTCGTGGGTTGCAGGTCGGTTTGAAGAGCATATCATTCTGACAAAGAATAGCAGTATCAGCCAGGTACCAACAGTCTATTGGGAAAGGCAGAATCATTATGAGACAAGACCTTGTAGCATGGGTAATGGTTCCAGTTCTCTGGGGCCAGGCTTGTTGGGCGCAGCAGCCAGCAGCGCCTGCGGAGCCAAACGACTTCAAGCCTGCTTCCACGAATGTCCCCGGTTCGCAATATCCTCAGGTCAATTCCGAGGGGCGGGCGAGGTTTCGCGTCAATGCCCCGAACGCCAAGAGTGTGGTGGTAAGCCTCCGCAACACGGCGCTGACCAAAGGCGATGATGGCGTGTGGACCGGCACTACCGAACCGCTTGATCCGGGCTTTCATTACTATCAGATCATCGTCGATGGTCTCGGCGTTGCTGATCCGGGCAGTGAAAGTTTCTTCGGTTCAGGCAACCTGAGAAGCGGCATTGGTATAGGGAAGTTTAGAACACTTACCAAAGCTGAAGTCACGTATCTGAAAAAAGGCGAAAGTAAAAGCTAAAATGCAATGAAACGTAAGATGTCCCATACGAGAAGAAACGTCAAACAGCGTAAATCAAGGCGGCACTTGCCGGCAGAGAAAAAGATTATTTCCAGAATCTTTAAGAGTAGAAAAAAACAAAAAGGTGAAGAAGTATCGCGTAAACCCATAACCGGCTGGCGTCTCCGGCTGTTTCGCGTTATTGCTCTTACCGTCATTCCAGCTTTGCTATTTTTGCTGCTGGAGGTAGGGCTTCGCATAGCTGGTTACGGTTATCCTGCTGATGCGATGATCAGATATAATATGAACGGCAGAGTATTTTATTGTGACAACGTCAAGTTCTGCTGGCGGTTTTTTCCGAAAGAAATTGCCCGAGAATTTAACCCATTTAAACTTTCTTCGGTTAGATCAGAAGATGCTTATCGAATCTTTGTCTTAGGCGCATCCGCAGCCCAAGGTGAGCCTGACGGAGCCTTTGGTTTTGGACGTTTCCTGCAGGTAATGTTGCAGGATAAGTATCCGGGCATAGATTTTGAAGTTATCATAGCCGCGACGGCAGCTATAAATTCTCATGTAGTCGTAGAAATAGCAAAAGACTGTGCGCGACACGAGCCGGATTTATTCATTGTATACCTCGGTAACAATGAAGTAACCGGACCATACGGAGCAGGTACAGTCTTTGCGCCGCTTTCGCCGAGCTTGTCTGTTATCCGCACGGGTATTGCTGTTAGGGCTACAAGGTTGGGACAGCTGCTGACGAGTCTTACCGAATGGGTAGGTATCCCAAAAGGTAGACCAACGGCCTGGCGTGGATTAGAGATGTTCCTCGATAAGCAGATACGTGCTGATGACCGGCATTTGGAGACAGTCTATCGTCATTTCCGAAGGAATCTGGAAGATATTGTGCAGATTGGCTGCAACTCTGGAGCGAATTCAATTCTCTGTACTGTCGGCAGTAATCTTAAAGACAATCCGCCATTTGCTTCGTTACATCGCCCGGATTTAAACAAGCAGGAAAAGGCTAAGTGGGATAATTTGTACGCCCAAGCAGTAGAGTATGAATCTGCAGGAAGATATGCCGAAGCGGTGGAAAACTATCTGGCTGCTGCTGAAATAGATGGCTCTTATGCAGACCTTCAGTTTCGTCTTGGCCGTTGCTATTGGGCTCTGCAAGACTATGATGCTGCAAGACAAAAGTACATACAAGCACGTGAGCTGGACACATTGCGATTCAGAGCCGACAGAAGAATTAATGAAATTATTCGCGGCGTAGCGGATTCATGGGCCGGCAAAGGTGTTTACTTGGCGGATGCTGTTAAAACATTCGAAAGTAACAGCCTCCATGAAACTGTTGGTGATGAACTATTCTATGAGCATGTGCATCTAAATTTCAAAGGTAACTATCTGCTGGCCAAGACCGTACTTAAGAAGTTAGAAGAGGTACTTCCGCAGCGAGTAACAGCTCATCGAGTCGATAATTCTTTACCCTTAACGCAGGATGAGTGTGCCCAGCGCTTGGCTTATACAGAGTGGGACCAATACGTGATTACCGATGAGGTTCTCAAGCGATTTATTAGCAAGCCTCCGTTCACCAATCAACTATATCACGAAGAACAGCTTAGAATGATGGAGGAAAAGCTCAAGACCCTCAAGGCTAATATCACTCCTGATGCGCTTGAAAAAGCAGCTGCCCAGTATCGCCAGGCAATTCAAAACGCCCCGCAGGATGTGTACCTGAGATGGAAATACGGCAGGCTTCTGGCCGAAGATTTGAAAGACTACAAGACCGCAGCCGAACAGTTTAAGTTGGTACGGAACTCCATACCACATTCCTATGTGATGTACAACACATTAGGCTCGGTATTGCGAGCAACAGGCGACCTTGATGCAGCTATCGCTAACTATCTAACTGCAATAAGAATAAAGCCCACCTGCGGCGATGCACATTATGGCCTCGGATGGATTTACCAAAAGCAAGGCAAAACCAAAAAGGCCATAAAACACTATTCACAAGCTATAAGTTTCTTGCCCGATAACATCATCGCATACAACAGTTTAGCCGAGGTGCTTTATCAGCAGGGTAAGATTAAAGAAGCAGCCGAAGTATGTCGTAAGGGCCTAGTGTTTATACCAGACAGTTCCCTTCTGCATTTCAGTCTTGGTCTTATTTTACATAAACAGGGACATAAAGAGGCAGCAATCAAAGAGCTTTATATTACCCTTGAGTTGGACCCTAATTCCCTTGAGGCACGTAAAATACTGGAGGCTATGTTGAAAGATTCTGCTCAAACCCCGCGATAAATCGAAGATTCGCGTTTACAGCTTCGAATTGGATTTCATGTAGTGAGCAAGTTCACCCCTCTATTCACTACACAAATCAGGTCTTGAGTGAGGTAAAGCACATAAAATAATCAGGGCCTATACCGAATCAATTAGTATAGGCCCTTAAGCAGTACTTAACCTAAGATAAAACAAATATTATCCTGCTGGCTAAGGAAGTTTCAGCCCGATATCATCAATATATAAATCGCCTGCGCTTCCAGGTTGTGTAGCAGCCCTATCGCCGACGCCAATGGACATCTTATTAATAGCCTGCATATTCACGCCAGTAAAGTCTGTAAACGGAATGTTCCACTCTGTCCAACTGCCTGTGGTTGATGCAGCTGGATCCGGATGTGTAACCACCGCACTGTTGCCAGCGTTATCCTCCAGAACCACATACATTGGCTCAGGAATATTACTTTTTATACCAATGTCCTGCGACTGCCAATCGCCTGTGCCAGAAGTTGTAACGTTAGAGAATTCGGCTGTGCATGTTGCATCGACATTATGGCTGGTCAGGCACAAGCCTATATAGACATCCGCGGACATGGGTATCGACAACGGTGCACCCAGCGTTGTCCAGCTATTTCCATTAGCTGAATACTCTCCGGTAAAGGTGTTGCCGGCGCGGGTTAGTCTGACCCATTGTGGAGCGGTGATGTCCTCTACCGTTTCTGACTCGCTACCAGCATCAGCAGTAGTACGGTACTGGAAGGAAACTCCACTACCCGGAGTGACAACTATCGTAGCATGTACAGAACCCGGCTCCAGTGACTCGCGGATCATAACTCCCGCTTTGGCCCAGACGTTAGTGTGACTGACGCTGACTACTCTTGCTATTATGCTGCCTTCGCCGGATAACTGCTTATAAGCAAAGTGGAACTGGTCAGCCGTATCCCAGATATCCGTGCCACCAGCAGTCATCGTGATTGGTGGCCCTTCTGTGAAGCTGCCGACAGATGCCGGTATGCCTCTGAACCACATCGCTAAAGAGGTAGTGCCATCTGCGGTCCAATCCTGAGCATCTGCCCACTGGCGTTCAGTTTCGGAATAAAACAGTGTCCCACTCTGTTCATAGGTGGTATCCTCATTCACGGTACCATCGTTGTCGTAATGCATGTACATGGATTGAGAACCATTGTGAACTATACTTTGCTCAGCAAACGGAGGATCAAAGTGACCTACGGTCATGCCGGTATTATTCACGTAGTAGTCACCCCACGTATCGTATATTCTGTTATCGACATCGTTATAGTCTTCAAAGTCTTCCACAACGGCATAGTCAGCTACTGTGAAGTTCCAGGTCTGGCCTTTACGTATAGTTCCATCAGCCTCGACCTCATTGATTCGCCAGTAGTAAGTTTGGCCCCACTGAAGAGGAGCTTCGGTGGGGATATATTTGGTATTTTCAAGGTTTTGCTGGCCGCGATAGATATCCGGAGTTGTTATATCAGCATTGTCCACGGCGTCAAAATCAGTGCCGAAGTACACATTGTGCTGGGTAGTTTGATCTCCCGCAGTCCATCGAAGCGTAGGTGTCTGTCTGACTCCTGCGGCGCCATTATAAGGTATTTCACCTGAGGCGCGTAGTGGTGGTGATAATGCAGCTGGTGAAATAATTTGTCGAGGTATGGTTGAACTTTCCCATTTTAACTGCGCTATCGCATCCCCGGCTGAATCGAAGAATTCCATCTTGAGGGACGTCCAGCCGGCTTCAAGATAGATAGATTCCGCTTCTTCTATGGCCCAGGCGTTGTCTGAATCCCAATTGTCAACAAGTAATTGTCCATTTATCCACAATCTGGCGTTATCATCACTTATAGAATAAAAAGTATAAGTGTCGGAAGCCGGAATTGCCAGCTCAGCGGTCCACCTCACCGAAAAGTTGTCCGAATTTACTATCGGATTAGGAGAATCGGTTCCCCAAACAAAATCTATTTTGGGATCTATACGGGTGAGCACTGGTTGGCCTGTCAAATCTGCGTTGTTGTAATACTGGCCCTTTGCACCATTAGTGGGACCGACGGTGGTAAAAGACCAGACACCTCCCTGATGTGTTGTTTTGCCGTCGAACTCATCGACCATCCAGAAGTATTCCGTATTATAATCGAGCTGACCCGGTGAGAAATTAGGATCTTCGCAAGTTCCTCGGTCCGCTTCAAAATCACGAGCCAACACAGCCATTTGATTTTCATGGAAATACACATGATGCCGAGTTGCCCCTGCCCCCGCTGTCCATTTTAATAAAACGTCCGTATTGACATATTCAGCTCCATCATCGGGAATTGGTTTAGAAGCGGTAAGCGGAAGGATAGTGAAGCTCCAGACGTCACCTGGATGGATAACAGTGCCGTCGGACATGGTTTCCGCGACTCGCCAATAATATGTATTACCTATTTCCCATTCGTAACCTTCGAAACTATTCTGAGTCATTAAGCCGATATCGGTGTCGCCGGTCCCATTTTCCACATCTTCATAATTCTCACCAATATACAAATGGTGACCAGAGGCGGTTTCTCCGGCTATCCAGGAAAGTACTACATCTGTTGTGGACAATATCGATTTGTCATACGGTAACGGTGCCGTAGCCTTTAATTGCGTCGGCATAAGCTCAACTATCTCGGCCTCCGACAGCGCCCGGTTGTAAATTCGTACATCGTCGATGAGGCCGTCCCAGTTGCGTCCTGCCGCTTCCGGATTTTCGCCGATGAGCACATTCGCTGCATTAACACCAATGGGCGACGAAGTAGCAACAGTTCCATCAAGCGAACCGTCCAAATAGACATTGATGTTGTGACCATCATACGTTCCGGCAACGTGATGCCATTCGTCTAAACCAACCACAGTATTTCCAGGAATCGAAGGATTAGAAGCCGACCAGATAGTAATACCAAAGTGAAATCTCCTTTCCATATTTTCGTTACTAATTCTCCATGAGTATTCACCCTTAGCAACGACACATGCCCATGCAGTAGGGATCGACCTGATAGTTACCCATGCGGCGACCGTCATCTCGTTAGCAGTATCAAAGATTGGATCATACCCACAATCCACATAGTCATCATCACCATCTAAATCAATCGCTCCATCTATGTAACCGGAAACCCACTGCGCTCCGCCTACAACAGTGCCGTCATTACCATAGCCTGATGAATCAGCGGCAACTGTGCCGGATGTCTCATCCATCTTCCACCATCCGATAAGACTTGGGTCCATCTC
>CAZRMQ010000085.1:0-8858 GCA_964601185.1 uncultured Pirellulales bacterium
AGCTTCACCCCGTTAGAGAACGAAATTCTCTAACGGACTGTTCCGACGGTGGCTTTCTCTAACGGGGTTCACGATAAATTTGCAGAATAGATGAAATCATCTTACTTACGGAGTGATTTTCTCTCAAATATTGCTGAGCATTACGGGCGATTTGCCTGGCAAATTCTTTTCTGTCTAACAGCCGCTGTAAAGCGCCTCTTATACTAATCTCGTCATTCTGATTAAACACAACGGCTGTCCGGTCCGCGATAATAAAATCGTCAACTCCGCCTTTACAGGCTGCAACTGCCAAACCTACGCTCATTGCCTCAAGCAAAAAAGGATTAAAAGAGTTGTTGGGCTGTAGCTGAATAAAAATATCACCCGCGGCAAGCACAGAACGCCATGGTCTTATTGCAGGAACAATAGTAACTCTCTGCAAAAGATCCAGCGCAGCTAATAGCTTTCGCAATTGTCCTTCCGCCCGCCCTTGGCCTATTACTATCAACATAAATTCATCCATCTGTGGCGGATTGATCGCCAGATTCCGTACCGCACTGAATAAATTCTCGAAGACAGCCACATTATCCAAAGGATGGACCGTTACCATACTAACCAATCGGCTGCGCTGCGAGAAACAAACACAGTCCTGTTCAACGAAAGTGCCGATATTTACCTGCTCGATTCGCTCGGCTGCGTGAGGATAAAATTTCGTCACATCAGCAGCGATGCTTTTAGCCGGCACAATGATTTTTGTACAATGCCTCGATATAGAGAGCCCTCGCCACCTTTTCTTTAAGGAATTGACCATCATTACATAAGGCAAATCCAACAAACGAGCCAATTTTTTTGTAAGGCTTACTTTGCTTTCGCTTATACAGTGTAAAATAGTAGGTTTAAATTTAACCAGTTGCTCAACAAGCCTATTTCTGTTGTAAGGTCCCGCCAACGGCAGCTTGATAACCGGATATCTAAAAACCTCAACAGATCCGTATATAAAAGAACCCACATCACAGTCCGGGGGGCAAATCAAAGCTGTAGGAATCGACTCATCCGCCAAGCCGGCTAAAAGGTGCTCAAGAAACAAAGAATACTCGAAAAATGTTTTTTCTGAGACAATCAAAGCAGGCCGTATCGTCTTAGCAAAGCTCCTGGGCGGGGCAATCTCTGTCGCCGTAACTTGCACTCCCGATTCTTTCTGCTCTTCGTCCATTTACTTACCTTGTATATCTTGAAAACTCATGTATTCGTCATGACTAACACAATTCAGAAGAGAAAAATTGAGTACCTGAAATATTATCATAAAAGGAATTTCCCGACTATTGTAAAATCATAATCTATAAGAATAACCATCGCCGTGCCGGCGACGGCTAAACTATGAACTCAAACCGCGATTTGTTCCTTTAACAATATCAAATTATATCTACACAATATGCTTTGTTTAATATTTAACCTTGCGATTATCTGTAAATCTGTTATAAACACGGATAGAAAATCATGGGAAGATTGATTGTAGTCGCAAACCGATTGCCGCTTAATATAACAAAAAGAGCGGATGGGTTCCATTTCCGCCCGAGTCCCGGCGGACTTGCTGTGGGCTTATCTTCACTTCCGGAGACTTTCGAGCGGCTCTGGATAGGATGGCCGGGAATAGCCAGCGATAAACTTACAGCCAAAGACAAAGATAAAATCACAGATAAACTGGCCACCGAAAAAAGTGTTCCGATATTTCTTTCCAAAAAACAAATAAACAACTATTACTCAGGTTTCTGTAACGAAACAATCTGGCCTCTTTTCCACTACTTTCCTACACGTACCTTATATGAAAATCGCTTCTGGCAAACTTACCAGCAAGTTAATCAGATATTTTGCGATGAAGTGACAAAGGCTACAAACAGCGGAGATTATATCTGGATTCACGATTACCAGTTAATGTTACTTCCTAAACTTCTGCGGGAGAAGTTCCCAGACCTGCAAATTGGCTTTTTTCTGCACATACCGTGGCCTTCATTTGAGCTGTTTCGGCTGCTGCCGTGGCGTCAGGAAATATTAGAAGGTCTGCTGGGAGCCGACTTGATAGGATTCCACACGTACGACTACGCAAGGCATTTCCTCAGCAGTGTCTGCAGAATAGCGGGACTCGATCACACGCTGGGCAAAGTTGTCGTCGGTAATCGTACCGTTAAAGTCGATGCGTTTCCTATGGGGATCAATTACGAAAAATATTCGCAGGCAATCAACGATGATGGAGTCAAGCTGGAAGTAAATAAAATACTGCAAAAAGTTGGCGACCGTAAAATCATCCTTTCCATCGACAGACTGGACTACACTAAAGGAATTACCCAGCGAATGGAAGCGTTCGATTTATTTTTATCTGAAAATCCAGAATATAAAGGCAAAGTTACCTTAATCATGGTGGCCGTACCAACCCGTACCGATGTGGAAGACTATAAAATATTAAGAAGCAAGCTCGAACACCTGGTGGGAAGAATTAATGGTGAACATGGAGCAATAGGCTATATGCCTGTATGGTATCTTTACAGATTTCTGCCCTTCAAAAGCCTTACAGCGCTGTATAACGCTGCCGATGTAGCCTTGGTAACACCATTGCGGGATGGAATGAATCTAATAGCCAAAGAGTTTATAGCTACTAAACGTGAAGGAAAAGGAGTTCTGATTATTAGTGAAATGACCGGTGCAGCAAGCGAGCTGGGCGAGGCTCTAATAGTCAATCCAAATAATAAAGCATCAATCGTGGCGGCAATAAAAGAATCGCTGGAAATGCCGGAAAATGAACAAATCGAACGAAACAGATTGATGCAGGAAAGGCTCCAACGCTATGACGTGCTAAGATGGAGCAGCGATTTTCTAAACGCTTTATTTGATGTTAAAAAAAATCAGTTTGAGATTTCTGTCCATAAATTATCTAAAGCCAACAGGCAGAAACTAATCGGCGACTATGCTAAAAGCAAGAAAAGACTGTTTCTGCTGGACTATGACGGCACACTTGTGAGCTTCACAGACAAGCCTGCAAAGGCAGGGCCGGATGATAAAATCCTGAATTTACTTCAGGATTTATCAAACGATCCCAAAAACAAGGTCATAATAATTAGCGGACGAGATAAAAATACATTAGTTCAGTGGCTTGGTGGTCTTAATACGGCATTAGTTGCCGAACATGGTGCCTGGATAAAAGAAAAAGGCGAAGACTGGCAATCCACCGAAGGCGGGATGTCACTCAGAACCGACTGGAAAGATCCTATCAGACCTATTCTTGAGCTTTATGCCGTTCGTACCCCAGGTTCCATAGTCGAAGAAAAAGACTTTTCGCTGGTTTGGCACTATCGAAGAGCAAATCCTGAGCTTGCCGTCATCAGGGTTCACGAACTAAAAGCTGCTCTTTTGAATCTAACGGCGAATCTGGACGTCGGTGTATTCGAAGGCAGTAAAATACTCGAAATAAAAAATCACGGTTTAAATAAAGGTCGGGCCGCTGAGTTTTGGCTAATTAATCAGAAGTGGGATTTTATTTTAGCCGCAGGTGACGATTACACCGACGAAGATATGTTCGCTTGTCTGCCCGATACCGCATATTCCATAAAAGTAGGTGCAAGTATTTCCAAAGCGCGATTCAACGTAGATAACGTTTCCGATTTGAGGCTGTTACTTGAAGAATTATTGTCTAAAGTTTAAAGTTTGGAGTGACGAAATTATAAAGGATCTAAAATCATGGATTATAACTCTTTGCCCAAGGAGCCTACTATGTTAAGTCTTGAAGATTTCAGACACCTTGTACCAGATAAAACATTAGCTGAAATCTATGCCAGAGCCAGAAAGCTTTACGGTAAACATATTGTCCATATTAACTCCACCTACCAGGGCGGCGGCGTTGCAGAAATTCTTTATTCGCTTGTATTGCTGATGAACGATGTCGGTATAGACACCGGCTGGAGAATCCTACACGGTAGTCCCGATTTTTTTAACATTACAAAGAAATTCCACAACGCTCTGCAGGGAGCAAGTTTAAACCTGTCCGAAAGAAAAAAGCAGCTATACCTTCAGGTCAACAACCACTTTGCGCGGTTTACACACATTCACCATGACTGTGTAATTGTACACGATCCTCAGCCGCTCGCACTAATAAGACCCTACAGAAAAAGACAGCCCTGGATATGGCGATGTCATATAGACTTGACCGATCCACATCCACAGTTGTGGGATTTTCTGAAAGGCTTTTTGCTTAAATATGACCAGATCATCGTATCAAGCAAAAAATACTTCAAAGAGGATCTGCCGGTAGATCAAAGACTGATGTTACCGGCCATAAATCCACTTACCCTAAAAAACAGAGAGCTGGATGAAAAAACCATACTGAAATATGTAAAGAAAGCCGGTATTCCAACAGACAAGCCTGTCATTACCCAGGTCTCAAGGCTCGACCCATGGAAGCACCCCGAAGGTGTGCTGGACGTCTTCAACCAGGTCAAGGAAAAAGTCGATTGCAGATTGGTCTTCTGCTACAACCTCGCCAGCGATGACCCTGAAGGAGTCCAAATATATAACAAGGTTTATAAAAAAGCTAAAAAGCTTGTTGATAAAGGCGATGTTTTATTTGTTGTCGGCAATAATGATATCTTAGTAAATTCTATCCAAAGGTTTTCAAAAGTAATAATTCAAAAATCTACAAAGGAAGGCTTTTGCCTTTCTGTCACCGAGGCGTTATGGAAAGGCACACCCGTTGTTGCTTCAAACGTCGGAGGCATACCTGCTCAAATCGAAGACGGTAAAAACGGCTTTCTGCTCGAACCGCAAAATTTAGAAGGATTTGCCGACAGAATTATCCACCTGCTTAAGAATCCAGATGATGCCATAAACTTAGGTGAAAAAGCAAAAGAGAACGTTGCGCAAAAGTTCCTGATAACACGGCTCCTCTCGGACCACCTCGATATGTTAAACTCAATAATTAGCAACTAAAAGTGACTAAAGTGACTAAAGTGAGCTAAAGTTATAATCCGCAATTTTAGGCACTCCAAACTTTAGTCACTTTAGGCACTCAAATTAAGTTTGTGGAGACTGTGTGATTTGTTTTGTCAGCTCATTCAATAAAGAGTGCATCTTCGGATCGGAGTTTTTAGTCTGGCCTATCTTGCTGCAAGCGTGCATAACGGTGGTATGGTCACGTCCGCCTAAATGGCCGCCGATCTCTTCGAAGCTGTGCCTGGTTAGGTTCCTGGCTAAATACATACAAATCTGACGCGGCTCGGTAATGCTCTGGCTGCGTTTCTTACTCTGCAGGTCAGCAAGGCGAACATCAAAATGCTTGGTTACCACCTCCGTAATATCACTGATATTTATCTGTTTGGAAATTGATTGAATTTGTCCGTGCAGAGCTCTTTGGGCCAGTTCAAGGCTGATTTGTTCACCATCAGTAATGGCGAGCGCATAAATGTTTGTCAAAGCACCTTCCAGCTCTCTAATATTGGCCTGTACCTTGCGTGCAATATATTCAGCTATCTCATCGGTTATATCGAGGCCTCGCAAATGAGCCTTTTTTTGCACGATTGCAACCCTCGTCTCATAGCTTGGCGGATCGATTCGAGCAACTAAACCCCAATTGAATCTGCTGATAAGACGTGCCTCGAGAGAAGGTATCTCAGCAGGCGGGCTGTCGGCACTGAGTATGATTTGTTTGCCGTTATTGTAAAGTGCATTAAAGGTATGGAAGAATTCCTCCTGGCTTCGCTCGCGTTCACGCAGGAATTGAACATCGTCAATTACCAGCGCATCAACCGTACGAAACTGACTCTGAAAGCCTGCTAAATTTCCCTGCTCGATTGCCCTGATAAATCTATTGATGAACTCCTCACAGCTCAATAGCTGAGTTACAGCACCATTAGCTCTGTGCCGGGCTTCACAGCAGACGGCGTGCAAAAGGTGAGTTTTACCCAAGCCGGAGTTGCCATAAAGAAAAAGCGGATTGTATGTATTGCCAAGTGACTGACTAACTGCGACACAGCTTGCGTGCGCCAGGCGATTGCTCGGACCCACTACAAAATTATCAAAGGTATAATCAGGATGAAGTCTAAGCCCTGACTCAAGGCGTTGAACAGATGAGGCAGAATCCTGGTCCGTCTTCGGCGGACCAAACTGAAAATCCACGACGACGAGATGTCCGGTTATTTGCTGAGCGGCTCTTGTAAAACTGCTTTTGCAATTATCACGCAAAAAATGGACGGTTGCTTCATCCGGACAACCAATTCCGAGTGAGCCGCCGTCCAAATGTAAGACTGTCAGCTTGTCGAACCATTTACGTGCATTAGCGGGGTCGAGTATTTTTGAACGTTCCAGTATATCCGCAAAAATGTTTTCAATTTCCAGAGCTGCCAAACCATCCTCCTTTATGATTGCAAACTCTGTACAATTGTCTATAACCCATAACCAACCTCCTGACTGGAGGGGTTTATTTCACTTGCTACAGTAAAATAGGATTCAAGCTTTCAAATTCCAAATGTGACATATTATATGCTTGAACATACCCTCCCCTCGCACTACATGTGACTATTCCCACGTCAACCACTCTAAGACAACAACATTAAAATTTTAATCAGATTGATTGAATCTGTCAAAGGAAAACCAGTTTCACAACAAAATTGTGAAAAATTAAGGATTTTTTCGTAGATTTAAAAAACACATGAAAATTAATTCTTCAACGACTTGAAATTTCGATAAATACCGATACTATAAGAAATTCAAAAATTAAAGTTATGAAATAATATTTTGTCCGCCTCTGGCGGAGAGGTTCGTTTTAATATTTGATTTAAGAATAGTATATGGGTATTTTCTCTAAAACGGCAGGGTATCTCAAGGAACGTTTAAGTAAAACCCGCAGCAAAATCAGCTCTTCGCTTTCATCGGTACTGCGGCTGGGCAGAAATATCGATGAGGAATTGCTCGATGAGCTCGAAGAAACACTAATAAGCGATGATATAGGCGTAGAAACAACGGATAAGCTCATTTCTGAGCTGCGGGAAGCCTACCGTAACAAACAAATCGCCAAAACCGATGACATCTTACCGTTTCTAAAAGAACACATGAAAAGCTATTGGCCGGACCGTGACAGACAATTACACCTGGCTCCGAGCGGCCCTACTGTTATCCTCGTAGCCGGCGTCAACGGCACAGGCAAGACCACAAGCATCGCCAAATTGGCATACATTTTGAATAAAAACAAAAAAAAGGTCATCGTTGCTGCCTGTGATACATTCCGTGCCGCAGCTATAGAGCAGCTTACAATCTGGGCTGACCGCATAGGTGCACAAATCGTAAAACACCAAATCGGCGGCGACCCCGCAGCGGTAGCCTTTGACGCCTGTGAAGCCGCTATGGCAAGAGGAGCAGATGTGCTGATTCTCGATACCGCAGGACGTTTGCACACCAAAAAAGATTTAATGCAGCAACTAACAAAGATTCGCGATGTGACAGCCCGCAAGATCCCTGGCTCACCCCATGAAGTGCTGCTGGTTCTGGACGCCACTACAGGCCAAAACGCGATTGTTCAGGCAAAGATGTTTACCGAAGCGATAAATCTTACCGGCATATTCTTAGCAAAACTGGACGGCACCGCACGCGGCGGCATTGTCATCGCCATCAAGGACCAGCTTGATATACCGGTAAAGTTTGTCGGCCTTGGCGAAAAACCGGAAGACATCGCAGAGTTCGACCCCGACAAATTCGTCGAAGCGCTTTTCGATTAATTCATATCCTTGGGTAATTTCCCAAATAATGTGTTTTGGGCAAACCGCCGGTTAGCGGCATTGCATATTCGATAAAGGCCTTGGTTACGCCGTTGCCCTCAGCATTAATAAATTCATCAGGCATAGATTTAGTCTTCTCAGCGACATTACTAAGCTCAGTGCGGAACAGCTCAACCGCATAATCTTTTCCATTGCCAATCCGTCTTATCGCTACCGAACCATTATCATGCTCCATAGCAAGCTTAACCGCCTCTCGCCCACATCGGTAGGCCTCATCTAAGTCAACGGAAGACTGCAGGCCGGCAAAACTTCTCTGCAGATAGCCGAAAGTATCAGCGCGAACGCGCTTTACCTTCAGGTTATCCTTCACCTGCTGAGCAAGAAAGTCAGCTAAAGCTCCCGTGCCGGAAAGCTGAATGTTGCCGTGCGCATCCGCTTCGACGCCCTCGGCTAATTTTTGCGCCCAGGTAATACCATCGGCGTCACAAATGCCTTCACTGACTGCGATAACGCATCGGTTAAGTTTTTTATAGACAGCATCAATGTCGCTGAGGAATTTATCCATCGAAATTGGTCGTTCGGGAAAATATACTAAATGCGGACCATCATCATCTCTCTGTTTACCGAGAACGGTAGCTGCGGTCAAAAAACCCGCGTGTCTTCCCATAATCACATCGATTTTTATTCCCGGCAGGCTGCGATTGTCCATGTCATCACCCATAAGCGCACAGGCCTCGAATTTTGCAGCCGTGCCAAAGCCGGGACAGTGATCAGTAACCAACAAATCGTTATCTATCGTCTTGGGAATGTGAAAAGCTCGAATATCAAAGTTCGCTTCATCGGCCATCGTGTTGAGAATATGAGCGGTATTGGCCGAGTCGTTGCCGCCGATATAGAAAAAGTACCGGATATTGCGTTTCTTGAAAACTTCAAGAATCTTGGCACAGAATTCCTTGTCGGGCTTTTTCCTGCTGGAGCCAAGAGCCGAACACGGCGAAGCAACTACTTCTTTCAGCGTATCGGCTGAGAGCTTTTTCAAATCAATGAATTCACCTTTAGCCATTCCTTCTACAGCGTGAATCGCTCCGTAGAGATTTTCAATCTCCGGATGCTTATGAGCTTCTT
>CAZRMQ010000086.1:0-8844 GCA_964601185.1 uncultured Pirellulales bacterium
CATATTTGCGAAGCACAACCAGGTCCGCTTTCCGGCTGGGCTTTTTTATTTGAAAATGAATGCAAAAAACTGGATTTTCGCCGTTATTATGAGTACAATAGCTCGCAGAGGTAATATATGAGACAAATTAGAATTACATTACCGCAGAAAAAAATAGAGGATTTTTGCCTCAAATGGAAAATTTCAGAGATGGCACTATTCGGGTCTGTTTTGTCAGACGAATTTCGTTCCGATAGCGATATCGATGTTCTGGTTAGTTTCAAGGACGATGCCGGATGGGGACTGTTCGATTTTGTGGATATGATTGATGAGCTTAAGGCTATTTTTGGACGAAAGGTTGATTTAGTCGAAAAAGATTCATTGAGAAATCCATTTCGCAGACAGACAATACTCGCCGGCAATGAGGTGATATATGCAGCCTGACCAGAGAGATGCCGCTTATTTATGGGATATGCTCGATGCTGCCCGGACGGTGGAACAACTGAGTTCCGGCCTGGATTTTACCCAATATTCAAATGACCGAAGGACGCAGCTTGCAGTCGAGCGGTCTTTGGAGATTATCGGTGAAGCAGCAGGCAAGGTATCGGCCTTATTCCGCAATGCTCATCCTGAAATCCCGTGGCGACAGATTATCGGCCAGCGCAATGTCCTGATTCATGAATACGGCGAAGTCAAGCAGGAGCGAATCTGGAAAGTAGTAAAGGAAAACGTTCCGCAGTTGATCGAGTTGCTAAAACAATTTGTCTGAAGTCAGGCAAGAGAAATAGAAGTGAAATTTACCCAGTATTTTATTTATACGAGAAAACGGCCGGACCGTTCTTGTATCAAAGAAGAATGGATTCAGAATGCCATAGATAAGCCCTTAAGAACAGAGGTTCAGAAGGACGGCAGAATTCGAAAATGGATATACGTAAAAGAAGTCGATAAATATTTGCGGGTTATTCTGCTTTCGGACGGTATAACCGTGCACAATGCTTTCTTTGATCGCAGTTTTCAGGAGTAATGTTATGAAGATCAAGTACTTTACAGATACGGATACTGCACTGGTGGAGTTTGCAGACCATCAAGTAGCGCAGACCAAAGAGATAAATGAGAATATATACGTTGATTTGGATGCGGAGGGCAATCTGGTGAATATGACTATCGAACATGCGAGCAGGCAAGCCAATATAGCGGAGGTAGCTTATCAACAAATTGAAAGTAAGAGCGCCTGAACAGCGGACATCGTTGACTTCTATCTCAGCGAAGGCGAACCTTCAAATATCGAAATGGTCGTGCTGTGAGATAAACAGGATGTTGTTAGGAGAAAAAAAGTGAGGATGAGACGTATATTGTGTGTACTCGCAGGCCTCTTTTGTGGCTTTCTTGGAGTCATTGGGAATGGCCTTTTCGACTTGCCGTGGTGTTATTTTGGGTCGAAGTGGCTCTATTCTTTTTTCGGGGTTTGCCTCCTTGGAGTCGTGATTGGAAGATTATTTTCTCACTCCAATTAGTCTTCCTTCTTGCCGTTGTCTTTTTCTATTGCATTCCACCTGTCCAAAGTTGGGCTGTCGAGCGTTGGGCTGAACGCGGCTTCACTTTGAGTATCGTACAGCCCATGGTCGTAGAGAAATTCAGCTCTACGAGCGCACAAGTTGGGATACTTGCGGGCATATCCTTCATTCTGATGTCAGTTACTAAGTGGTGGAACAGAAAACGCACGGAGAAGAGAGTTATTAGTGACAACCTTCCGCGCGAGGTTTGCCAATGGAGTTTAGCAGCAATATGGGGATTCATTTTGGTAGCGGGATTTTGGGCTGGTGCTCTTGGGTTTGCCATATTCTTTAAATTAGATTCGCCGCCGGTGGTGAAGTTTATTGGAGCGGCTGGGGCGATCCTGAGCCTTGTTGGAGGAATCATATGTATCGCGAAGAGGGGAGCAATTCGCGGTATTAGGTTAGCGATAGCCGGGCTTGCTCTTTTTGCGGCTGCTTTGGGCTTGGCCATTTCTATGGTGTTGCTATTTGAGAACAGGGATATTTCACGTATAATTGTGATCTTTTTCCCAATAGCATTTGCGGCTATAGCTACGGTTATCCTGTATATACCGTACCTACTCCTTCGTAGAGATAAGGAGGGATAGGGATTTAACTTTTTTACATCATTTCTGATGGGCACCTTGTTTTATCGCCACCGCAAACGGTTACCGGGTCTGGCAATTGTTTTTCTTCACATCGTCTCGATACCTGTCTGTTTCAGTGGCTTTATAAGTTTTTAAACTCTCTGTCCGCCGGAGGCGGATAGCGGATGAATGTTCTCGATGTCCAAATAAAACCTGCGGCAAACCGCAGGCTAAATATAGATTCATGCTTCCACAGCACCGTAAGGCGTCCCACGGAGAATAACAGAGTAAAACGCAATACGCAATACGATATACGCAATACGAGATTATTCTCCCAGGTGCCGGACGACGCCGAGCTTGCGAGGCACAATTAAATCCGCCTTCCTGGCCGGCTGGTCTTCTTTTGTCTTGTAATTTACATCCATGATCTCAATAAATTCGGCTGTATATTCTTTCAACACTCCGCAATACTCCAACATCTTATCACCCTTAATCATATCGATAACAACTTTATGGCCAATATATCTTTCTAACAAAGGCTCGTAAGAAGTCCCCACCGTGCTTATCAATTCCTGCTGCATCTTAGATACATATTTATCCTGAGAAGTCAATACTGCCCCCGCGGGAGTAGCTTTCTTTACCTGGCTCATCAACAGGCTCACTACCTCCATTACTGAGTCTCTTACCGTTTTAAAGATATTCTTTATTCTTCTTTTCATTCTCCTCAAGAACGCCGGATGATATGTTCTTTTAAGCTCCTTTTCTCTTTCTTTTTTATTGCGTTCGCTCAGCTCATCATGGAAGCGAATTAAGGCGGTGATGTTAGGATACTCCTGTTTATACAGGATATAGCTTGTTTCATCGTGTCCATCTTCGTCTCTGTACTTTTCCGGATAGACAAATTCCAGGCCGGTATTTTCCACTCTCAACGTACCCCATATTATCTTACCGGAGGCATCTTCCAGCGTCACCATATCCCTGTGGAAATCTCTCAGGCATTTATCCCTGCTTACTCTCCTGATGAAAGCGCCGACAAATGCAGCCAAAACGATGAAAATTATAGTTATGGCCGTATAAGGAATAGTGACGGCAGCAAAATTAACCATAGTAAACTTCCCTTAATGTTTAGCCCCCCAGTTTACTGGGGGGTTATTTAAACCTCTGCCAATATAACGGTATAATTTTTGCCGTAGAACTCAGCGCATTTCGGGCAGGTGGTATAGAAAAAGTACATCTTTTTAATCTCTTTTGCTTTCGATGTGACGTAGTCCTTCATTTGTTTTGCCCACGTCCCGGCATTTTTGTATGGCCCTTCAAAGACCTTAGTCAGAAAGGTCCCTGATATTCTGGCCATCTCCGCTCCAGGCACATCCTTGCCCACCGCTATATAGATATCGGCTCCCCACAGAGACTTTTCATCCGAAAGCATAAGAGGTTCAGGCGTAAGAGCCTCTGCCTTCTGAATCATTTCCATATTTCTTACAATCACCTTCCCAAAGTTGATAGGGATGTGCATAAAACTTTTAACATGATCTTTAACAAACAATTTATCCTGGAAGGTCACCTCTTTCTCATCCCACGGCTCGGGATTAAACCTCGGACAACATCCAGTTTCCGAATTTTCATACAGTTTATCCATAATAATTCGTCCTTTCATCTACAATTGGAAACAAGTATAACACATAACCAATTTTTGTATAAACAGTAAACAGCATTCTGCGGTAAATTTATCAGAAGCAGCCTGGAGCAAAAGCATCCCTAATGAGTATCAAAACTTCCAAACTATGTGGCATCATGTTATAATCTCGTGCTACGTAACGAGCCTAGTCCGCCGAAGCGGCTGCGAAGGCCGGAAGCTACTTCGCAGAGTAGCATCTTTTTGATAAATAACATATAAAGAATATCGATTTTTGGCAAAAACTTATGGCCTTACCTGTCGTCGCAATAATCGGTCGACCTAATGTCGGCAAGAGCAGTCTCTTAAATGCCTTGGCCGGTCAGAGGATAAGTATAGTCGAGCCAACCGCAGGCGTTACAAGAGATCGCGTCAGCACTATCATCACAACCCCCCTGCTTTCTTGCCCGCCGCCCCGACTCGCGTCGGCAGACGCGGGGGCAGGCGAAAGCAAGAAGGGGGGCAAGGCAGGCTATTTCGAGCTTATTGATACTGGTGGATATGGTATCGTTGACTCCGACAGGTTAAGCAGCCATATCGAACAGCAAATCCTGAGCGCGATAGAGTCGGCACATGTTGTCCTGTTTATGGTTGATATTCGCGATGGACTTGTCCCACTTGATAAGAAAATAGCTAAGCTTCTGCACAAACACGGACTCGATGTTATCGGCGTCGCCAATAAAGCAGATAGTGCCAAGATGTTCGACGCCGCTGTGGAGTTTTCCAGCCTCGGCTTCGGCGAGTTTCTTTGCATTTCAGCGAAGAATAATCTGAATAAAGCTGTCCTGCTCGACAGAATTTTTGAAAAGCTTGGCTCTCTGGAAACTGTCAGGCCCGCTGAGCCGGTAATGAAATTGGCGATAGTCGGCAAACGAAATGTAGGCAAAAGTACTCTTCTGAACTCTATGGTCGGCTCTGAAAGAGTCATCGTCAGCGATACGCCCGGCACGACAAGAGATTCTGTAGATGTACGCTTCGAAAAGGACGGCAAAACTATCATCGTTATCGACACCGCAGGAATCAGAAAAAAAGGAAAGATGGCCGACAGCATCGAGTTTTATGGTTTCATCCGTGCGACCGAATCTATTCGCCGAGCCGATGTCGTTTTGTTTCTGATTGACGCCACCCAGCCTGTCTCCCAGGTCGATAAACAATTAGCCGGTTTTATCACCCAGGAGTATAAAAGCTGTATAATAGTTATCAACAAATGGGACCTTGCCAAGGACTCAGTTGTCACCGGTGACTATGAAAATTACATGACAAAAACACTGCCTGGTTTAAGTTACGCACCTATAGCATTTACCACAGCAACAAAATCAAAAAACGTCCAGGGTCTTTTGGACTTGGCTGCTGAAATCTTCAAGCAGACAACAACCCGTATATCCACTCCAAAATTAAACAAGGCGTTTGAAGAAATTCCGGCAAAGGGTGCTGTCCACAGGATGCCTAACGGCAGAACAACGAAACCTCGAAGAGCCACAGTGGGCAAATCCACAAAAAGTGGGCCGAAAATTTACTATGCTACACAAATCACCGTTAATCCAGTTACAATAGTTCTATTTGTAAACAACCCTAAATTATTTGACGAACCCTACCGCCGATTTATTATAGGTAGGTTACGGCAGCTTTTGCCGATAGCTGAGGTGCCGATTCGGCTGCTGGTGCGAAGACATAGTTCAAGGCGACCGCTGTGAATAAAATTAAGGAGTTAGGCCAATGAGCTCTCTGATTGTTGCGGGAATTGCTGTCTTTCTACTGCTTTTAGGTTACATATTCTATAGCCGAAAGGTCAAACTATGGATAGGTGTTGATGATAGCAAAGTGCCGCCTTCTGTAGCGATGAATGATGGTGTTGATTATGTTCCTGCTAAACACTGGACTATCCTATTCGGCCATCACTTTGCATCTATTGCCGGAGCTGCTCCTATAATAGGACCAGTCATCGCATGTTTGTACTGGGGATGGCTTCCTGCTGTTATCTGGATTGTAGCTGGTGGCGTCCTCTTTGGAGCCGTTCACGATTTCACAGCACTTGTGCTTTCCCTTAGAAACAAAGGCAAGTCGATTACTACAGTCACCGAGTCAGTAATGGGAAAAATCAGCAAGATTCTATTCGGCCTCTTCGCTTTTTTGGCATTGATCCTCGTAGTCGCGGTGTTTGCAGCCATTGCAGGACAGACTTTGGCAAATACTCCCGAGGTTGTAGTACCCACTTTTGGGCTCGTTTTCGTAGCGCTGATTGTTGGCATCTTGATGTACCGCATAGGGGCCTCAGTACTATTGTGCTCAATAATAGGAGTTCTATTGCTGGTCGGCCTGATTGTAGGTGGATACTATATTCCGATTAAACTTCCTGTGGAAGATGCTGCGAGCTGGTGGACCGTTATATTGCTTATCTACGCCATGATTGCATCAGTAATGCCTGTAACTCTGCTGCTTCAACCCAGAGACCATCTTGCCGGTGCGGTGCTTTATTTAGGTGTGCTCTTTGGATTCCTGGGTCTTATCCTTACGCACCCGGATATGAAAGCCCCAGCCGTTGTCTCCTTTTCTAGCAGTAAGGGCTGGATGTGGCCTATGCTGTTTGTCACGGTGGCTTGTGGTGCCATCTCCGGATTTCACAGCCTCGTCGCCAGCGGTACAACTTCAAAGCAAATTCCGCGAATGAGAGATGCCAGGATTGTCGGTTACGGAGCTATGATCGCAGAAAGTGTGCTGGCCGTCCTGGCTGTAGTAGCCGTTACAGCCGGCTTGTACTGGAAAAGTGCTCCTGACGGCAGCGAAGGGCTGGTATACCAGCAGCTCTTTACAAAGGGCGGATGGATAAAAACCTTCGGAACCGGTTACGGTCAGATTACAAAGATAATCTTCGGTGGGCTGGGAACACTCATCGGCATAACTATGCTCAAGACTTTTATTATGACTACTCTTGATACGGCAACACGCATTACGCGTTATATATGCAATGAACTGTTTGGAGAGACATTCGGCATACCTTATATGAAGAACAAATACGTAGCCACCATACTTGTCGGGGTCTTGGCAGGTGCACTTGCTCTTGGCAACTGGAAAGCTATCTGGCCCATGTTCGGTGCCGCAAACCAGCTCATCGCCAGTCTTGTTCTCATCGTGGCAAGTGTATATTTGTTTACGCACAAACGCAATTTTGTCTTTACTGCTATACCCGCCGTCGTCATGCTTGTAACTACAATCGCTGCTTTATTATACGAAACATATACTTTCTTAACCGCTGAGAAACCTAACATCTTGTTGGCAGCAATAGCCGTAATACTTATAATCCTCGCGGTATTCCTTGCGCGTACGGCACTGGCCGCTGTCGTTGCGGTAAGACGTCAGAGAACAGATGTTAGAAGACAGACGACGGGAGAAAGATAACATTGATAAAAACTTCTGTTTTGTGTCTTATGTTTTCTGTGTTATGTTACCGTGGATGACAGTCGAAGCTATCTTTGCTTGTCTCGGCTTGCAATAACTTACGGGCCTTCTGGAGGAAGTTCCACAAGTTTGAAGTTGGCCTGGACGCGAGTCTGATTCAGACTTATCTCACCTTTGCGAACGAACTCCTCCGGAAAATTGTAAACCACTTCTCTGCGATGCTCCTCGCTATTCTTTTTGGCATCATCATCAAGAATATACAGTATTATCTGAAATGGCTGCTGCTCATAGGCCAGCTTAGCAGCGGGGCTGGCCTTGATAAGTACTGTTGCCAGTTCGCTGGGATTAAGCACTTGGACCTTATATTTGTATTGCAGGTTCTCACTTAAGCAAAATCCCGGCGTGGCAGTTACTGTATAGGGCCTAAGTACATCTTCAGCCGGCGGCATCTTGATGCGCACAGGCTCAGTAGCGTACCGTGGCTGGCCCTCAGACAATTCAATGTAAGGCTTTCTTTCAAGAGCGGTTGATCTTGCATACTCAATCTCTTTACGGGTCAATCGAACCTGAGCTGTCCTTCTGTCTGCGGGCACAAACATGTCAACTTTTGACGGCTCGATGCTTTCGTGTTTCAAAGAAGCTCCGTTTTCATCAATACACTCAACAGTCAGCGACTTCTTAACAAGCTCAACAACATTGACACTCAACAACTGCGGCTCGCAGGATTCAACTTTAAGCCCAAGTTGTTTTATCTGTTTATCTTTCTGTAAGAACGGCAGCAGTCTTAAAGGATAGTCGCCGGGCTTGTTCATTCCTTCCTGTACAACATCAAAGTCAAACCTGCGTATTTGCCCATCTCTTAATCTTCTGCTTTCACCGGCAATTGCGGCATGGGGACCTGAAAGCGTGATTTTAATGTCGGCTGAAGAGGCCTGCTCAAAGCTTACCCAAAGTTTTGGATCGGCCGATTCATCTATAATAATAACAGCAGACCTGTCCGGCAATGTTTCATCCAGCGCCAGATCGGCCCAAATCCAGATCAAGGCCGTCAGGAATATCACAATCGCAATTTTGCCGAGTTTGATCTTTCTTGCCATCGTTTTGTATTATTTACTCCGCGATTAGACTACATTTTATGAAAGCGCTGTCGCCAGGGACTTTCGTAACGTGGATTCATCCACATTACGGCTGAGCTGTCCGTTCTCTGCTATTGAAATGATACCGGTTTCTTCACTTACGACCACACAGGTGGCGTCCGAACCTGTAGTTATGCCTATAGCCGCTCGGTGGCGCGAGCCAAGTTCAACGCCGTCCACACTACCAGCCTCAGCTAAAGGTAGCTGTACTCCAGCGGCAAGCACTCTATCGCCTCGGATTACAACAGCCATATCATGAAGGGCAGTGCCGGGATAAAAAACGGTCTTGATTAACTCAGATGTAACCTTCGCGTCAATCTGGATGCCGGTCCCTATGAACTCACCCAGCGCAACATACTTTTCAATAACGATAATTGCCCCCGTATGAGTGGCGGAAAGCTGACCTGCGGCGGTCATTATCTCTTCTACAGTTCTTGAAAGCTGATGAGAACGGCCTGCCCAAAAGCGAGACCCACCTATTCTTATAAGCGCTCTTCGAATCTCCGGCTGAAAACCTGCTACCGCAATAATCAAAA
>CAZRMQ010000087.1:0-8739 GCA_964601185.1 uncultured Pirellulales bacterium
AGGCCATAGTAGTCCTTCGTCACAGAAGGAAATAGCGATAGATTCGCTCCATAATTCGCACCAATAAGAGCAGAGACGACCGCCAGGACCGGCGCTGTTGCCAGGGTGCTACCCTGCACTGTACGCGAAAGCAGAAAGACCAAAACAGCTTGCATAACGAAACAGATAAACATGGTTGCTTTGCGACCGATTTTATCGCTCAGGATGCCGGCTGCAATCCGGCCGGCTCCGTTGCCGACCGCCAGCACCGCAACAAGGATAAAGCCCAGCTTAATGCCGGCCTGAATAGAAGCGATTGCCGCCAGCTTACTGATGACCATAAGCCCGGCACCGGCACCGCAGGCATACATAAACCAGAGCATATAAAACTGCGAAGTAGCCAACATTTCCTTCGGCAGGAAATCTTCCTTTTTGCCAGCCGAACCTTTAGCCTTTGCAGTGCCAGTTCCGGCTGGAATAAAACCAGCAGGCGGCGGCTTAAGTATCTGTGAAAGAACGACTACAACAATTAGAAATGCGATTCCGAGGGTCATCACCGCAACCTTGATGCTCCATGTGTTAATAAGCCACATCGTCAAAGGGGCCGCATATACAGAGGCAAGGCCAAAACCTGAGACGACGATGCCGGCAACAAGCCCCGTTTTTGCCGCCGAGAACCATTTGACCGCCGGCGGCGTTGCAGAGGCATAGCCGAAGCCAATGCCCGCGCCAGCAAGAATCCCAAAGCCGATTATATAACCCAGGGGTGACGTCGTGACACTTGCCAGTAAAAAGCCCGCTCCAACCAGGATGCCACCGATGGTTGCTACTATACGCGGGCCGATTTTATCCTGCATCCGGCCGGCCGGTACCATCACAAGCGAAAATACCAGGCATGCAATCGAGTAAGGCCAGGATTTGTCTGCTTCGCTCCACTTCCATTCAGCCGGGATGCCCTTACTGATGACGCTCCACGTATATAGAATGCCGAGAGCAAGATTAATACCCATTCCAGCAAATGCTATACGCCAGCCGTGGTTTTTGATTTCAAGTGACGCTTCCGATGTTTCCTGGCTCATCTATCGCTTCCTTTACTGTGAAAAGACCCCCCCTGCTCTCTTGCGAAAGCAAGAAGGGGGCTTGTAATTTCAATTAAGGTAAGGTTATTACCCCCGACCTTTGATGAGAGATTCGACCACGCCCGGGTCGGCAAGCGTAGTAATATCGCCAAGATTTTTTGTGTCCTTCCCAGCAATCTTGCGGAGGATACGCCGCATAATCTTGCCTGAGCGGGTCTTTGGAAGTGACGGGGCAAACTGAATCGCTTCAGGCGTTGCGATAGGCCCGATTTCCTTTCGCACGTGTTTGACAAGCTCACCTTTCAGCTCGTCACTTTCTGCGACCCCCTCTTTCAGCGTAACAAAGGCATATAGGCCTTGTCCTTTAATCTCGTGGGGTATCGGTACGACCGCAGCCTCAGCGACTTTTTCGTGGCTGACAAGGGCACTTTCAACCTCAGCGGTACCGATACGGTGGCCGGAGACATTGACTACATCATCGATTCTGCCCATCAGCCAGTAGTCATCATCATTGTCGATACGACAGCCATCGCCGGTGAAATAAAGATTATCGAACATGGTAAAGTATGTATCAATAAACCTCGGATGATCTCCCCACATCGTGCGGGCCATCCCGGGCCATGGCTTACGTATGCAAAGTTTTCCACCTTCATTTACGTCACACTGGCTTCCATCGTCACGCAAAATGACCGGATCAACGCCAAAGAAAGGCCGAGAGGCACTTCCCGGCTTTAACGTATGAGCACCCGGTAACGGCGTAATTAGAATTCCACCGGTCTCCGTCTGCCACCAGGTGTCCACAATCGGGCAGCGACCACGCCCGATCTTATCGTAGTACCACATCCAGGCTTCGGGATTTATAGGCTCACCAACCGAACCGAGCACTCGCAGCGAATCCAGCTTATACTTTGCCGGCCAATCGTCACCAAGACGCATCAGAGCACGAATAGCCGTCGGAGCCGTATAAAAAACGCTAACACTGAATTTGTCACAAATCTGCCAGAATCTACCAGCATCGGGATATGTAGGAACTCCCTCAAACATCAGCGAGGTAGCTCCATTTGCCAGTGGGCCATAGACGATATAGCTGTGCCCTGTCACCCAGCCGATGTCGGCAGTGCACCAGTAAATATCATCGTCATGTATGTCAAAAATAAGCTTATGACTAAGAGCAACATGCACTAAGTATCCGCCTGTAGTGTGGACAAGGCCTTTCGGCTTGCCGGTCGAACCGGATGTGTAAAGAATAAACAACATATCTTCGGCGTCCATTCGCTCGGCTTCGCAGCTCTCAGGCGCCCCGCTCATTTCATCGTGATACCAGATGTCTCTATCCTCTTTCATATTGCATTGGTCATCACTAACCTTGACCACGATGACGCTCTCAATCGTAGGAGTATTTTTCAACGCATCATCAGCGATGCTCTTGAGGGGGATGTGTTTACCGGCACGCAGGGAAACATTAGAAGTAATAAGCATTTTGCAGTCAGAATCGTTAATGCGGTCCTTGATGGCATCGGCACTGAATCCGCCGAATATAACCGAGTGAATTGCTCCGATACGAGCACAGGCAAGCATAGCTACAGGAAGCTCCGGAATCATCGGCAGATAAATAGCAACACGGTCGCCCTTTTTTATTCCTTTTGATTTTAAAACATTGGCGAATTTGCAAACCTGTTTGTGCAGCTCTTTATAAGTAATCTTTTTAACTGCATTGTCAGCTTCACCCTGCCAAATTATCGCAGTCTTATTTGCAATGGGCGTATTAAGATGGCGATCAAGGCAATTGTAAGCAACATTTAACTGACCATCAGCAAACCAAGCTTGCTCAATCTTACGATTCTTGGTGTCCCAGGTGTACTGCAAACCCTTTGTCGGCTCCTTGAACCAAGACAGATTCTTTGCCTGCTTAAGCCAGAAGCTATCCGGGTCGTTAATCGACTGTTCCCACATTTGCTGAGACTGCTCAGGACTTGTGATATAGGCTTTGGCTTTGATTGAAGCTGGCGGCGGAAATGAACGCTGCTCAGTTATAAGTGAATCAATAGCTTTTTGTGTTTGTTCCATAACACTCTCCTTTTTTTAATTTCTGATCTATGAGCACAGCCTCGATAGATTCCTCGTGAAAAAATAACAGAACGATTATACTATACAATTAAATTCAGTGATTCAACCGAAAAGGTTAAAAATCGAGTTTTTTATGAATCTTTCAGAATCTGTACCTCATACTCAAACCTGTATATGTTACATCATCTGTGCAAACCGAATCCTCCATTGATATTTGATGATAAATCCCCGGCAGAAAAGAAAGATTGTCTGTGATTTTCAATTTTGTAGATATTCCAAAAGTAGCATACGACCAGTCATGTTCAGCTCCGCCGAGACCATCGGTATAGGCAAGTTCTCCGGACAAGCGCAGCGGCTCTACGTTTTCCAATACCTTCAAGTCATAGCCAAGTATGAAACGATGAACCCAACCTGGCGGGATATCGGCGCCGCTTTGCTTCGTGTAATTTTCTCCCGCAGCGTACTCATAATGAGCGATGTAGCTTGGAGTGAAACCTTGCGGCAAAATATTCGGCCAGGAAAAGGCAAATATCCACTCCCAGGTTGTATTAGCTGATTTTCTGTCCCGGCGGGGATAGTGTTCATATTCCGTACTAAGATTAAAATTCATAGCGTAGGGTGTATCTTCAAAAAGCCTGCCTTTATAGTACGGCCTGTAGTCAAACCTCTGCTGGTCAACGTAGCCGCTTCCGAAGGCATTGCGATGAATAATTTCAAAGCCAAGACCTGTGCCAAACAGGTCGAAGTCGAAAGACTTAAATAACGCACCGTGCGAGCCGTATGCCTCGACGCCTTTGCTCAACCACTTGCTCAGATAAGTCACGTCGAAGGTAACGCCTAATTGTTTTTCCTCGGATTGAGTCCTACCCGCAGCCAATAATATGATAACAGCGGTAAGCAAAATTTTCCTTTTCACAATTCTATTCCTCAAAAGTTTTCTGTTTTACTTGCTTTTCTGCCGGACTAATTGACTTTTGTCTCCAGCTATAGTTAAAAAAAGAGAGAGCATTATATATAAAAGTTGAATAACGTCAAGGGAAAGATAAAGGAAATCAAAGGGAATTCAGGCTATCAAGAAAAAGGAAGAAATAAACATGATTTTCTGGTATGGCTATGGCAGGCTCTCAGGCTCAACGCAGGGGTTCGCCGGAGCGGGCCGACCTGGCGAGTAACCTAATAAGCTGTCTCGACAAAGATTGTGGGAAATGCAGGTTAATCGCCAGGTCCAACTTCCGAATTCATTTCTACTCTTTTTGTGGCTGTGGAAAAATTATTTCTTACACAAATTTTCGGCAATCTAATACAAAAATTGTTTCCTCTGTCATCAGCACTTTCTATCCATATCCATCCACCGTGCATTTCTATAATTTTTTTTGCTATCGACAAGCTTAAAGTCCTATCCTGCTCCGGATGCCAGCAAGGCTGTTCTTTAAACCACTCAAAGCAGTTAAAAATTTTGTCCATCCTGCTGCTTTCAATAGCTGGTCCATCGTCTTTTATTACTACGATAATCTCACTGCCGGTATCTTTTAAGCACGCTTCGACATGACCTTTTCCCATGGTCATATCTATAGAATTGTTTATAAGATCGGTTAAAGCCTGCTTAATTCTGCTATGGTCTCCGCTGATAACAAGCTCATCGTCTGGTATATCACTTTTTAGCGTAACACCTTTTTGTTCTGCAAGCGGTGTCAAATCAACCATAATTTCCGAAACCACATCGCCAAGGTTAAGCTCGATCTGCTGCAATTTTATTTTGCCCGCCTCTATATGTGCAATATCCAGAAGATCGCTAATAATTCTTTTTGCCACAGCGAAGTTTTTCCAAGATTCCTTTTGCTGCGCTCCGCCGTCTAATATGTTTTCATCTCGTTCGACCTTGAGGCTCTCGACAGGCGACAGCAATCTCTTCAACGTCTCTGAAACCTTAATAAGCAATTCATTTTTAAGCTGACACTGCTTCTTCAATTTGAGGTTTGCTCTCCTCAGCTCGTCTTCCACAAGAACGCGTTCAGTAATGTCACGGGTGGTTCCGACGACTGCAATTTTAGTGCCGTTATGGTCTTTAATGATCGATTTTGAAAGAGAAACAGGGAATATACTTCCGTCTTTTCGCTTGTGATAAAATCCAACTTCCCAGGCGTCTCCAATACTCGGGGTTCTAAAAACCGCCCTTGTATTGGCAGTATTAAGGCCGGCCAGCCAGAGAACACTGCTTTTTTTACCGAGTATCTCCTCCCTTTTATATCCATAGGTATCACAGAAGGCCTTATTTACGAAGGTAATCTTGTCATCCATATCAGTAATATAGACGTTATCAATGGTGCTCATAATAGCACCTGACAATAAATGCAGATTATCTTCGGCCTTTTTGTGCCTTATGGCATTCTCGACGGTTATGGGAAGCACTTTGAGATAGCTTCTTTCTATGTCTTTTGTCAGATAATCATAAGCACCAGACCTCCATGCGTTGACTGCTATTTCCTCACCACCAGCACCTGTGACAACAATAGTAGGGATGTCCTTAACTGATTCCAGGATGTTAAATGCTGTACCATCTCCAAGAAAGTAGTCGGAGATCACAATATCAAATTGTTGGCAAGCCAATATCTTGTGGGCCTCTGAAACAGAGCCGGCTATGGTGTAATCATATTGAAGCTCCTCAGCTTCCACCAACCGCTGGAAAGCCATTTGGTCAAGTTTATCATCCTCAATCACCAACACTTTATACTTCTCATTATTCATGATTTCGCTCCTCTTTTGGCATCTCACTTAAAGACCAGTAAAGGTCAATTGTTCTAATTGTCTCCACAAACTTTTTATAATCAATCTGCTTGACTACATAGCCGGTGACATTAAGCTTAAAGCTCTCGGCTATATCACATTCTTCATTAGACGTAGATAACACTACAACAGGGATACTTTTCAGTGCATCATCGGCTTTTACAATTTTCAGAAATTCGATGCCGTTCATCTTCGGCATATTCAAATCTAAAAGTATAACATAAGGCCGTTCGTTACTTTCATCTCTTAAATATTCCAGAGCTTCCTGGCCATTGGTTTTATGAATTAACGGATTCAGACGCTTCAACTCCTTAAGTGCGCGTTTCACCGTCATCGCATCTACGGTGTCATCCTCAACTAACAATATCGGCTTCGAGCTTTGCATCTTAAATCCCCATTTCATGCTTGGGCAATGTAAACAAAAATGTATTTGCTTTGCCCGGCTTTGACTCTGCCCAAATTACACCCCCAATATCTGGATCTGGTGACAATCCGAATTATGTCACTTGCTATCAATCACTCAAGAACCATTGCCTTAGTCCCCATCCGGCAATTCGCTCAAAGTCCAGTAAAGATCAATTGTTCCAATTGCCTCCACGAACTTTGCATAATTGACCGGCTTGACTATATAACCGCCGACGCTGAGCTTGAAGCTCTCCATTATGTCGCACTCTTCTTTAGATGTAGTTAGCACTACAACAGGAATCTTTTTCAGCACATCATCAGCTTTTACGACTTTCAAAAATTCGTTGCCGTTCATCTTTGGCATATTCAAATCCAACAAAATAACGCAAGGCCTTTCATTGCTCTTGTCTCTTAAATACTCCAGGGCTTCTTCACCATTGGTCCTGTGAGTTAAAGGATTCAGAACCTTCAAGTCCTTAAACGCCCGCTTAACAGTCATTGCATCTACACTGTCATCTTCAACTAACAATACTGGTTTTGAGTTTCGCATTTTTTAACCCTCTTCTTTTTGCTTTGGTAACGTGAACAGGAATCTGCTTCCCTCGCCCACTTTTGATTCCACCCAGATCCTTCCCCCATATATCTCAATAATCTTTTTAACCGCCGTTAGACCTACTCCGACACCTTCAAGTTCATCTTTCGGTGATAATGTCTGGAACATCTGAAAGATTTTCTCGAAGTATCTTTCCTCAATTCCGGGACCATTATCAGCAACACTGAATTTCCATCGGTCTTCGTCTTCGATACAGCCAACTTTTATGTGTCCCTTCGGCTTATCCATATATTTTATTGCATTGCTTATCAAATTCTGGAAAACCTGAGTAATACGAGTCTTTTCGCATTCAATCACCGGCAGCTCATTTTCAATCTTGATGGTGATGTTTTCCGGAGGAGCAGCCATGTCGATAATATGCGGAACAAGCTCACTCAGATTTACCCGTGTTGTTTTCTCTTTAATGCGTCCGGCACGGGAGTACTGCAGAACTCCATCGATCAAGTTATGTATTCGGTCCACCCTGCTTAAAAGCAAGTCTATCCGCTCCTTACCTTCCTTGTCGAACTTATCCGCATAATCAGTTAATATCCAATTGGCCAGCATGTTAATCCCCCGCAGCGGCGTCTTCAAATCGTGGGACATTATGTATACTATGTCATTTAACTCCCGGTTAGTGTTTTCCAGTTGAGCAAGCAGTTGTGCCTGGCGCTTCTCCGCCTGCTTGCGCTCTTGAAGGAAACCGCCTATTCTATAGAGCATCACATTGTCGGATATATCCAGATGATCTCGCAAATACGCTTGAAGATACTGTTCTATCTTAGTGGAATGTGCCATAATGAACCGACAGGTGCTATCACCTCTGGCTCTACACATTATCTCAGAAGCGACCAACGGAATCCCAAAGCTCTCCTCACACCATCCGGACGAATATCCGGCATTCATAGCACAAACACAGAAACTACTCTTTTTGCCGCTCTTGTCCCAGGCATCGGCCTCAAACGAAAATGGGTGATCGTATATAAGATAGTAGTTCTCGTCAGGCGTCGGCCTTGACTCTGCAAATATATCCACATAAGCCCAGCCTGTGTGAGAGAAATGAATTGGCCCTGCGGAAAGCTTTTCTATAGGATCCTGCACACTCATTTGCTGATGGAAGTTCCTGGCATCCATCTTTCCGATAGCATGTGCAACGTCAAAAAGGAGGCTCCTTGCTATTTCCGATGCCTTCTCCTCTCCACAGTCCTCGAACATATTCTTTATTGCTTCGAAGAAATCCACCGACATTGAAGCTGCTCTGACAAGAATATATCGTTGGCCAAATATCTCTATCTTGCCCTTCGATGCATCTTCCTTCTTTTCACTGAAGTAAGCGCTCACATAGTCTTGAGCTTTCTGGAAAATCGGCTCAAACTGTTCTGGAACTGTAACTGTATCCAACATATCACTTTCCCTCCGTTGCGTTGGAGATACTCGTACGTTTGTCGAGCTTTTTTATTGCCGTCAGGTTTGTTACTCTAACCGCTGAATCAAGAGGTAATGCCACATTCGCGCCTCCCATGGAGTGTCGTACTGGGCCGACACCTATGAATTTCATGCCATTAGTAAAATATGCAGGCCAAGTCAGAGCAAAGATGGTGCCCAAGCTGAGCGTCAACCATACGATTTGATTTGTTTGTCTATTTCTTATCATCATATCTAAGATCACTACAAGTAAATTACCATATTTGCTCTGTCACGCTTATGCATTCAAGCTAACTAAGAGTTTTTCCTCTTCTACAGATGCTCGCCGCTTGGGCACCGTAAACAAGAACGTGCTTCCCTCGCCCACTTTAGATTCCACCCAGATCCTTCCCCCATGTGTCTCAACTA
>CAZRMQ010000088.1:0-8709 GCA_964601185.1 uncultured Pirellulales bacterium
TCAATCATTGGCTGGACAAGTCGGATGTAAGTGATAATAACAAAAAATGACTACTGACTATCACATTAAATACTTCGCTGATCATCCTCAGGCACGTCATGGCTACAGCCGAGACCATCGCCCTGACTGTAAGCAAGTGTGTATTGGCTTGGTAGCGACACAGGATGGCTTTCCTTGGGGCTATGAAGCAGCTACTTGAAGGGCCCTGGTCACAGGTCTGTGAGGGCATAAAGGTGCAGTTGATCAAAGGTCCCGATTGTCAAGAGACCTTTGTTCTGTGTCGCAGTGCGGATCGATGTCAGAAAGAGAAGGCCATTCACGGGCGTTTTATCCGAAGGATTGAGACTGGCCTGTCCAAGATCAAGCAGGAGTTGGCCATAGCTTGTAAGCGTCGAGACCGAGGGGTAATTGAGCGTCGGATTGGGCGGCTGCTGGGTTCAAATAGTCGTGCGGCCGGGGCCTTCTAAATTGAAGTGGTTGACGATGCCTCCTCGCTGGCAGGGTTACGTCTGAGGCGGTCACGCGCGGAACATTGGGATCGGTGGGCCCAACTCAGTGAAGGTTGTTACCTGCTTCGGACGAATCTGACAGGACGAACGGCTCGAGAGCTTTGGCAGACATATATGCAACTGATGGATGTCGAGGCTGTGTTTCGCACAGGAACAAGCGACTTGCGAATCCGTCCAATTTAGCATCAGTTACAGCGTCGGGTTAAGGGACATATACTGTTCTCGTTCCTGGCGTATGCCTTGTGGAAGGCGCTGCAAATCTGGATGGAGAGAGCCGGTCTGGGGCGGGGAATCAGAACAGTCCTTGAAGAGTTGGCTCATCTCAAAAGTACAGATGTTGTTCTGGGGACCTCTGGCGGCAGGCAGATCAAGCTGTGCTGTATCACCCAGCCGAATGGGGCTCAACGGGCCTTGCTTGATCGATTAGGTCTGACCATCCCTGAGCGTTTGGGCCGGCCTCGATGGGTCTGCCGACCTGGAAACTTGACCGAAATGTAGTACAGACTTCGAACCTAAAAGGCCGCGAAATGTCCTATAAATGCAAAACAAGTTCATAACTGACGAACTTGGTTTAGTGTCTCGACAGCTTCAATTATCGCCTTCTCCAGATTCTTCACCATCTCAAAATAATAATTGTGTATCGCCGAATGTTTTAAATGTCCCCAAGACTGGCAGATCCACCAGCATTTCCTTGTTCAAATAGTTCTACCTAAAAGAGTTCTTACCATCCCCATCTAATCCTGATCGACATTATTAGCTGCCGCTTTCGCTTTGATATGCTTGGACAACTTTGGCCACACAGTGACAATTAAAGAGAGATACCGTTTAGGTACACAAAACGTTCAGACTTCGTAAGAAAATCGAACCTTTTTAGTATAGATGTTGTCATCACTCTATCGTCTGTTTATGATCCGTCATCGGCCCGGGCACCGAAACTGGGCATGAACCTCGCTCAGCTGACCTTTACGGCCTTCAGCCAACCAAGACTCGCCTTGAGTTGCCTGAGCACCGTATTCATTGCTGGAACAGGATGTACCAATCGTCCAAGCTCTTTTTCCCAATAGCCTGCCAGAACTGCCTCTAAATCAGGAGGAAATACATCTTGAAGTCCATTCCATTCTATCCCTTTTGCCTTTAGCTTTCGCGGAAAGAGTCTACCAACCTCACGGTGATTGACTTCTTGCTCCAACATTCTCCATATGTCATAATAGTCACGAGCCTTTTTGCGCTGCACCAAGGCACGAAGTTTCTGAGCAAAAATCTCTTCAAGGCTTTCAACCCTCACCATGAAGCCAGGGTAGTCCGAGTATGAGCGAGATAGTGGCTTGCTCAGAACTCTTCCGATAGGATATTCCGGGGTTACGTCAACCTTGAGCCAGTTCTTCCCCAGCGGCCCTGAGTATTGAATCTTCACCTGCAAATACCCAAGGTTAGAATGTTGGCTCTTTATAGTTAGTTCCACTCCGCTTTTTGCTGTGGCCTCATCGAGCGCCTTTGGGATCTGTCCCGATAATCCCTCCCATTTCGCTGGTGCGGTAACAAAATCCAGGTCCTCTGAAAGTCGCCAAGTCTGGGGAAAGTATACCTTGGATAGAGCTGTGCCTCCCTTAAAAACCAAACCTGGAATCTGCATCAGTCCGAAAAGGACCCAGCCAAGCACGTAGTCCTTTTCTACCATCACCAACGGTAATCGCCGTTCCCTCGCTCTCGCAAGCAATTCGCGTCTGTCGATCAATATCTCCACTCCTCTGGATCAAGTTCGTAGTTTACGAGTAACTTCCAACGGCCGTTATAATTCCCCATCTTAGGGGACAATGGATCAAGTTTTGGAAACCCTGCCGAGGGTTCAAACCCCTTAAACAACTCTTTATAACTGCCCAGCAAACCTATCGCATCGAGCACATAACCGAGTCGCTTCAGAATGGTGCGATTACCCATGCGATGTGCGTACTCGGCCACAAGTTTAAGCCTGATTTCCTTTTCGGAAAAGTAAATCGCACGCGCCACCTGCTCTATCCCTCCGCAGTGTTCGGGATGGTCGAGACAGTCGGCGATAGTCTTTTCAGGGTCGGATATCCGGACTGTATGATCTTCAATCTTAATTTCCTGCCACCCAAAGAACTTCTTTCGAGCGAGCTGCACGAAGCAGTACTCTGCATCGAGCACCTGCACGGGATGTTTCGCCTTCGTTGTCGCGATGAAGGTTGTGCGTGGAATCTGATCCGTAAGACCATGGTGGTTCAATGCTGACCAGAAACCGATGTAATACGGTTCTGCAAGCATGGCTGCAACCACGAAGTTATGCACCACGAAGGCGTCCGATCCATCCACGCCTACATCCAACGGAACCATGGCGTATAGGCCACGCTTTAGGGGAAGCACCCACTTTTTCAACGCGAGCCGGTGCAAGACCTTTTTTGCGTTTGGGCCAATCAGACGCGAGGCATCTTCGATAGCAAAGATTGCCTTCCGCTGTTCTGCAAGCGATTTGACCAGAAAGGCCTCCTTCTTGCCCAGACTGCTCTTATATTTATTTGCAGAAAGTTCCATTTTACGCCACCTACAGCAATATTATATAATAATATGCCTGTATTTATACCCGCACCCTTCTTTGAGGTCAAGCTGTTTTTCAATGGATTGCATGGTCGGCAGTCAGTAAGCACAACGACTAAGTGCCTATCCTAATAACCCCTGAATAGCCGATATTTCCCAAGGCAATGTTGTAAATCCGGCTTTAGACGGAGTGCCTTTGAAAGGATTCAGGGATGAAAAAACAGTGCACAAAAAGTAGATACAGGATCTCAGACGAATTATGGGAAAAGATCGAGCCGTTGATACCCCAAGCACCCCAATACCCATCGTTTTGGCGGCGGTAGGCCGCGAGTGCCCGATCGCAAGGCCATGGACGGCATCTTGTTTGTGCTACGAACCAGTTGTCAATGGAATGCCCTAAGTGAGACTGGTATTTGTTCCAGCAGCACAGCCCACTGCCGATTCCAAGAGTGGACCAAAGCCAGAGTTTTTCGCAAACTCTGGGCAGTAGCTCTGGAAGGCTATGACGAGTTGAAAGGGATTGATTGGTCATGGCAGTCGATGGATGGTGCCATAACAAAAGCCCCGCTCGGCGGGGGAAAAAACCGGCCCAAATCCCACGGATAGAGCCAAAAAAGGCGTTAAACGAAGTTTGTTGACCGAAGCCTCTGGTGTGCCAATTGGCTTGTCGATTGATGGAGCAAATCGGCATGATTGCAAAATGGTAGAGGCAACTATAGATAGTATTCCGGTAGAACGTCCTGAGCCTACAGAGCAACAGTTTCAGAGTATGTGTTTGGATAAAGGTTATGATTCTGGTGAGGTACGAGATTTGGTGAAAGAGTTTGGTTATACAGCCCATATTCGTTCTCGTGGCGAAGAAGCACAAGCGATTAAACGAGAAGCCTGTTTCAAGGCTCGTCGTTGGGTCGTGGAGCGGACGCATAGCTGGATGAATCGTTTTCGCCGCATATTGACGCGTTGGGAAAAGAAACCTGAGAATTATTTGGCTCTGCTTCATCTTGTCTGTGCCATAATCACGTTTCGTTGCTCTGGGTTATTCGGATAGGCTCTTAGTCTTGACTATCTCAAATGACCTTCGGGGCAGCAATCCGATGCTGGTAAGTTTGTGTAATATATATCGTGTGAGCTGAAGCCGCGTACCAAAACGCGTACCAAGCTTGTATCTTTGGTACTACTTTAGTTCTTCTTTAGTTTACCGTTAGTTTCATAAGTCTTTATTTTACAATCATTAACCCTTTTGCTACAAGCACTTACAAACCGCATAGACGGACTGAAAATCCGTGTGTCGGCGGTTCAATTCCGCCCCTGCCCATTTGTTAAACGCGGAGCTGCCATGGATTTATTTCTGGCAGCTTTTTTCATTAGGGGCTTCAAACAGCTACTGGTGTCATTTTGGTGTCAGTCAGGAATGCATCCCTGGCAGTATCTACCAAATGGGGTGTGGCTCTGACATGAGTTGTTGGTGGCGTTTGAAATACTGGCAGAAAGCCGGAGTCGGGGACAAAACACATCGCAATTTCCTCAAGCATCTCAGAGAGAAAAGGACAAAATAGACTTTTCCCGCACAATTGTAGACTCGGCTTCAGTGCGAGCCGTTTTGGGGAGGGCAAAAACAGGCCCGAATGCAACGGACAGACGGAAACTGGGGTCGAAAAGATATTAAGAAAACGCGCCCGGCAGGACTCGAACCTGCAACCTTCGGATTCGAAGTCCGTCACTCTATCCGATTGAGCTACGGGCGCGAGCGTTGTAACCGCTTGTAATGTAATAGTTCGTTATCAGGATTGTCAACTTTTTTAGCAAACCGCCGAAATATATATACTTAATATGCGTCCTTTATTATAGGTTACCTTGGCCGAGTTTAGCCAATTATGTGAACTGGTTCGGATTAAAAAGAACCGTCCACTATGACTCGACTGTCTTTGATCCTAAGGCTCAGGCTGTGGGCAAAAGCTCCGCAATATTGAACAAAAAAAGGCAAATAACAGTAGTAATAATCTATCTGCGGCTTATCAGGTGCCTAAACGGCAAAGCTATATAAATAAAATTGATTATATATTTAGTAATACTAATGCAAATAGTGGCTAAAAAAATACCCGCTTTCATTAAGTTTTTCTTAACTTCAATATTGACAGGGTCTTATATCATATAATTCTGTGGAACATTAATGTTCCGCATAGCATGACCGTTGACGAAAGAGCTTTTATCCACTATAATACATTTTTAATGGCAAAATCGACAAAAACAACCGGAAAGAAACGAACAGCTAAAAGTTCATCCAGGCTCGCCGTCGTCAAGCCTAAAAAGGCTTTTCGTAGCTATAATGAAGCTATTAGCTACCTGTTTAACAAGACTGACTACGAGAAGGAAGCGAATCTGCGCTATAACATTACAACGTTCAACCTCGACAGGATGAAAAAGCTACTGTCGCTGGTCGGCAATCCACACAAGAAAATTCAAACGGTCCATATAGCCGGCACAAAAGGAAAAGGCTCGACCGCTACGATGCTGGCCAGGATGCTCGAAGCGAACGATTATACTGTAGGATTATATACTTCGCCACACGTGGTGCATCTGCATGAGCGGATTGCGGTTAATTCACAAATGATCAGTGAGCGACAAATGCTTGATTTGTTGAACCGCATCCATGCACCGGTTGAGAAATTATCAAAGGTCGACCCGCCGACTTTCTTTGAAATTATGACAGCACTGGCCTTTATGCACTTTGTCGATATGAAAGTTGATATCGGAGTGATTGAAACAGGTTTGGGCGGCAGACTGGACAGCACCAACGTCATTGAGCCTAAAGTGATCGGTATAACCAGCCTGAGTATCGACCATAAGCAGCAATTAGGTAACACTATCGACAGCATTGCCAAAGAAAAGGCAGGGGTTTTCAAAAGCGGCGTGCCTGCTATTACCGTTGAGCAGGAGCCGGCGGCTATGCGCGTTCTGAAATCAGAAGCTGTGGCAATCAAAACTCCTTTGAGTGTAACCGGCGTAGATATTGATTTTTCATATCGTTTTGAAACCTCTCGCGAGCATGGCCCACATACGAGAATATGCCTGACCACGCCAACAAGCAAATTTGAGCATCTACGAGTGCCGTTGCATGGCCGACATCAGGCAATCAACTGCGGCCTGGCTCTTGCTATGCTGGATAGACTTAAAGCAGACGGCTTCAAAATAGATAATGAAAAGGCAACCGAGGGGCTTAACAAGGTGAGTCTGGCCGGCCGAATGGAGATGATTTGCGAAGATCCGAGAATTATGATCGATGCCGCCCATAACGCTGCAAGCATTCGGGCCCTTATACATGCCATAGGCCAAAACATCCCATACGATTCGATGGTGGTAATCTTCGGCTGCAATACCGATAAGGATGTTGAAGGTATGCTGCGGGAGCTGCAATATGGAGCCGACAAAGTGATTTTTACGCGCAGCAACTCAGTCAAAGCTATGTCACCGGAAGTTTTGGCTGATATGTACACGGAAATATGCGGTAAGATGTGCCAGACGGCTTTCAGCTTAGATGAGGCGCTGCGCCTTGCCGGTAGTGCCATCAGCAGAGAAGACCTGATTTGCATTACCGGCAGTTTCTACCTCATCGGCCAGGCCAAAATGCGTTTCAAGCCGAACCTAACATCATAGATTAGTTAATTACTCAAACTGACCGATTTACTATCATTATTATTGATAATTCTTTTATTTGCAAAGACATATATCATTTTATCATTCTGAGCGAAACGAAGTGAAGCGAAGAATCTGGCCAGAGTAAATTTGGATTTTCCTATGCTAAGGCCAGATGCTTCGCCTTTCGGCTCAGCATGACAATAAAAACGGTCAGTTTGAGTTAATTAGTGAATTCGTCCGTTAAATTTAATAATTCTGGAGATTAATAACGAGGAGACTATGGCAAATGGATAAAATGAGTAAATTGATAGCATTGGTTATCTTTTCATGTTTTGGGATTTCATACGGAGCAGAGTATGATATAAAAACAATCACAACTATAATGGATGCTTATGAAAAACAAATAGATAGCATTAAGTTAAAATATAGTTATGAGACATTCGCAATTGGCAAAGAAGGAAATCGAGAATTTGTAAAAGGTTCTTTTGCCCAAAAAAAATCAGAAGGATATGTACTGCTTGACGAGATAGAGCAAATAGGAAAAACATGGGACAATGACAAAGAAGCCAGTGGGATAGCAAGGTCATATAATGGTGAAGTAACCAGGTATCTTGAACATGAGAAAAATGACCATGGTTATCATATGGCCGATCTCGACAAGAATCATAATCCGAAGTTGTACAAAACAAGAGAGAACCCATATTATCGTGTTTGGCATGTTAACTACAAAACCAAGTTCACAGATTTATTAAATGATCCAAATGGGATGGCAAAAATTCAAGGTGAAGAGCTTGTCAATGGATTGAAAACAATCAAAATAAATTTTAAAGCGGCAGAAGGTTTTCTCGATTGCCATTTATGGTTATTGCCAGAGAAAAATTATTTGCCCATAAAATTTAAATCTTATCGAACAACGGATGGAAGCAAACAAAGTGAAATGCATTGGAGTGACTTTAAAGAGTTTGCCGGTGGTATCTGGTACCCAATGAACATAAAAATGTATCTTAGGGATATCGACGCTCCCGTTACGTTCAAAATAGAAGAAATGGATATTTCACCGTTAACAAAAGAAGATTTTGAGTTTAAATTCCCTGCATTTACTCATGTTACCGATCATATTATTGGCACTTCCTACTTAACTACTATGACGATGGAAACATCAGGCATTGAACAGGCTCCTTTGGAATCATCATTAAGCAATAAAGAAAAAGAAGAAATTTTGGACAAATATATCGAAGACAGCAATATCGAAGACAGCAATACAGATAACACTGAGGATTTCAATATTACAAAAACAGATGGCAAATCAGGATCAAAACCCAATATCGAGGAAAAAACGACTAAAGTGCCATATTGGACAATCATGCTTGCATTTGTTTTTGTAGTGGGTGGTATAATTTTTGTTTTTACAAAGAGAAAAAAAGCATGAAAAAGGTTTGCGTACTTCTAACGTTTTTACTTGTGATGAAAGGTTTTGCAGCGACAACATACAACCAAAGCAGGCTATATGATTGTGCCTTGCTTCAGAGGTGCCATCGTAGGCCCCCATATTGATGTGTCCGCCGTTGGGAGAAGGCTCAAGACCAAACGGACTTGCCGGATCGCCGGCATCCGCAACCGGAGCACTATTACCAACTACTATCATTACACTATCAGGCGCGCTTTTACTGCTGCCGTCGTATACAGTAAGCTCGAATACGTAAACAGCTTCGACGACAGGTGCAAAATTAGGCTCCGCAGTATCAGGATTCACAAGGGGCACGTTCGGACCGCTAATCTGCCGCCACTGGTACGAAATGACATCCCTGATATCGGGGTCATAAGAGCCGGTTCCATCAAGGGCAACATACTCAATGAGAGTATCGAAATATTGATCGGGTCCTGCATTTGCTACTGGTCTGGCATTATCTGTAACTTCATCCATACCAATATCGACCCGTACGCCCATAATGGCATATTCACCATCGATGTCGCGCTGCCATGGATAGGCAACATAATTTGGGTCTCCTGC
>CAZRMQ010000089.1:0-8463 GCA_964601185.1 uncultured Pirellulales bacterium
AAAGAAAACCAGATTTGGTTTTTCCAATAATCCATGCCTTCTTTGGCGATTCAGCAAGCGCAAATCTTGATTCGGAGATTGCGGTTTTCACTGAGCAGTGTTATCAAAAGAGAGAAATGCTCAGGGAAAAGTATGGGCGGCAATAGCTTAGCTCACAAGGCCTGCCGCAGAAGTCTTGATTCTGGTCCAAAGGATGAGGGTGCATATCATCTTTGTAGGCAAAAAGTGCTTGTTTTGGAAAAACCATCCCCAATCTTGATAAATCGTGATTGGGGCTGCCACCCAAATAAGAAATGAGGGACGAGGAATTATAGATAATAAATGGCGTGTGGCAGCCTCAAGCGCAGCTTGGGGATGGATAACTGCTGCACTCTATTTCTCTTGCAGCGTTTTTGGTTTACCTGTACACTAAATAAAATTTATCAGGCTGGTTTCCGCATGTTTTTGGGTCGGTGCCCGAGTGGCTAAAGGGGACGGGCTGTAAACCCGTTGGCGTGAGCCTACGGTGGTTCGAATCCACCCCGGCCCATTTTCATTCCGCCATGTCTCGGCGAAGTCTGACATATCCGCCGTGGGAGAGGCGTTATACCAATTGTATAAATTACTGCGCTTCGTGCGTTTAGAACATACCGGTGGCAGCCTCAAGCGAAGCTTGGGGATGGCTTTCTGGTCGTTTATGCAAAGCGCAACATTTAATTACAATTGGTATTATATCTTTTTTGAGAATTCTTCAAGCAGGTGGGCAATACCCAAAAGAATTTCCCTTTTAGGTATCGGTACTTTTAGATGACGCTGGCCGGTGGCTTCATCTGCTTCAATCTTTAATCCAGAAAATAATTCCGCAGCAGGCTGCTGTAATTTGCCTCCTTCATCACCGAGCATTTGGCCAAGCTTATTGAGGAATGATAAACCTGCCGAAACAAGATCGCCCCGTGCTTGCTGCTGAAGAGTATATGACGCATCTTTTGTATCCGCTTCAACCGAAACCTCTTGTTCTAAGCCATTACCGTCTCCGCCGGCCTTGGCTTGCTGGGGCATTTGCTCAGGAATGGCGCTTGTGGCCTTGTCCACCGAGTCCATAAATCGTTTTAGTCTTGTCCCGCCAAGAAAAACCTCGTCCATACCATTGTCGAGAACGCCTGAAAAAAGGGATTGCTTGAATGACAATATCGAAAGCATACCGTGCTCGATTGTTCCCTGGGCTATAAAGTTTACCACCCGTACAGGCCTATGCTGGCCAAGGCGATGGATTCGTCCGATACGCTGTTCAAGGACCGCCGGATTCCAGGGCAAATCCATATTAACTACTGCTGAAGCGTTTTGCAAATTCAGTCCCACACCACCTGCATCTGTTGAGAGAAATAAGCGGCAGTCAGGATCATTCTTGAATCGTTTTATTAGCTCCTTTCTTTTCTGGCTCGATATTCTGCCGTGAAACAGCACATGATTGTGTTTAAATGATTTAAGACGATCCTGAATTATTTTATGCGTTCCCAACCACTGGCTAAAGACCACTACCTTTGCATCTCCTTCTCTGCCGGACTCGAATATCTCCTCAAGCGTTGAAAGCAGCTCATCAGCCTTAACACCATAATCGGTTTTTTTGTCAAGCAGATAAGTGCTGTTGCAACTCATACGCATATTCTGAAGAGCAATCATAAGTATTCTCTGATCTGTCTCAGATAAAAAGCCGAGACGTCGCCATTTGGCTACTATACGTGCAACAGTTTCTCGATTTTCTTCATGATATTTCATCTGTTCACCAGTCATTGGAACAAAATAATTCTTTTCCAAGCGTTCCGGCAGCTCTTTCAAGACCTCATTTTTAGTGCGACGAACAAGGATTAGCTCTAATGACTTGGCAATCTTGGAAAGGTTATGATACCCTATCACTCTGCCGTCTTCATCTACATGCTGATGCTCGGCAAGGAAACGGAACATAGGCCCCAAGCGGAAGTGGTCGACAAATTCAACGATGGAATGTAGCTCTTCCAGTCGATTCTCCAAAGGCGTTCCGGTAAGAACAAGAGCATACTTGGAATCAAGTTTTTTTACGCTTTGTGCTCTTCTGGTTTTCCAGTTTTTGATCCGTTGTGCTTCATCAAGGATAATCATTTCAGGTGCCCAGTTGCCAATAAACTCACGGTCGCGGTGGATAACATCATAATTGGTAATCTTATAAAATGAATCAGATGCGTAAAGACCAGCTCGTTTTGTGATTGATCCTTCCACAACTTCGGCTGAGCGGCCACAGAACTTTTCGATTTCCTGTTTCCATTGATGCTTCAGCGAGGTGGGAGATACAATCAAAACGCGCTCAAGGCCGACTGTGCGGGCCAATATTTCTACTGCTGCAATTGCCTGAATGGTTTTACCAAGGCCCATATCATCAGCGATGAGGCTTCTTCCTGCTTTTGCCGCAAATAAAGCTCCCTGGCGTTGATAATAATATAGCTCAACCTTTAACAGCTTCCTAAAAGCAGTACTGTCAGCGCCATTTGGGAAAGCTTTCTCAATGTGTTTCTTTAGTTGGTCCTGATCTCTAACCTGGGCAATAAACTTTATTGTATCCTCATAACAACGCAAATCATGCTTGATTGTCGCAGCTTTTCTCATGAACCTATCGAATAGTGAGTAACCCTGTGGCTTTAGAATTCCATCTTTATTGAAGTAATCTGAGGCAAGCTCTAATAGAGGTCTTGGACAATCAGTACCGGGACTAAAAATTACTTCCCGCTTGGCACCGTAACGCAGATAGACTTCTGAGTAGGTGGGCTTAAAGCCCTCGGCAAAGGCTTTTTTGCCTCTGCGTGTTTGCTGAATCTTGTCAAGTGTAAACTCGATATGTTTACAGGTTCCGAGGGTGTTAACTGCAAAATCCGAACATGAGCAGTAATTATCGCCGATTCTTTGTCCGCGAATTGCAACGCGATATTCGCCACCGGTCTCTGGATTTGTAACAATAAATTCAGAGAAAATTGGCTCATTGCCAATGTTCTTAAGAAGAAAATTCTGTTTCTGTGCAAATTGCTTGCGTAAAACAATCTGCCATTGCTCCAAAGGCATATCTACCGGCTTTCGCAGGCGTGAAATCTTTTTGATTTTGTGGCTCTCAGATGATTTTCTTCTGGTTTTGAGTTTTACCATGTGTTAAATTCTCATTATAAAACCTATCATGTACTAAGAACCTATCCAAATAACCCGCTCTATTGCGGCCGGCTGCAAAGCCCGATGCCTGCGTTGTCGGTCAAAAACGTTCTCAACGTGGAGTAAACCACGCCTCCGAGCCTTTTTGGCCTGCCGCCTTGGCCTTGAACTTTTCGCTCGGCCTCATAACGACCCGGTTATTCGGATAGGCTCTAACATCATTTTGAAAGAATTATGTCATGAACACATATTATATAGGACCACGTGTGCATTGCAATAAAACAGAATTGGCTGTCAAAAACAAAAGCAAAATTATACAAAGATTTTCTGCGCCAAAAATTTTACAAACCATCCCCGAATTTCCTGAATCTCTGCCAGGGAAATGACAAGATTGTTGAACTTGACCATTCACTTTGGCTTGCCCCTAAGAGGATTTTCCTGTAGCATGTATATGTGGAAAAGTCAGAAATAAACAAAGGATTTCATTAATAAAATTTAGAGCGTACGGAGCTTTGTACTGTGAGAGTAAATATAGGAAATAGTGTTTTAGAGCTTCTCGAAGGTGATATTACGGAGATGCAAACCGAGGCTATTGTTAATGCTGCTAACGCCCAATTAATCCTTGGCGGCGGTGTAGCGGGGGCAATCAGCAGATATGGCGGCCCCCGGATACAACAGGAATGCAACAGGATTGGAGGAACTTATGTAGGCGGGGCCGTGATTACCACCGGCGGCAACCTGAAGGCAAAGTACGTGATTCATGCGGTCGGGCCACGAATGGGTGAAGGTGACGAAGACAGCAAATTGAAAAATGCCACGCTCAATTCACTGAAGTTAGCGGATGAAAATAACCTAAAGAGCATTACCTTCCCGGCTATAAGCACAGGCATTTTTGGCTATCCTGTCCGAAGATGCGCCGATATAATGCTGAAGGTCACTATCGATTATCTTAAAGGTCAAACCAGACTGGAAAAAGTCGTTTTTTGTCTATTCAGCCGGGATAGTTACAGAGTGTTCGAGGATCGATTAAAACAGGAAACAACAAAATAGGCCTGTCTTGAGGGTAGTTAATAGGCTTAGCTTCAAAAACTTATTTGTCAGTTTATTTTCAGTGATAGATAGATATCTTTGTAAAGGGATAGGCGTGAGCCTCCGTGCTCCTTGCCGTCCCATTAATAAGTACCATCTCGCATGAAAAATGTTTCTTGTGGAAACTACGTATTTTTATTACTTTACAGGAGCTTTGCTGAATAGCATAAACAACGTAAATAAATAGTTCGATAAAATCATCTATGATAATATTGATAAAATCTATACAATATTTTGACCGTTCCCTGTTACAAAAAGGGATTTTATTTTACCTTGAGAGATTTGCTTTAGTTAGTCGATAGCACCTTAAAAGTGCTTTTAGCAACAGTGCAAATCAGCGTAGCACCAACAACGAACGGAACTTTTTATGAGCAGACGAAAAGGAAAATCATCGCGTGAGCTTGGCTTGGAATTAGCCGCGATTTGTGGCAAACATTTTTTCAAGCTTGAAAACCTGCATTACGGCTATTGGACTCTTGACTTGAGTATAGACTTAGCCAATTTGCATAAGGCTCAGGAGCAATATACGGATTTTCTGATATCTCACATTCCGCACGAGGTAAAAACGATACTGGATGTCGGATGCGGCACAGGACATATCGCCAAAAGACTGATGGATGCAGGCTATAACGTGGATTGTGTCAGCCCGAGTCCTTTTCTTAGTGAGCAGGTCCATGCGCTTTTAGGAGATAGAGCACATTTATTTGAGTGTATGTTTGAACAGTTAAAAACTGACCATAGATATGACCTCATTTTGTTCAGTGAGAGTTTCCAGTATGTCGGCATGGGCAAAGCACTGGAAAACATTACAGATTTGCTCAATGCCGGAGGTTGCTTGCTAATATGTGATGTCTTCAAGGTTGTCCCGAGCGCGGTCGAGGGAATTGATAACGGCAGAAATGGTGTTATGGGCGGCGGACACAAACTACAAAAATTACATGACCTGATAGCACATCATCCTTTTGAGCTTGTTAAAGACATTGATATTACACCTCAAACGGCCCCAAATCTTGACCTGTTCGATACTGCAATGAAGAATGTGGCTGCCCCTGCATTGGAAGCGAGCCTGGACTTTTTAAACGGCAGATATAAACTGATGGCAAGGTTTCTGCAATGGAAATACAAAAAACAGATAGAGCGCGTGTACGCCAAATATTTCAATGGCAAAAGATCCGCGGAGGATTTTAGAAAATATAGGACATACAGGTTCCTTCTCTATAAGAAGTTATATCCGCATTTTACTTCTATAAGCACGGTGGAGAGTCACAAAAAACCTGCATTATGTTGTTCCACCAAGTGAGAATCCGGAGCAGAGTGTAACCGGGGAGACGGATTTACACACAGGTAGTCTGTGTGAATTTAACACACAGGAAAAAAATATGTAAGAAATTTACAACTTACTTTCAAGACACATCTTACATTCGAAAATCACTCAGAAAACCAGCTTTTTAGGACTGGTTTCTTGACCTCATTTTCTCATTATTATATTATGTCTCCGTCTTCGACGGATTGGCAGCAAGCCAAGCCTTCGACCTTGCTCAGGGCGGGCAATTTATGTGCTACGAGCAGCTTTGTAGCTACTTGATCTCAGGAGGATATGCAATTTCAAGGAGGGTAACGTGACATTACGATTGTTGGCTTTGAATTTTTTACCATTTCTTTTACTCGGAGCAGGCGGTTGTAGATTTAGCAGTGCACCGCGACCGCGATTAGGATGCTATCCTACTACCACAATAGGTACAAAGTTCCTGAATCCCGAACATCTTGGATCACATCGGTACAGGTTTAATTTGTTGGAAAAGAATGGGATAGTCTATACCTGCAATGCAGGGCATATTGATGTTACGCATCTGAGGATAGCCGCTGACTGGACGGAATATCTTGCAATAAAAAGTTTTAAATGCTTGATGCAGGCCGATAACAGATTTTCATTCAGATTAAATGCAGACCGTTCAAAATATTATGTCCGAATTGATTACCCGGACAACTGGGCAGAATTGCCGAAAGAGATTAAGGAACAGGTCGCCTGTGAGGCCGCCATCAAGCTTGGGCAGTACTTAGCTTTCACTGCAACTACCTGGCACGAGATCATGACGTGGTTCGGCTATAAGTGCATAGGAGTTTTTCCGGAGTATCCATCAGCCTTTTCATGGGAAGATTCGTTTTCAAATCTGCTTGGTACTCATATTGCAGCTCAGGCCTTTCAGGATACCTACCATAAATATGACGATGCGATGACGTTGGCTATTGAGCGGGAATTTGAAAACCTGGCCGTTCAGCCGGCCCAAACAGCAAAAAATGCGTCTGCAAAGGTAAGAGGAAAATGGTTTTCAGGTCACATTATGTTTTTGGTAAGCATGAAAAAGAGAAATTTTGACATAGGTGTTGATGACGGATATGTTACACCAACCCTCGTTCCTTCTGTCTGCCGGTGCACGGGGGCAATAGCAAAGCCGTATCCGGTTCCGACTCTTGACCGTCTTTCCCAGTATGGTTTTTCGGTAAAACTTGAAATTGAGCCAAGAGAGATGGAAAAAAAGAAAGTCTTAAAGATTGCCTATCCGAATGCCAAAAAAAGAAAAAAGCGGATTGAACCCGCGATTCACTTCGCTCGAATTATGGACTATATCAAAAAAGATGCAGTAAAAAAATATGGTAGAGATTTGATTCTAACGAATTAGGGTAACACTGTATTACACGGACTATAACACTGACATACACTGACCTTCGTGTTAGTCAGTGTTTAAATCGGTGTCCGTCAGTATATCAACTCTTGCCAAATTTCACCTCCCTGACTATCATAATGCAAATGGCGGCAAAACCACGCAAGCATAAAGACGAGCAGGCTCCCAGGGCGGTTAATAAAAAGGCCTATCGAAATTTTGAGCTTATCGATAAGTTTGAGGCAGGCCTTGAGCTTTTAGGTACCGAGGTAAAATCGCTGCGGGCCGCGCAGGCCGACCTCGACGGCTCGTATGCGAGGATAAAAGATGGTGAGTGCTGGCTGGTTGGAGCAAAAATAGCCCCGTATCAGCAGGCCGGACCGGCTTCTCATGAGCCAACAAGAGGAAGAAAGCTGCTGCTGCACAAAGCTGAAATTCGCAGGATAAAAATCAAGCTTGAACAGCGGGGCTTTACCCTTGTGCCTCTGCAAATCTATTTCAGTAAAAGAGGTCTGGCAAAGATTGAATTGGCTTTAGCTAAAGGGAAAAGACAATACGACAAACGGGTGTCGATCACAGAACGTCAGCAAAAAAGAGATATCGATAGAAGCACAAAAAAGTATCGCAAATAAACCATAATGGATACTCGGCGAGTATCGAGAATCGAGGTGAATTATGACTGAAGAAGAAAAAAAACAAGAAGATAAGAAGATCATAGTCGATGAGGATTGGAAACAGCAGGCTCAAAAAGAGAAAGAAATATTAGCTAAAAAAGAAGAGAGCGAAAAAAAGGAATCCGGAGATGAGCGCAAAACCCGCGGTCCAATACCAAGAGGTAATTTCGCTGCGCTGGTAAGCATGCTCACTACACAGGCGTTGTTTGCCTTGGGCCTGTTGGAAATAAAGGGACAAGAAAAAAGGGAGCCGGATTTGGAGCTGGCAAGATACAACGTTGATATGCTCGAAACCCTCCAGGAGAAAACCAAGGGCAACCTGACACAAGAGGAAGAGAAGGTTCTTGAAAATACCCTTAACGAGCTTCGTATGGGCTATGTGACCGTGGCTGACAAAATGAAATAAGTATTTTTCTAATATAGTTTGCTGCCCAAGATGCTGAAAAGTGCCTAAAGTATAAAGTGACAAAAGTGAGCTAAAGTTAGAATTTTAGGCACTCCAAAATTTAGGCACTACGGGGATAAAATAACATTGGCAAATATCTTAGACAAGATAATCGCCGACAAACGAACCGAGGTTGAAACTCGTAAACGGCAAAAAACTCTGGATGAGCTTAAAGAGCAGATTCGCTCGATGCCGAGATGCCGCAACTTCTATAAGGCAGTCACCAAGTTCAGCCGCCGGGGCATAAACGTTATAGCGGAGGTTAAAAAGGCCTCGCCCTCTGCCGGTATTATCCGCGAAGATTTTGACGCGGTGGAGATTGCACTTGTTTATGAAAGGTGTGGTGCCGATGCCATCAGTGTTTTGACCGATGAAAAATATTTTCAGGGAAAACTCCAATACATAGAGCAGATAAAGCAGGTAGTGGCTCTGCCAATTCTGCGGA
>CAZRMQ010000090.1:0-8446 GCA_964601185.1 uncultured Pirellulales bacterium
TTTGCTCGGATCGAGCGCTAGCAATCAAATCTGCATTATATTCCTGCCAATTGATGAGTTCTGGCGCAAAAAATAACCGAAAAGCAAAAATAGCCAAAGCCACAGCTATAATACGAACCAATAGTTTGCGTGACAGCTTAGTCCCGTAGCCAACCCAGCCGGCCCACATCCAGATGCAAAAACTGAGAACGACCGCAAAATACAGTACGTTGATTTTATTATCATCAGGAACTGCTTTTATCAGTTTCACAGCTACGATTAACAAAATAAAGCCGAGTGTTTGCTTAAATAGCTCCATCCACCTTCCAGCTTTGGGCAAACGCCTTAATAAACCTGGTATCGATGTTAACACCGCGTATGGCAGAGCCATTCCAAGTCCGATTACTATTATTGCAAAGGTACCCAAAGCTAAAGGTTGTACCTGTGCCCAGACAAAAGCGACTGTCAAAATCCCGAAACTACAGGGTGTGCTCAATATTGCTGCTAAAAATCCCATACCGAGCGAGCCTAAATATCCTTCGCCGGAACCGGATTTATTTGATATTGAAGCAGGCACTGTGATTGTAAAGATGCCAAACATGAACAATGCCATTATTATCATCAAGAGTGACAAGGCTGTTACAATGGTTGGATTTCTTAAATGATCACCCCAGCTCAACGTTGTATCGTAGAAGCTTTGTAAAACAATATTTGCTCCTGCAATGCAAACGAAAAACAACAATATTCCAAGGCAAAAAACAAGCCCCATTGCTATGGATTTACTCTTACTTTGTTCTGCCTGTTTAACAAAACGCATCACTATAAGAGGTAAGATAGGCCAGACGCATGGCATGATGTTTAGAGCCAGTCCTGCTACGAATGCCAAACCGAGAGCAAACCAGGTTGAATAGCTTGGCCCGGTAACAACTATATCCTGCTCACCGCTTGTTACAATACGGATATCTTTCCACGAATCGCGCTCGCTCCAGTCAACGGTGATTTGCAGTGTTTTCTCAAAGGGCGGTAGGCAAACCATACTGGTACAAGCTATGCCGGAGATTTTGACTTCAATATTACTTGTCACAATTTCAGAGGTCTTCGGTAGGGCTTTGACAGTTTTGATTGGGACAAAGACAGTAAAGTTGCCAGAGTATACTTCCACTTTGCTGCCGGTTGGGTCCTGGAAAATTTTCCATTTCGGAGAGATAGTTTTGCCGAATTCAAAATCTTCAGATTTGGCTCTAATCTTAAGTTCAAAACCGGTTGCCGGTGCGGTTTCCGATTTTGCATAGTAATGCAGGTCGTCGGTCCCTTCGAATATGAAGGCTAAACCAGGCTTGGAGCCTACCAGCGCAGGCTCAATACGAATACGTACATTCGAAAATTCGTTTTCATATCTTGCTAACTCAACCGATGAAGTGACAATGTCAGCAGTATTTTTAGAGTTTGGCGAAGCTGCCTGTGTGTCTGTATAACAGCAGGTAATCGCGAAGCCACAGATTATCCACAATGTTAAGGTGTTTTGTTTCTGCATAGACATTTGAGCCAACAACATAAAGTAAGCCCTGCGTTTTACGCGGGGCCAAGTATTTATTTGCCAAAATCTTAGCTGACAGAGTGAGTTTTACTACTGCTATAGGTTTTATGCTGGTTTTGATGGCTTGCTCTTGGCTTGCTCAGCAGCTAATAAATCGCCGACCGTAGGTTTATCGAGCTCGCCACCTTCCAGAATTAATTTGACGTCACTGGCGTCGAGAGTTTCATATTTAAGTAATGCTTTTGCTATTCTCTCGAGTTTATCTTTGTTAGATTCTATGAGCTCTTTTGATTTTTTATAAGCCTCGTCGGTAATCCTTTTTACTTCGCTATCGATTGCCTCTGCGGTTTTTTCGGAATACTCTTTTTCGCCAGGCCCCAGGTATATCATGTCCTTGATCCCTGAGTCTGAACTGTAACTAATTAGTCCAAGCTCATTACTCATACCCCAGGTCAAGACCATTTGCCTTGTTATTCTGGTAGCCTGCTCAATGTCTGATTGTGCCCCACTGGATATATCGTCACAGAATATTTCTTCTGCGATTCGCCCACCGAAACACACTTGTATAAGTGCCATGCAGTATTTTTTTGTAAATATGGTTCTGTCTTTTTCAGGCAGAGCAAAAGTGGCGCCGCCCATTGGTCCGCGAGGAATGATGCTGACCTTGTGCAGTGGGTCTGCGTCCTTTAATAAGGATTGAACGAGCGTGTGGCCGGCCTCATGATAGGCGGTTATTTCTTTTTCCTTCTGGTCGATGACCCTGCTTTTCTTGGCTCTTCCCCACCGAACCTTATCGCGTGCCTCTTCGAGGTCGGCCGTCTCGATATATTCTTTGTTGGCCATCGTAGCCATTAAGGCTGCCTCATTGATAATAGCAGCCAGGTCTGCTCCGCTGAACATAGGCGTGCCACGGGCGAGTCTGTTCAGGTCGGCGTCGGGTCCTAATTTTACTTTTTTTGCGTGAACCCTTAAAATGTCGGCTCTGCCTTTTAGGTCCGGCAGGGGGACGACGACCTGCCTGTCGAACCTGCCCGGACGAGTCAATGCATGGTCTAAGATGTCCGAGCGGTTTGTCGCCGCGATTACAATTACCTGGTCGTTTGTATCGAAGCCGTCCATCTCGACCAGGATCGCATTTAGTGTTTGCTCACGTTCATCGTGGCCGCCTCCGACAAAGCTTGCGCCGCGTTTGCGTCCGATTGCGTCAACCTCGTCAAGGAAGATGATGCACGGTGAATTGTCTTTAGCCTGTTTGAACAAATCACGCACTCTTGATGCTCCGACGCCGACAAACATCTCTACAAAGTCACTACCTGATATGCTGAGGAATGGAACGTCGGCTTCGCCGGCAATCGCTTTGGCCAGTAGTGTCTTTCCACAGCCCGGAGGTCCGATGAGCAAAACTCCACGTGGAATTCGCCCGCCCAGACGTTGAAATTTTCTTGGATTTTTCAAAAATTCGATTATTTCAGCTATTTCATCCTTGGCTTCTTCGATACCGGCGACATCCTTGAATGTAACTTTGACTCGATCTTTGTCTTGCACTCGGTGTTTACTTCGACCAAAAGACATCAGCATTCCACCGGCCCCGCTACGAAGATTTCTCGCAAAAACAAAGTAGAAAAATCCAATCAGCAACAGCAATGGAAAAATCCAATTGAGTAACATGATTAGCAAAGTATGCTGTTTGGCAAATTTTACTTCAATTCCACTTTCCTCGATCCACTTGCCGAGATCGGGATACTGTTTGTTTACCCATTCCGGATTGTAATCTACCGTAAAGGAATCCGGCATTTTTTCGCCCCTGTCGGGTATACCAGCCCTAAACTTACCTGTGATCTCCGTCTCTCCGATATCGACACTTTTAATGTGTTTGTTCTCAACATGTTCAACAAATTCATCCCATCTAATTTTGTCGACCCTTTGAAACTGTTGCAGCAGCATCATCGCTGCAAACATCACTGCTATAATGATTATGAGCCAACTGAACGGCCCGCGCTTATAGCTTGGCAGCGTTGGTTTCTTGTTTGGCCCACGCTGTGGTCCACGACGCCGTGAAACCGATTTTTTGTCTTGATTACTGGTCATTATCTGCTAAAAAACTTTTTGTTTTGCTGTTACCATTTCTTCTGCATTAATTCTACGATTCTTTGTGCCACATTGTTTGCTGCTAAGGCTGAGCCGTAGTTAAAGTCCTGATTTTGGAAGCTTGAATAGGTAGCCCGCGCAACAACTAACTCGTTATCTATTAATAATTCCCCAGTTTTCAAATTTTTCCAATTAATCACCACCCGCAGCTCCACTTCGTTTTCCAGTGCCTGCCCTCCCTCTCGTTCGATACTGAGCACTGAGGAACCAATTGACTCTATTTTACCGTTCATTACAGTGTCGGCACGGTCTGGGCTGGAGATTATTTTATAAGGTGTATCTGCCTCGATACGTTTGGCCAAAGCATCAGACAGCTCATATTCCACCCCTCGTCTGAAGCTTTGGACATCGAACATCTCTAAGCAGACGCTTCTTACATCCTGTGGGTAAAGTGATGAGTTGTAATAGCCGGTTATTTTGGAGCAGCTACACAGGCCAAAACAGACGGTCACAAGTACACAAGCCATAAGACCATAAGCTGCATATATTCTTTTGTCCTTGTGCTTTTGTGCTCTTGTACTTTGAAATCTTTTTTTATTCATTCTTAGTTTCTACGTTATTGAGGTTCTTTGCAATTGCTTGCTTTGCCAGTTCAGCCGATTTACTTTCCGGCCAATTCCGGCTGACCATTTGAAAATAGAGATTGGCTGCCAATGTTTTGCCGGTTCTTTGATAGTACAAGCCGATGGTAAGCTGCTTGTAAGCAATTTGCTCGTCTATCTGCATCAGTGTTTCATCGATACCGAGATTTTCAGCGTCTTGCGGATAGCGTAATTTGTAATTTTCGTAATAGGTTTTTGCGGTATCTAAACCCGATGCGTTATACTTTGGCCCTTTATATGCCGCTTGCTTACATTGAGCCATACTAAGCAAAGCCTGCTTGACGATCCGACCGGTTTTCCATTGCCATGATATTTCAGACCACTTGAGATGTGCTTCGTTGAACATTTTTCTTTTTTCATAGCTTTCGGCAACAGCAACAGCGGCCTGGATTCCAACTGGTTTATCGCCGGCCCGGTCGGTTATGCTTTCCATAATCCTGACGCCCTGGGCGTATCCCTTTATCCTAAATATGCCGAGCACGGTTATTTTCCGACCGGCCAAAAGGGCCTCGGCTATGCGGAAAAGCCTGTCGAAGGCCAAATCATAGAGTTTGCTTTCACGATAATCTTTATCTATAAATTTATTGTATTTTGTAGCCGCCTTGGCGAATTTCCGGTCGCAAAAGAACAGTTCCGCTTCGATGAAGGTATCCAAATCCTGCTTTGCGATTTCAGGAAACTCTTTTCTAAGTTCGCTCCATTCTTCAAAGAGATCTAAAGTCTGACCTGTGTTGATCAGATTTTCGGTGCGAACTATGACTAACAGGTATTTATCTTCATCTTTGGTCTGAACGGACTTCCAGTCCTGGCCTTCTTCAAGCTGCCAGGTCTCCAATGGGGCCGTCCTGGCCTGTCCGGCCAGCATGAAAATAGCCAGCAGTATGATAAGTTGTGTCCTGTATTTCACCATCATTTGTATGATACCTTTTAATATTTGCTCATTTATTTCGATTTGTCAATATTATAATGCGTCTTGAGACCATTGCAAACATGCGTTTCAAATATACCATTTTTTATGGTGCCGTAAAGCGCCGCGATATTTAAAAACAATAAAGAGGCGATCCAGCCTTTCTTGACGCTGGCCGGCTGATAGCTTATAGTGTTCGGCATTGTATTGGTAGATGGTATTAGTGTCCAGTGTGGTAGTGCCGATCTGGAATAGTGGAGTATGCTGTTGAGCGGCAAAAATCAGGGTTAATATAGTGGCCAAAGAAAGTCAGTGTAACAAATGCACGGGTCTGTGCTGTAGATATTTTGCTCTACCGATTGAAACGCCCAAGACAAAAGAAGATTACGAAGATGTAAGATGGTATCTCTGCCATAAAGGTATAACGGTCTTTGTGGAAGACGGCGACTGGTACATCAATATAAAAAATGTGTGTCGACATCTCTCGGAGAAAGATTATCGCTGTAAAATTTACGATAAAAGGCCGAAGATTTGCAGGCAATACCGTCACAGAGATTGTGATTATGTCGAGGGTAAATATTATTATGAGCTGCACTTTAAAAATGATAGACAGATGCAGGAGTATATAAAGGAAAAATTTGAAAGTGCACAGCATGGCTTACGCCATAACGCGAAAGAAAAGCAGAAAGTGAAGAAAAAGAGAAAGAAATGAAGATACCACCTGTAAAAGGGACAAGAGATTTTTATCCGCAGGATATGGCTGTTAGAAACTGGATAATCGACGGCTGGAAACAGGCGTCTATCCGTAACGGCTTTGAAGAATACGATGGGCCTATTTTTGAATATTTGAAGATGTTTCAGATAAAGAGCGGTGACGAGATCGCCGAGCAGCTTTTTAGCCTCACCGACCGTGGCGGAAGAGAGCTGGCCTTGAGGCCCGAGATGACGCCCTCACTTGCAAGAATGGTTAACCAGCGTATCAATTCATTGCCAAGGCCGATCAAGTGGTTCTCGGTACCGAGGTTGTTCCGCGCCGAGCGGCCTCAGAAAGGCAGACTCCGGGAATTCTTCCAGTGGAACATCGACATAATCGGCGTAGATGACGTGCTGGCAGACGCTGAGGTGATATTCTGCGCTTTGGATTATCTGCGAGGCGTTGGGCTGAGGCCGAATGATATTGTAGTGAAAATATCAAGCAGAAAATTACTTGCCGCTCTTCTTAAGAGAATTGGGATTGCCGAGGAGCGTTTGGACTCACTTTATATTGTTCTGGACAAAAAGGACAAGTTGCCGCTCGAAACCTTTAGGCAGATGCTAAGCGAACAGGTTCCCGATGTTGAAATAGCGGATAAGATACAAACCTTTATGGAGACTCAGGCGGTCTGCGATATTAGTAGGGTGGTGGAACCAGATTCAGAAATTGAACAGGCTACCAATGAGCTTATAGAGCTGTTTGATTGGCTGGACCGAATGGGAGTTGGTACATATTGTAAATTCGATCCGGGCATCGTTAGGGGATTGGCTTACTATACGGGTATCGTTTATGAGATTTATGATAAGGCAAGTCTCTTGCGAGCGATTGGCGGCGGCGGCAGATATGATAATCTCCTGCGCGATTTTGGCGGTCCGAATATACCGGCTACCGGGTTTGCAATTGGTGATTGTGTGCTGAGCATATTGCTTGAAGAAAAGGGATTAATCAAACCCGAGCTGCAGAAGCTGGACTATTTTGTTGTTTATGTAGAAGAGGCTTACAAGGAAGCTGCTGTTAAACTGACGATGAAGTTAAGATCGGCAGGGCAAAGAGCCGATTTCAGTTACAAGTCCACAAAACTAAGCAAGCAGTTGAAAGAAGCTTCTTACAGAGAAGCCAAGAAGTGCGTAATCATCGGTGAGGAGTACAAATCAAATAAGCTTGCTATCAAAGATATGGCAACCGGCCAGCAGGAGTTGATTGAGCTTGCCCATTTTTTTGTGGATAAACAAAACCCCAGTGAAACTGGGGGCTAATTATTTAGCCCCGCGTTTTACGCGGGGTTTCTGAATTGAAGATGAAGGATTTCCCACGGAATCACTATGAGGCGGCCTTTGAAAATTGGTTAATTGATAATCACGTTCAGTACATTGCGATAAATGAGCGCAGAAAAGCGGCTTTTGCGAGATGCAAGGTCAAGAGCTTTGATTTTCTATTATATCCTCGCATGGATTCGACAGGCTCACCACAGGATGGGCAGGTAATAATAGTCGAGGTAAAAGGGAGAAAATTTAAGGGAACAAGTCTAAACAGATTAACAGGCCTTGAATGCTGGGTCACGACCGAAGATATCGATGGACTTACTAAATGGCAGGAAGTTTTTGGCCCAGGCCATCAGGCAATTTTTATCTTTGCGTATGAGATGGAGAATATCGACGTTGATTTTGATGGCAGGTCGGCTTATGATTTTGCGCAAAAAAGATATGTCTTTTTGTGTATTAAGCTGGATGACTATCGCTCATTTATGAAAGTTCGCAGCCCGAAGTGGCAGACGGTAACGCTTCCGGCTGATAAGTTTCGCCAATGCGTCGTGCAAATACATGCACTTTTACTTTAATTAAAGTGACAGAAATGAGAAGCTCGTTCTCCGTAGCTCCATTCTCCGTCCCTAAGGGACTGCGAAGGATGAAACTGCGAAGGGTGAAAAGGAGCTAAAATGAAGGTTGTTAAATTAAGTTTTGTTCTAATTCTTTTTTTTGCAATTAATGCATATCCGCTTTCCACAGTCCCAGGGACTCTCCCGAAAGGGACGCCTTACGGTGCTTACGGAGGACGCCCAATGGCGGAGCGGAATCTAATCATCAATGTTGACCATCGCCCAACCGTTAGTTTGAACGGCAAATGGCGGGTGATTATCGATCCCTATGAGAACGGTTATTACGATTATCGCTATCTGCCGAGCAAAAACGGCTATTTTAAAAATGCCAAAGCCCGGAACAAAACCGAACTGGTAGAATATGACTTTGACAAATCCGGGGTTCTAAATGTCCCCGGCGACTGGAACTCACAACAGGACAAACTCTTTTTTTATGAAGGTACAATATGGTACAAGAAATCCTTCCCGCTGCCCCGCCTTGCGTCGGGAGATGCAGGGGCCAGTGATTATCAAGGAAAGCCCAACACACGCGTTTTCGTCTATTTTGGCGCCGCTAACTACCACTCTATAGTATACTTAAATGGCCAAAAGCTCGGCGAGCACACGGGAGGTTTTACGCCATTCAATTTTGAGATAACCAGGC
>CAZRMQ010000091.1:0-6896 GCA_964601185.1 uncultured Pirellulales bacterium
CGGAGATTGCCGAATCTATGGGTTGTAGCGAGTTTAGCACGCGTATGCTTTTTATGCGTGCGAAGAAGGCTCTGCAAAAGGAGCTTTCGCGTAATGGCTTCGGGAAGGGCTCTTTGTTGGCTGCTCTTATATTATTCGGAAAGATGACGGCTCCAAGTGAGGCCGCCGCTGCACAGGTGACGGTTACTGCTGCGGCAACAAAGGTCGGCTTATTAGCGGGAATTGCGGGACTGGCGACCACAAAAACGGCGATTGTATCTTTAACCGCAGCCGGGGTGTTGACCACTGGCACTATAGTTACAAAATCATTGGTTGAACGTCATCCACCATCTACCGGCCAGTTCGGGCAGATTTCGACGAGCCTGATCGAAACGAGTGATAGCGCTGAAGAATATTGGTATTATTTTCCACAAGGTCCGGATGAGTCAATGATGCTGCGAGCAAAATCAGGTGCGGCTGGTGCCAAGCCGTATTCACAGGTATTGCAGAACGACCGCGCAAATTACTATTATCATAACGACACCGTCCATATTAACAACTACCGATTATGGGCAGGTGACCTTAGCGTGCTGAAACTGCCCACGGACGATCCTAAATTGATTGACTTTCTATGTCAGGTCGAGGGCAGCAAAAACACCATGAAACATATATCGGCTCTGGGCAGGGGACTATTGGTTATCGCTGCACGCGGCGATAACACAAATCCTGACGTAACAGGAGTCAGCCAGCCGTGGCTTATCCGCCATTACAACGTTCTTGATGAGGACTACTTCCAGGGTGACTGGCCGGCCACGACTAAGATTATTGATAACCGCGATGCCATGCACAAACGCGGCTGGACTTACTTTCGAGTTACGGGGCAGTTAAAAGGCCGGGATGTTACAGGAACGGGACGGGTTCCATTCGTATATCTTACAAGCAGAAAATACAGCCCATGGCTTAAACTACAGGTGGGATCTCTGGAGATAGTTGATACATTCAAAGAAGCTTATCTACACCGGATGGAGCATGACAAGTTTGAGACATACAAAGGTGGCAGTTTCTTCAGGGGTCTGGCTCGGCCATGGATGGGGCTGCATACAATCGATACGGTACGCCGTGACGCAGCCGAGCAGAATATTTGGTTTGAGACAAAGTACACCCCGGACAGCAAATTCGCTGAGGTAGAGCTGCTCGGTAAAGAAGGTGACAAGATAATTTACAAGATCGATATGGAAACGGATGTTATTGACGAAATCGCTTTCTCTACAGATAAGGGCGATATTGGATACCTGAAGTTCTCATATCTTCAGTCTGTTGACGGAGCCGGAGAGGAGTTTGTAAATCCAGCCGGCACGAGGCGGTACGCTACAGGAGGATTTCCGAAAAGGAGTCAGGGTCCTTTGTGGCTTGTTCAGTTGGTCGAGGGTTCACTTGAGTAGGAAATCCCATGTGGAACGTGGGGCTGAATATTTAGTCCCACGTTTTACGGGGGGTTTACCATTCCTCAATACCTTAAATCCAACACAGAGGTAGCATACATGAGATTGCACGTAACGTATAGACTATGGATTACTGCTGCTATTTTAATGGGCGCGGCAGTATGTCTGTCTCCATCTCTTGTGCTGGCTGATTGGAGCTATGAATACCAGGACGATTTCAGCGATAGCAAGGCCGAGGAGGACGGCTACCTTCACTCAATTTTTTGGCCTCAGGGAGCCTTTCCTCCGCCTGAGCCATACCTGTACTATATGGATACCCTCACCAGCGGCCAGCGTGAGTTAGGGTTTGGAGACTATCACGGCCAGCCGGCTCGTTTGGCTTATTGTTTTCCGCTCAGCCCGGCACAGCCCAGCATGGCAGTCAACGGGTACCTTCAAGTTGACGTGCGCTATACATACGGCGCAGAATTATTTCCATCTCTGTCGGGTTATTTGCGGTACTCGCTTTCGGGTGATGGTATCACCTGGTCGGCTCCAAGAGAGCTTGGACAGGGAAGCTACAACATTCCGCTCGAATCAGTCAGGGGTACCTGTTATGTCATTTTCTACGGGACTGAGGTGTTGATCGACAATCTCAATGTGCGTCTGTACTCGTCCTCTGCCACGATTCGTGTGCCGTCGGGATTTTCCACCATACAGGGGGCAATCAATTCTGCTTCTAATGGTGACATCATTGAGGTTGCTCCTGGTACCTATAGAGGCGCTGGGAACAGAGACATTGACTTCCAGGGAAAGGCTGTCACCGTACGCAGCTCGGTTGGACCGGAACAAACAATCATCGACTGTGAGGGCGAGGGACACAGGGGCTTTTATTTCCACCGAGCAGAAGGACCGAGCTCCGTTCTGCGCGGCTTTACAATCACAAATGCTCACGTGACGGGTTCCGAGGTCGGCGGGGGCATATATTGCGAATCCAGCAGCCCAACCATTGTTGGCTGTGTAATCAAACAATGCACAGCAGCCCTGGGAGGCGGCATCGGTTCTGCCGGTGGTGAACCAACAATCCTTGATTGTACAATTGAGGACTGTTATGCCGATTCCACCAGAGTGAGGGCAGAATCTGGAAATGGGGCCGGCATCGGTTTGATCGGAGGTTCCGATGCCACAATCATTGGCTGTACTATCCAAAATAACGTCGGCTTAGGTCACGGGGCGGGAGTATATTGTTGGCAGAGTAAAGCACAACTGTCAAATTGTGACATATCTTATAATCGTCCTGTGGCAGAGACGGCAAACTTCAGAGGCGGTGGGATATTCTGTGGAGGCTCTTCTTCACAGCTCACCCTGGATGGCTGTATTATATCAAACAATACCGCCGATACCGGCAGCGGCCTCTTCATCGGTCCGCTGGCCAACGCCCAGCAGGACAGCACAATGGAATATGTGCGCATAACAAACTGCACAGTTGCCGACAATAGATTGTCAGGAGCTTCAGTAGGTGGGATTTACGCGGTCAACAGTGATATTGTAATTAGTAACAGTATTGTGTGGTACAACGATGGTACAGATATTTTGCTCGATAATCCAGCTTCGAGCAATCCCATTCTCTATTCAAATACCGAGCAGTATTATCCAGGACCGGGCAATATTAGCTCACCTCCTCTGTTTGCATCGGCAGGAACAGACTATCACCTGCAGTCGATCATCGGCCGTTTTGAGCCACTTTATGGAGAGTGGGTCATGGACAGCTCTCACAGCCCTTGTATTGACGCTGGTGACCCCCAGGATTCAGTCGGTGCAGAGCCTTATCCAAACGGCAGGCGTATTAATATGGGGGCTTTCGGAGGAACTCGTGAGGCAAGCCAAAGCATCGGGCCTTTGATGTTTCATGTTGACTGTACGGGTGGCAGCGATGGTAACTCCGGCACCAGCAGAAGCGATGCATTCGCAACTATTCAAAGAGCTGTGGATGAGGCCATCGAAGGCGATACCATCGTGGTCTGGCCGGGTCTTTATCAGGAAGAAGTGACCTTCAACCGCAAAGCAGTAACGCTGCAGAGCGCAGACGATGCAGCCGTGGTTACGGCCCCGAATGGTTATGCTTTTTCCTTCTACGGCGCCGAGAGCTCTAAGAGCGTGCTGCGCAATTTCGTCATTACCGGTTGCAGCGAAGGAGGCATCTTCTGCTCCGGTGCTTCGCCTAATCTGACCAATTTGACTATAACCGATAACCAGTCCGGGATTGTCGCTTATGATGGAGCGGATCCTGCGATAACAAACTGTATTCTTTGGAACAACTCAAATGGAGACCTGTTCCAATGCCGTGCTCGATATAGTTGCATCTCGCAGGCCAGTGCCATCGGCAGGGATACCGGCAACATAAATACAGACCCCTTGTTTGCCGACCCTTCTAACCCCACACAGGCGGATTACCATCTGAAGTCAAGGTATGGCAGATTCACTCCGGGAGACAACGCATGGGTGACGGACTCCGTGACAAGTCCCTGCATCGACGCCGGTGATCCGAGCGTTTACCCAGGACGTGAGCGTATGCCTCATGGAGGCATAGTGAACATCGGCGCCTACGGCGGAACACCATTTGCAAGCATGAGCGGCGGCTGGTCGCTATGGGAAGGCAGCCGCTAAGGTTAATAAAACATCCACCTTATATTATCATCATGTCTGCTTCCATAAGAAGCTGAATACAGAATAATCAGAAACCCTTATTTCTCATATCTCTAAAACTGATAATTGAAAATCGCTGTGAACAAAATGTCGGTCAGAAAAAAAAAGATTTTCTTGACAGTCTGGATAGTTTAATCTAAATTACGATTCAATTTGTGAATGTGAACACAAGTTCAAGGTAGGCGTAGAGTATAAATGAGGTATCGAAAAGTTCCAGATGAGACAATACGGCGATTGCCGATATATTTGCGAGCACTGATGTTTTCGAAAGCTCTGAGCAAAGAGAGAATATCCAGTAGGGATTTAGCTGAATTCGTCGGTGTCAACTCCTGGCAGATCAGAAAGGATTTTTCTTACTTCGGCGATTTTGGTACGCCGGGAGTCGGCTATAACCTCGAAAAACTTTCAGTGCAAATAAAGAGGATTCTCAAACTTGATGTTGTTAAAAGGGCAGCTTTGGTTGGAGTGGGCAATCTGGGCTCGGCGGTTTTAGCCTATCCAGGTTTCAAAATGTATGGCTTCAACATAACCGCAGCTTTTGATGTTAATCCGAAGAAAATCGGCAGGAAAATAAGTAATATCGCAATTGAAAATATTTCGAAAATTTCCACTTTGAAAAAAAGGGGAATTAACATTGCGATTATAACTGTTCCACGAGACGCGGCCCAGTCAACTGCTGAAGCGCTGCTCAAAGCAGGGGTAAAGGGCATCTTGAATTTTTCTCCGTGCTATATCACGGTTCCTAGGAAAGTCAAAGTAATAACCATTGATATTGCGATGGATCTGGCGCGTTTACCTTATTATATGCCGGTGTGAAACGTGGTGCAGGCGAGCGTAATGCGTATTGCGTCTTGCTGAGGGAAAAACGCACTACACAAACGAGATACGAAAAACGAGATAAGAGATACGAAAAAATGGAAACAGTCTTTATAGGTAAATTAAAGCCGTTTCTGGATGCTGTTGCTGAGTCCGGGGACCTTTATGTCCCGAAAAAAAGTGAGCGGCATTATGTGTTTAGTAGATATACCTCTTCTGCTGAGACTCCGGTTGAATTTAACAATATCCGTGCTTGTACACCGGTGAAAGAGTTTCTGTTTCCACTGCGCGAGCTTGCTGCGGTTTTCCCTGAGCCAGTTGAGCCGGAGGACATAAAGCCATTTGCTGTTTTTGGGCTTAAAGAATGTGATTTGCGATCGATTGAAATCCTGGATAAGGTTTTTACAGAAGAGGATTTTGAAGACCCGTTTTACATTGCCAGGCGGGAAAAGATGTTTATAATTTCGTCTGATTGCTTTGATCCCGGCGAAAGCTGCTTTTGCAATGTAATTGAGGGCAAAGCATATCCGGACCATGGCTTTGACTTGAATCTTACCCAGGTTAGTAATGGCTTTGTAATTGAGATAGGCTCACAAAAGGGCAGGGAATTTGTAGAAAAACATTCAGAGCTTTTTACGAAGGCAAGTAGTGAGGTTTTAGTCGAGCGGGACAGACTCAGGACCGAAACCCTCGAACAGCTCGAAAAGAATAATGCTGAGCTGAAGTTCGATACGCCGATTAGGGACATGATGAATGAGACTGAGGCTTCTGATGTTTATGACGTTGAGGCCACCACCTGTATCGAATGTCAGGCTTGTACGCGTATTTGTCCGACTTGTCACTGCTTTTATCTCTACGACACCAGGCAGAAAGATTACTTCGCCAAGATGAAGATGTGGGACAGCTGTATGAGGATGGCGTATGCGCAAGTTGCCGGCGGCGCCAATCCTCGCAAGGTGCTCGGTGACAGATTAAGACATCGTCTTATGCACAAATTCGTTTATTTTCTGGACAGGTACGGCCTGCAGATGTGTATAGGCTGTGGAAGATGCGTTGACGCGGAATCCGGCGGCGTGGATATAAGGAATGTGTTGAAAAAACTAAATGAGGAACTCGGGAAGACAAAAGTAAAGACATAAAGTGGCGGTAGCTAAATGAAACCTACTTTATACCAACCAATCAATAGTGAAGTTGTTGACATTATAGATGAGTCTCCAACGATAAAAAGCTATGTCGTTGTGACTGAACAGCCGTTCAAGTTTGAGACGGGTCAGTTTGTAGAGATGACCTTGCCGGGCGAAGGCGAGGCACCTTTTACTCCTTCTTCGTCCCCGGCTGATACCGAGAAAATGGAAATCAGCATTATGAAAGCCGGGCGGGTGACGGATTTGCTGCACACGTGCAAAAAGGGGCAGAAGGTCGGCATTCGCGGGCCTTATGGACACGGCTATCCGGTTGAGAATTTTGTCGGCAAAGAAGTGTATATTGTCAGCGGCGGTGTGGGTTTAGCACCGATTCGGTCGTTATTTTTAACTTTGATAGACAGAATAAGAGATTTCAAATCTGTGGTTTGTCGCTATGGAGCAAGAACGCCGGAAGACTTTATCTATAAAAAAACGCTCTTTGGCCCCTGGCAAAAGATCAACGGCGTTGATATGAAATTGACTGTCGATAAAGCAAACGGGCAGTGGAAGGGCAACGTCGGTGTGGTAACCACAATCCTCAAGCCCGATGATGTGAACATCAAAAATGCTGTCGCGGTAGTTTGTGGTCCACCGATCATGATGAAGTTTGCTACATTGAAATTATTGGAGTTTGGATTCGCGGATAAAGATATTTATCTTTCGATGGAAAAGAATATGAGCTGTGGCTTCGGCAAATGCGGCCACTGCATGATAGGAAAATATTACGTTTGCAAAGATGGGCCTGTCTTTACCTACGACCAGATAAAAGGCTACCCAAAGATTTGGGACT
>CAZRMQ010000091.1:6996-8422 GCA_964601185.1 uncultured Pirellulales bacterium
AAGTTAGTAATAGATTTAGCAAAAAGCAAAACTCAAGGTGAGTCCAAAGTACGTTGTTCGTATAAGCATCACCCGGATAATAACGGATTCGACTCGCTGCTGGAGATGATTCGTTTTGCTTTAATCTGTCGGCGATGTGAGTCTGCTCCATGTATCAATGCCTGTCCTGTGGGAGCTTTGGAAAAAGTGCACAGCGAAAGGAAGATTCCTGTAGGGGGCGGCCTGGACGATTATGGTATTCTTAAACGAGCGAATATGTTGTGCACCGGCTGTGGCAGTTGTGCGATAGCCTGTCCCTTCGGGACGATTTATACGGATTTGATACCTTTTCCGAGCAGTGTTTGTGACCGATGTAAGGGCAGATTGAAGCCGGCCGAAAAGCCTTTATGCGTTACTACCTGTCAGGATGGCAGTATAGATTATAGAGAAGTTAACCTGGACAAAGAGAAGGATTTGGTGGAGATCTTTGAAGATATTGTAGTTCGGGTTGCCGGCGGTAGTACGTGGGAGCCGTTTTTGAAGGAAAAAGATATGGCTTCAGACACGAAGGGGCGGTAGCTAAATGAGTATTCCATTAAATATCTTGTTCTGGATTGTTGTTATTCCAGGCACTGTCGTCCTTGGCTTGATTGCTTCATGGATAGTGCGCAAGGTCAGTGCGTTAGTGCAGTGGCGTGTTGGTCCGCCGCTTTTACAGCCGCTTTACGATATTATGAAGCTGATGGGCAAGGAAATTCTTGTACCGCAGGAAGCTCAGCAAACCATATTTATTGCAGCACCTCTTGTCAGCCTTGCAGGCATACTGCTTCTTTCGATAATGCTTTGGCGGATAGCTATCGTCCAAACAGCTTTTCTTGGTGACATTATTGTGGCGATTTATCTAATGACACTGCCGTCACTGGCATTGATTCTCGGAAGTTCTGCCAGCGCCAGTCCGCATGCGTCAATCGGCACGGCACGAGAGATGAAGCTGGTTATGGGCTATGAGCTATCGCTGGTATTAGCTTTTATCGTAGTGATCATCAAAACAGGCGGCCAGATCAGTTTGGCTGCAATTGCTCAGCAAGCTCCTGTTCTCAGCATCTCAGGGTTTCTGGCGTTTTTAGTAGCACTACTGTGTATTCAGGCAAAGCTTGGATTTGTTCCATTTGATATTGCCGAGGCCGAGACCGAGCTGGGAGGCGGCGTTTTAATGGAATATTCCGGCGCTTTGCTCGCTGTCTGGAAACTTGCCCAGGCAGTAATGTTGGTCGCATTGCCGCTGTTTTTAGTGATAGTTTTCCTTGGTGGTTTCGGAGCACACTTCTTAGCCGGACTGGGCAAGTATGTTTTGGCATTGGTTCTTATTATTTTGATAAAAAATACAAACCCGCGTGTACGGATTGATCAGGCGATGAAGTTCTTCTGGTTTTATTGCGGGATTACT
>CAZRMQ010000092.1:0-8331 GCA_964601185.1 uncultured Pirellulales bacterium
CCCCCTATCAAAGTACGGGATAAACTCCGGCGGGGATCCATTCCATATATATTTACCCCGTTAGAATGCCCCGTGTGAGTACCGTTAGAAGGGCGAAGAGCTTCTAACGGGGTTTAGCCCCGCAATCCCTCGACCTCGCTCGGCCCTGCCCCCGAGCAAAGCCGAGGGGATGGATTTATTGCGGGGTTTTTTTATTAAAAATAAGTACATGTTTAGCCGGGGCAAACCATCCCCAATCCGCCATGTTGGTTAAGCCATCATGTCGGATTGAGGCTGCCACCCAATGAAATTATAAAGGGTGGCAGCCCCAAGCGCAGCTTGGGGATGGTCTACTACAATATGTGGCTAAACACATACAAAAATAAAAAACAAACCAGAAAGTAGGTTTGCAGTTTTAACAGTTTGGTTTTATAATACATCTGCAATCATAACACTTATATGGAGGTAAAGGTAAATGCTAAAAGGAGTAGCAGTTCTAATTGTGGCCACAGGTCTAATGGTATCATCTCACAGGCCGTTAACCAAAGGAGAGCTTGATGTAACTCGCATGAGATTGGAGTCGAAGGTCGAAGCGGTGGATAACAAAATCGACAGGCTCAGCCGACAAGTGCAGATGTTGAACAAAAAGATAGAGATGCTTGACCGAAGATTGGCAGCCTTACAGAAGCATTTCAACATCGAGCTGTCACCACAAGAGCCGGAAGCGATGGAGGAAACAATTCCACTGGAGTCTGAGTTGCGCATAACAGGAGCGGCCTCACCTACCAGAGGTGGTTTGTAAGAGCTGATAGGAAAAGCGGATTCACGCAACTGGCTCGTGCTTCGTAGCGTACTACGCAGAGTAGCATAGGTTGGCACTTTTCCAGCTCTGTGTGTAACTGCATATCTTGACGCATAGGTCTTTGTCATAGGTGCTGTGCCAGGCCCCACGTTGGGACAATTAGCCGAGCAGATGTACATCGCCCAGCTCAAAGGCGTCGTAAAAACCCTTGCGCAAGCCGAAAAATGGGCCACCCAATGGCTACAAAAGCACAAAACAATATAAAAGTAACAATTCCGCCACCTGCTTGCCCTTCGACTAATCAATTAAAATAGCCACAGAAGACATAGAAAGAAAATTAACCACGGATTTCGCGGATTAACACGGATTGAAACGAAATCGCGAAGGACGTTTAGCCCTGCCATCACTATGGCAGGGTTATCTTTTGGGCGGAGTGAGGTGGCAGGGTTCTTATTTATGTGGTAGGGTGTGCATTGCACTCCGATAGAATAATGGTGGGCACAACCCACCCTACATGTTGCCAACAAAACGCTTTTCACTTAGCCTCAAGATTTTCCCAGAAGCGAATCAAAAAAAGCTTTCAGAGTTTTTTCATAGAGCGTCCAGAAAAAACTGTTGATCCTGCCTGTTCTACCATCAGCATCCTTTTGATCTGCTTCTGCTTGTTTTTTTTGCCACTTTTCAAAGTCTGCAATAAGAAAACCATCTTCACAAAACGCAAGGTAATCATTTTCTCCCCCCATGCTCTTAATTTCTACAGACGTAAACCTGTCCGAATTACTAACAAAATGCAAAATATGCTGCTGTGAAATAGTACTTGCCCCGAATTTACGTTGATATTCATCGAGGTGTTGTGAATTTTCAAATAAGAGTGTCATGACATCTGAACCATAAGCCTTTGACCCATCAGAATCAGAGCCATAAGTGGTTGCATGTTCCTTCCAGTTTTTCAGTGCCTTTATGAGTTTCTCTAACCACCCAGAGTCCTTAAGCTTCATTTTCATCTGTCTTTCATCGGGCCGGTTCAAGCAAGGCTGATAAAAAGGCAGGTGAGCCACAAAACAAACCTTGCCTGAGCCGCTTGGCAGGAGCTACCTGCCGTCCCGAATATTTTTTTCATTCTGATTGTATATCCGCTTCATTCGATAATCAACATTCCAGTTTGACAAAGATTTTCCTTGCCCGTCTGCCACTAAGCGGGTATATTAGATGGAGCGAGTCGTTGAAATCGGTAAACGCAGGAAATTCATTGCTCCTTTGTATGCGAGCTTACGAGCATCAAGGGTGTATTTTTCGGCGGGCCTTGAGTTAGAACGATTTAGCGGTGTCCTTTTTGTTGCGCCGGAACAATGATTTTGGGGAAATAGAAAAATGAAAAAAATTTTATTAGTCTTAATACTACTGGTGGTGGGGGGGTGTGCCAATGCAACTCAACAACCGAAATTATCTACAATCTTAAATAGAGCCAGGTATATTCGCCAGCAAGGTTACAGCAAAGATGAAACATATACTCGAATCCTAAGTATGTTCAATGAGATATATGGTTATGAGTACGAAAAAGAAGCTGTAAAACTATTCGAAAAGTTTGCATCTGAGAAAGTTGACCTTGGCACACCGGATAAGGCAGTGGTTGTAATGAACTACTGCTATGCAACAATAGCCCAGAAACCTCGTAACCCAAAAACACCTTTTTGGGAAAAAACGCTTTATTCCGGTTTGGTTGGATTAGGTTCCATCGAGCAAAATACAAGTTCATATCCCACCAACTTACAGGGCAGCTTTGTCAATCCACAAACAGGGCGTATATGGGTCAGAACGGGAGATACCTGGATGGATATAAATTCCGGAGACATGTTATTTGTAACGGGAAACTCTATAATGGATGCACAAACAGGCGAATTAAGCACAATATTAAATGATGGCAGTATAATGAACCTTGATACGGGGACTATATTTCAGAAAACAGGCAACGGTTACATGAATATGGATACGGGTGAATTAACATTTATATTACCTTGATTTGTCCATTTCAAACTCTTTAGTGGTGATTATGATTTTCTCCATGATACAATCCCGAAAACAATAATCTTTTGAAAAAAAGCCCAATCCGCCCGAAGCAAACTGAGCCTAAGAATGGTACAAATATCTGTCTCTGGAAAACATATTATACCATCAATTGGTAAATTGTACAGAAGTTTTATTGAGTTTTTGAAGTGCCATTTTCTTGGAGAGAAGATGGTTTATGAGGAGGGTTTTTATTGGCTCTATAAAAAAGGCGTTAAAAAAAATGTTCGATTTTGTTTCGTTTGTTACCACGGGGATAAAAGACGAACCCCATTACCACCTCCAGATGATGGTTTTTATAAGTGCGACATTTGTAATAATAAATACAAAGACCCTAATTACGAACCAGCCGAATTCGAGCTCTTAAATAAAGAGGATGAAAGATAGGGCATGTTCAAATGCGCAAATATCCAGGCCCTCTAAGAGGTGTCAACATTTTTATTATATGGTTGCGGAAAGGAGTGTCAACAAAAAATGGACGAACTAAAAGATGATCCGCCTGACGAGAGACAATCTGAATTACATAGATTAAGGGGTTTTGCAAAACATCTTTGTTCTCATATCGAAGTGGCAATTCGTTTGCTCAATGCTGCGATGTCCCGCGATTCAATATCCAAGAAAGAGTTGCTTGGTGTTCTTGATGTATTAAAGAAAGCCCCTACATTAGAAAAAATGAAAGAGATACCGTTAGGCCGTAAGCAGAAGACGGATGACAGATGACAGAGGACTGTCTTAAAATTTGTGCCAATTCGTGTTTAACCCGTGAGATAGGCAAGGCCGATATCTCACGGGTTGAATTCGTGGTTAAAATTAGAAATCCATCGCTCAGCGATACCACAATTTTACACTTTACACTTTGAACTTTTAACTTTTCCCCCAAGATTTTTATTGAGAAATAGGCAGAATTTGGTATAATACCCGTCAGAAGTCGGAAGACAGAAGTCAGAAGTCGGAAGACAGAAGACGGGGGACAGAAGCTTGCCCGCCGGAGGCGGGACGGGAAAACATAAGACAAACGCATCAAGAATGGGGGAGATTATTGAAGACGCAGGATTATCAGGTTATCTGGCTATCAGAAAATCAGGATAACAGGAAGCGAATGTCCGGTTGCGGTCGCGCTGCTCGTCACGTTGGACGTCTAACGTTAATCGAAACCAGTTGCGCAACCTATAAACGTACAACGAAACTAAACAACCTGCTCTACAATTGTCGAGAATCCTCTACAAATCGGCCTATTTTTATGCAAAACAAAGCCAATTTGGGAAAAAGTCAAATGGACGTAAGATTAAATATATCAAGGGATTATGAGAAAAAACTATGTTGGACATTTGGTGAAAACAAACCCAATTCAAAGCCAATCTCGGAGCAGAAGCTTGCCCTGAGCGAAGTCGAAGGGACAGATGATAGACGACTGAGGACGGAAAGACAGATGATAGAGAACAGCCTTGACATAATGGCTTCTGCCACAAAAAATGCATACTTAATGGGTCTTAATAAAAATAGAAAAAATAGGAAAAAAGAAGCAAATGCAGCCGTTTACACTTTTAATCAAGCCGTCCGGCTCTCATTGTAACCTTGATTGCAGATATTGTTTCTACAAGGACAGGACGCCGGAGGTCGGTACGGGCAGACAGCGAATGAGTGATGATGCGCTCCGGAAACTGGTTGAAGATTATATGCGCTTGCGTTTTTCACCGGCTACATTTATCTGGCAGGGGGGGGAACCAACATTGATGGGTCTGGATTTCTACAAAAAAGCTGTAGAGCTGCAAAAGAAATTCGGAGCCGACGGTCAGGAAGTAGCCAATTGCCTGCAAACCAATGCAATCTTACTCGATGACGAATGGTGCCGGTTTTTACGCGAAAACAGGTTTCTTGTAGGTATTAGTATCGACGGCCCCAAGGAATTCCACGATCGCTATCGACTCGACCACGGCGGTTGCGGCACCTTTGACAGGGTAATGAGGGCTATCGAAAAGTGCAAAGAGCACAAGGTTGAATTCAATGCACTTGTTCTGCTGAACAACATGAATGTCGAACATCCGAATGAAATTTTCGACTTTTTCATCGAAAACGGCATTAAATATCTTCAATTTATTCCCTGTATAGAATCAAATCCAGAAACAGGAGAAATTATGGATTTTTCAATTACGCCACAGCAGTACGGCGAATTTCTGTGCAGGTTATTTGACCGCTGGTACGACTATGGTCCGGAAAATCTGCGCATTCGTGTCTTTGATTCGGTGCTTTCCTATTGCATTACGGGAAGACATACTATTTGCACATTCGATAGGCAATGTAGTCAGTATATTGTTGTTGAGCACAGCGGCGATGCTTTCTGCTGTGATTTTTTTGTTGAAGCCGGCTGGCGATTGGGTAATATCTTTGAAACGCCGATAGAGAAGCTGGCAGTCAGTGACAAGAAGCGGGATTTTGCCAGAGCCAAGCTAAATCTTGATAACAAATGTCTTCTCTGTAGACATCTTGCTGTCTGCCGCGGTGGCTGTATGAAGGATGGAAAGATGCTCGATTCTCGATGCTCGATACTCGACAGCCAAGTGCGAAACGAGCATCGAGTAAGCTATTTCTGCGATGCCTATAAGAGGTTCTTCGATTATACAATGCCGAGGTTTATGCAAATAGCAGCTCTTGTCTCGGCGAAGGCTCGCAGAGCCGGAGCGGGAGAGCTTGATACTATTACAAATAAAAGTATTTAAATCCCTATGGGATCCCTTACGGTAGTGAGCTAAAGTTTGGAGTAAACGATGGGAAAAATGATTCAACGCAGGACTTTTTTGGGGCGCTGTGCTGCTGTTGCAGCCGCTGCCGGTTTCAATTCTCGGTCGTTTGGCCAAGAGCCTAACGAGCAAACAAACACCACAACGCCCGGTTCGGAACAAAAGCAAACTCAATCCAACCGCATCGCTCTTGCTACCTATTCCTTCTGGCGTTTCAAAGATGGCTTGAAACTTCCTATCGAAGACTGCATTGACCAGACTGCGCAGATGGGCTTTGATGGCGTGGATATACTCCATATACAAATGGAAAACGAATCCAACGATTATCTCCAAAACCTCAAGCGACGTGCCCTTATCAACGGCGTTGACTTGTGCTGCCTATCCACGCATCAAAGTTTTGTCTCGCCTGACGAAGCAGCAAGGCAGAAAAATATAGACCACACCATTAAATGTATAGAGCTGGCCTATAGTCTCGGCATACCCATCATACGCATTAACACCGGCAGATGGGGCACTACGAAAAGCTTCGATGAGCTGATGAAGAATCGCGGCATTGAACCGGTTTTGCCGGGATATACAGAGGATGATGGCTTTAAATGGGTTATCGACAGCATAGAAAAATGTCTGCCTGCCGCGGAGAAGTGCGGCGTGATCCTCGGCTTGGAAAACCACTGGGGCCTGTCACGTACACCAGAAGGTCTTATGAGGATAATAAACGCCATTGATTCGCCCTGGCTGCGGGTGCTGCTTGATACAGGCAATTTTCTCGAAGACCCCTATAACAAGCTCGACCAGTGCGCATCGGAGGCCGTATTTATGCAGGTCAAAACCTACTATGGCGGCGGTATCTGGTACACGCTCGATTTGGATTATCCCCGCATTGCCCGGATAACGCGCAAACATGGCTTCCGGGGCTATGTGTCGCTCGAATTCGAAGGAAACGAAGACTACAAAACGGCCATACCCAAAAGCCTTGACCTGCTGCGAAAGGCTTTTGAGTAATTTGGTTGGTAGAATCAACGAGTGCAAATATTAGTTCGAAGGCTCGTACCCCAATTTCCCCCATGCGCCTCTTTGCACCCGTTGCAAATCTTCATTACCGGGCGAGTTAGCCAGAGCGCCAAGCCGGCCTGTACTTTGCCAGTAATTGTAATCCATATTGGCGATGTCTATTGTTCGTGGGTCTTTCCACTTCCAGTAGTCACTATGCCCATCGGCGAAACCTAAATTTGTCCCATTGCCGTGTCTTATCGTGATCTGGTCCCACCACCGTTCCTGGTAGTAATAGATGGTCTAGCTTGAGGGACTTAGCCTGCCCTCGTCGAGGAAAACAATCTGGTTGATTGTATTGCGAATTTGCACCCTGTTTTTAATTGGAGGCAGAGTAACTCCAGCAATCTCAGGATGGCCGTTCATATTATCAACTATAGCGTATGTCACCACCTCGCCGCGTACACCTGTCGGGCATTTGTAGAGTTTTAACTCCGGACAATATTGATATAGATACCCATCTTTGACGCCCTGTATTTTATCTTCTATTGAGCCGGGAGATTCCCAGTATACCCAGGCGTTTTTGTTTGGTTGTCCATCTACATACTATTTTGCCGTCGTTATCATCGGCATACAAGTTCCAGGCAAGGATTAGCTGCCGCAGATTATTCATACAAGCTATGCGTTTGCCCTGCTCTCTGGCCTGCTGTAGCGTCGGCATCAATATCGCCATTAACACCGCGATGATGGCAATTACAACCAGCAGCTCTATCAACGTAAAACCCATTAGATGTTTTAATCTATCTAACGGGCTAAATCCCCTTAGAAGCGATCCCAGCTTCTTGGGACGTCTGCTTTTGGTGCGTATTTCCAATGGGGTAAATCCTTTTGGTTTGACCATAATGCGCCGCTTTTATATCGTTATTAGTAATCCTTAAAATTTCTCATCCATTCGGGCCAGTCGCTCGGCCAAACACCGCCGGCCATTGTCCATGGGCCTTCCGTATTGAACGTTCGGTGCCATTTTGAAATCCATAACTCTTTAAGTCCAACCTTTCTTGCAGAGAAATCCAAGAAGAGGCAGTTCACTGCTCCATTGTGCCGGTTAATGCAACATCGGGCCATGTGACCGGTAGACGTCCATGCAGCATACTCATTAGAGGCAGGCGCATCTTCAGGCCACGGCCAGAGGTCGAAACGCAGTGCATCTATGAACAGCGGTATATTGCTTGCGCCGTCCACATTAGTGGTCCTCCAGCCATTCTTTGCAGATATACCCCTGTCAAATGTAGTATTAATTGGTATATTAAGAACGTAGCCGTTAAGACCATAGCTTCCAGCTATGCCATTTGGACCTGAACTATACCCTCCTTGCTCACCTTTATAGATGCCCCAGGCATTGAAGATATTAAGTGTTGGCGAAATATTTCCTTTTTCGTCAACAGTAGGTGTTGTTGCATTCGGGCAAAACCAGGTTTTATTCTGCTTCCAATCCTTATACTGCTCTTCGAGTTGCCAAGGCCACCAATATCCAGTGGAATAAACGCCGGTCCAGAATTTGCCGTCATTTGCTTCGGTATACATTGAGAAGATATGACCCCATTGGTTTAGGTTCGAAAGACAAACCATCTCTTTAGCTCTTTTTCGGCCGCTGTCACCAATTGCTCCGAAGTTCATTAATAAAAACAACACACAGATTAACGCGACTGCCAAATCTTTTTTTGTAAAAGCTGTTTTCATTGAGTTTTTTCTAAAATT
>CAZRMQ010000093.1:0-8237 GCA_964601185.1 uncultured Pirellulales bacterium
GTTTCGTGACTCGCACGATATAAGTCGCGAAAATTGATTATAAATTAAAGAAAGGAAAAATTATGGCAGTAAAGATCAGAATGACCCGAATGGGAAGGCGGCATCGGCCGTTCTTCAGAATCAATGCGGTTGACGCCTTCACGCCACGTGACGGCAAAGTCCTTGAAAAGCTTGGCCATTACGACCCTATTGAAAAAGACCCGGCCAAGCAGGTTGTGCTAAACCGTGAGCGTGTTGAATATTGGATAAATCAAGGTGCAATACCAAGCGACACGGTTTCGCAAATCCTGCTCCGCCAGGGGATAAAACATAAATACGCTGAGGAAAAAACTGCCCGCCGGGCAAGGGCAAAGGCTTTGGCCCGCGCCAAAGGCAAGTTCTTTACAAAAGCCGAAAGGCTCGCTGCAGAAAAGGCTGTTAAAGATGCCGAGGAAAAAGTTAAAGCTGAGGCCGAAGCAGCCAAAGCAGCCGAAGCCAAGGCCAAAGCAGAAGCCGAAGCAAAGCAGAAAGCTGAGGCTGAAGAGAAAGAAAAAGCTAAAGCAGAAGCTGAAGCCAAGGCAAAAGCTGAAGTTGAAACAAAAGCCAAAGCTGAGGAAAAGGCTCAAGTAGAGCAAGTCCAACAAGTAGAGGAAAAATCTAAAGCCGTGGCTGAGGAAAAAGAGGCTGAGGCAGCTAAAACAGAGCCGGCAGAAAAAGCAGCCGATGAGAAAGCTAAAGCCAAGCCTGAGAAAGAACCAAAAGCCGAAGCGGAGGAAAAACCCTCAGTTGAGGCCGAAGAGCAGCCCAGGGCCGAGGTTGAAAAAGCCGGAATGGCTAAAACAGAAGCGGAAGACAAAGCCGACGCTGAAGAGAAAGAAAAAGCCAAAGTCGAAGCAGAAGCAAAGGCCAAAGCTGAAGCCGAAGCAAAGCAGAAAGCTGAGACTGAAGAGAAAGAAAAAGCCAAAGCCGAGGAAAAGGCTCAAGTAGAACAAGCCCAGCAAGTAGAGGAAAAATCTAAAGCCGTGGCTGAGGAAAAAGAGGCTGAGGCAGCTAAAACAGAACCGGCAGAAAAAGTGGAGAACAAAATTCAGTCGGAGGCTGTAGAACAAGATTCTGCTGAACAGAAAACAGAGGACAGAGGACAGAAAACAGAAAAATGACTTCTGCCTTCTGACGTCTGATTTCTGTCTCCCGAAGGGTATGGAATGAGGATTGATGTTCTTACGCTTTTCCCGCAGGCTTTCGAATCGCCTTTGAGCTGCTCGATATTAAAAAGGGCACAAGAGGCGCATATAGTCGAAATTGTCATAACCGACATCAGAGACTTTGCAGCCGACAATTACCGCAAGGTCGATGATAAGCCGTACGGAGGTGGGCCGGGCATGGTAATGATGCCGGGCCCGGTGTTCGATTGCTTCGAGCATGTCTGCAAGCTATCTCCCGAAAAAAGCAGGGTCATTCTGCTTACACCCCAAGGACAAAAATTTGACCAGAGAAAGGCGGTTGAATTAGGCGGAGAAAACAGGTTAATTCTGATTGCCGGCAAGTATGAGGGCTTCGATGAGCGAATTCGCATCGGCCTGGGTGCTGAGCAAATTTCGATAGGCGACTATGTTCTAAACGGCGGCGAATTGGCAGCTATGGTAGTTATCGATGCGGTAGTCAGGTTACTGCCCGGCGTGCTCGGTGATGAGACTTCCGCCAAAGACGATTCCTTCAGCGAGACCGCCGGAGGCGGATTGGAATATCCACAATATACAAGGCCGGAAGTCTTTCGTGGAATGAAAGTGCCCGAAATTCTGCTCAGCGGCGACCACAAGAAAATTGCCCAGTGGCGCCGCCAGCAGGCCCTGGAGCGTACTCAAAAGTGGCGCCCGGACCTATTGGAAAAGTGAACCGCGGATTTCGCGGATGAACGCGGATTCATAATTTGGTTAGCCCTGCCATCACTATGGCAGGGTTTTTTAGCTAAATGGTGATGGGCGGAGAACAGACGGCGGAGGACAGAAGACAGACGACAGAGAACGGGCGACGATTAGCTCTGCCATCCTTCGACCATGCTCAGGACAGGCCCGTGGGCATGGCATTTCTTTTTGAAACCCGTGGGATTGGTTAATGCTTGAAAAAAAACTATCAGGAAATGTGTATGTCTTATTGACTTTAAAAAGTTAAAGTATAGTATTCAGCGCATAGCCTGATGGAGTTATTTCTCATCACGGCTTTAGAGACGAGGGATGAGAGGCAGTTTGTAAATGGCAGAATTGAATGAAGATGTTGAAGACCTATGTCGGTGTCATCAGCTTTGTCTGGTGAGCATCGACACTGCGGCTACAGTCATATCTTTATCCGTCGATAATAAAAAACCTTTTAGATACAGCAATTCACCGAATTGTCTAAATATTTCTTCTGTCGAAATGGTAATTGGAAATTGGTTAAATGGTAACTTGTAAAATTGTAAACAAATAACGGTTTCGTTAATCGTTTTACGGTTGCGCAACTCGTTACGGTTACGTTTATCGTTAAACGTTTGACGAAACGAGCCTCGCAACCGCAACCGTTAAACGAACTTTAGGCACTGTTGAGGAGTTTAATAGAATGAAGCTGGAAACGAATCATAAACCACAGCAAAAAAACAAAAGCACTGTGGGATGTGTAAGGTCTCTGGGGCCCGTGCCGGACCTGGAAGAGCACGTCCAGCCGGACTGGTGGCGGTGGATTTTCAATCCAATTTATCTGAAAACGGATGGTGATGTAATTGACGATGCGCAAATTACCACGAAAGAGGTGGATCTATTTACAAATATCCTTAAGTTGTCCCCGCAGGACAAAATTCTGGACCTGTGCTGTGGACAGGGACGCATCGCTCTTGAGCTGGCAAGGCGGGGATTTAGTAACGTCGAAGGACTCGACCGCTCTCGATACCTGATTCAAAAGGCCAAAGCTCAAAATAAAAAAGAAAGTTTGAGTGTTAAGTTTAAAGAAGGAGATGCCCGAAAGCTGCCCTATCAGCCGGATACGTTCGATGTGGTTATGATTCCCGGAAACAGCTTCGGCTATTTTGAAACACCGCACGATGACATCAGGGTCCTGAAGGAGGTCTTCAGGGTGTTGAAGCCGTGGGGAAGGGTCCTGATAGACGTTGCCGACGGCGAGTACTTGAGAAGGCGCTTCCAGCCGAGGTCGTGGGAATGGATAGACAAAAATTATTTCGTCTGCAGGGAACGGTCTCTTTCCTTGGACAAACAGCGTTTAATTTCCAGAGAGGTAGTCACTCATGTGAAAAAGGGTGTTGTTGCGGACCAGTTTTACGCTGAGCGGCTTTATACCCGCAAAAATCTGGAAGAGCTGTTCAAAAAGGCCGGCTTTAGAGATTTCACTATCCACAGCGATATATCTGTGGATTCCCAACGCAACCAGGACCTGGGAATGATGGAAAGACGCATCACACTAACCGCCGTGGTCAGAAAAGAGTGGACACCTGTAAAGAAGAAAGAGCTGACCAATAACATAGTGGTGATATTAGGCGATCCTAACAAGCCCGATCCTTTAAAACCGTTGTCTGTTTTTGATGATGATGATTTTTACACAATCGACCAGCTGAAAAATGCGTTAAGGGACCTGAACAAATATCAAATCACATACCTCACCAGCCATGACAGCTTGTTTAGTGACTTAGTGAAGCTGAAACCAAAGACAGACTTTGTTTTAAATTTATGTGATGAGGGTTACAACAACGATGCCCGGAAAGAGCTTCATGTACCATCTATGCTGGAAGTGCTCGATTTTCCATATACGGGAGGTGGACCACAATGCCTTGCTTTTTGCTATGACAAGTCACTTGTGCGCGGAATTGCAATGGAGATGCAGATTCCAGTTCCGGATGCATTCTTCATAAAACCGCAGGATGATATTTTTGAGCTTCAAATTGGCTTTCCAGTTATTGTTAAACCCAACTTCGGAGATTCCAGTTTTGGAATCACTCAGCGAAGCGTTGCAAATACTATCGAGGAGCTTGTCAATGCCATCTCGGAAATTAGAGAGAAATTCGGCTATGAGAAGCCAATCCTCGTCGAGGAATTTCTCACGGGCAAAGACCTGACCTTAGGTATGATAGGAAATCCGCCTGAATCTTATACGGTTCTGCCTATAATCGAAGAAGATTACTCGGCGTTGCCGCTGGAACTGCCGAGAATATGCGGGTATGAAGCCAAGTGGCAGCCGGACTCACCGTACTGGAACATTAAATCAATTCCTGCAAATCTGTCGGATGATGCCGAGAAACTGATTATCGAATGTTGCCTGAAATTGTTTGAGCGACTTGAATGCCGGGATTACGCAAGATTTGATTGGAGGCTTGATTCACAGGGCAATCCGAAATTACTCGAAGTCAATCCCAATCCGGGCTGGTGCTGGGATGGGCATTTGGCAAAAATGGCAAAAATTGCAGGCTTATCTTATACTCAAACATTAGGGGCAATCCTCCAGGCGGCCGAAGAGCGACTAAACATTCAGGCAACTCCTGCGAAAAAAGGTGAAGAGAAACCTGAGCCAGAGGGAAATCATAAGAAAAATAAAGAAGTAGAAAGCCTAAAAACTTAGTAAATGCGAATTTCTAAGTGATTGTAGTAGTTAGAGGGTGGGCTTTATTGAAACTTGGAAAATCAATGTTATAGAAGATTGTCCTGATTTGTCAATCCTGCGCAGGCAGGAGTCCAGAAAACGCCAATAAAGTGGCTGGATTCCCGCTCCCCACTTTCGCGGGGACAAGTTTACCCCTGCGAAGGCAGGGGCGAGAATGACATCGTTACTCTATACTTCTCGTGTTTTCTCATTATTTATATAGGGATCAATAGCCCACCAATTCTCTATAAAGAGTACAATTTTTCAAAAAATCCTTGTTCTTAGAACAAAAAGTCGCTAATATTTAACACTTCGGTTTTTACAGGATTTCATTGCGAGCGAAGCAATATGTTTTCTGCTTGCTAAGTCCTATTTATTCAAAAAGGAGAAACACCAGTGAAAACAGAGTTACTGGATGCTGTAGAAAGCAAGAGTCTGAAGAAAAAGATACCGCATTTCGAGATAGGCGACATGGTGGATGTTCATTACAGCATCAAAGAAGGTGATAAAGAACGCGTACAGGTATTCAGCGGAACTGTGATCGCCCGCAAAGGCCGGGGCATCAATGAGATGTTCACGGTGCGGCGGATTATTGGAAACGAGGGCGTAGAACGAATCTTTCCTCTTCATTCGCCAAACATTATCGACATCAGGGCAATCCGAAGCGGCAAAACAAGGCGGGCGAAACTGTATTACCTACGCAAGCGAACCGGCAAAGCCGTCAGGCTACCAAAGCGACACAGCGAACACACAGTCTCGAAATGATTTCGTATCATATTTAGCCCCCAGATTTATCTGGGGGTTATTTTCGCGCACATGGAAATTTTTTGGAACCGGCGCAATCTATTAACGGATAGAAACCACCTCGGCCAATGGGGTGAAAAGCGCTGCGAAAAATTTCTCAAAAGAAAAGGCCTTAAAACCCTCACCCGTAACTTCTCCTGCAAAACCGGCGAAATCGACCTTGTTATGGTCGATACCGATGGCTCTATCGTTTTTGTCGAGGTCAGGACCAGAGCCGATGAGAAATTCAGCTCAGTCGAATCATCCATCACATCTGCCAAAAAGGCCAGGCTGTTCAGGACGGCCCGCTTTTTCCTTGCAGCGCACGATATCGATGACAGACCCTTTCGTTTTGATGTTGTTACTATAGTTCTCGGCCAGAAAGGCCGACCACAGATAAGATATTATAAAAGTGCATTTGTGCCGTGATTGTCTACTTGGGATTTAAGATGACAAAGATGATTTTGGACGCCTGGAAAATTGTAGCCCTGTCTTTTTTGATTTGGGGCCACTATGCCGACTGTGCAGCAGAAACTGTAAAAGCCAATCACCCGCTTACCGGTCGGCAGGTTTTGGCTGAATTCACAATTACGAAAGGTAAAGATGCAATATTTCTCCCTGTTCGGTTCAAGGAAAAGGAATATTTGTTTTTTCTCGACACCGGTGCATCTGTTACCGTATTTGATAACTCACTCAGGAATGAATTAGGACAGCCGATTAAAACCGGCGGCACATTGTTAACAGAGGGAGAGACAGGGACGGCTGAAGCATTCAATGCTCCTGAGGCCTTTCTTGGTCCTTTTAATCTGAAAGACTGCGGCGAGGTAATCTGCGTTGACTTAAAGATGATAAGCTCTGTTCTGGGCAAAGAGGTCAGCGGGATTATAGGAATGAATTTCTTAAAGAAACACGTAATCCAAATTGATTTCGATGAAGGAAAACTATTGTTTCTTAAGTCGGCATCAAAAATCAGTCCTGATTGGGAGGAAGAATTAAAAATCGAATACCATCCAAGCGGTGTTCCTTTTATTCCCGGCTTTACACTCGATGGTATTAAAGTGGATTTTGTAATCGATACCGGTGACAGCGGTACAGGAAGTTTACACCGCCTGATATTTAAGAAAATTATCACGGAGAAACAAGTTAGGACATCGCAGGTTGTGGCCCAAACCGCTATTGGTATGACACGCTCGCGGGTAGCACGCATCGCAAGCTGTTCTATTGGAACATTCAACTATAAAAACCTTATTTTCGGGGAAGGTAATTTCTCTCGCCTGGGACTGTCATTCTTATCTCGCCATTTAGTTACCATCGATTTTCCAAATAGTAAAATCTATCTGAAAAAAGGCAAGCGGTTCAACAAGAAAGATGAGATAGACATGACCGGCCTGCACCTCCTTCTCATTTCAAATCAAATCGTTGTTCATTCGGTTGATAAGAACAGCCCCGCAGAAAAGGCAGGAATTCGAGAAGGGGACATCATCCTCAGGGTCAACGGCAAAAATGCAAGTGAGTACCAAATGTGGGGGCTGGGGCAGCTCAAAAGAGCTGGGGACAGGAAAAAGATGACAATGACAGTCAAACGCGGCGATGATATGAAGGAAATATCGTTCCTGTTAAAAAGGAAAATATGACCTGCAATCCTCCAACAATAGAACTAATCGATGCGCATAGTTATCTGAACTTTGACGGCTTAGACCATGACATCGATACCATTTTAGCCCGCAGCATTGCTGCGGGTGTCACTGAATTGGCAACCGTCGGCGCCGACCTAAAGGAGTGCCGAAAAGCTATCGACTTACAGAAAGATTCGACAATATATACGCTGTTAGGAAATCTTACATGTACAAAGCGATTCTAAGTAATCTGCTAATGCTGTTTTCGTGCTTGCTTGTAGGATGCTCTATCCAGCCGGTGAACTGGGTATCGGTAAAAGGTGAGAATCTTACAGGTCGATCTGAAATACCATTATTAGATCCAAATGACCCAAATGGACCGTTTGTAATAGAGAATAAAAGCGAGAACGGGGATTTGGGCAATATCACAATGAAAGCACGCATAGAGCTTGATAACACCTGCAGGATCAAATACCATTGGTCACATCACCTCACTACCGGCAGAATGGTGGTCGAGGGCAGGTTGGGAAGTAATGGCAAAAAGTATCCGATCGTTCTCGACACCGGCTGTTCGATTACCTGTATAGTGACAGATGAGCACGTAATAAAGAACAAGCTGCCGATTTACCATCTTGGAACCAATCCGGTTTACTCGGCTGATATGGGCTTATGCAAGCTTTCTGAATTAAATATAGGCAGGATGGTGATGGTTGACCTGCCATGCTTATATATTGAAAAGCGCCAGGGTATCCAGATATTCGGAGTGACGATAGCCTATGACGAATCTATTCTCATTGGATTACAGATTCTTCAAGCATTTAAGTATGTTATGTTTGACAACGTCAATAGAGAAGTCGAGTTTTCACCAAGAGAGATATTTAAACCTGCACATCCGGAGCTATGGAAATCGCATCCTTTTGTAATCAAGAAAAAACCGAGCGACAATGATGCCCTTTTTGTCACTATGACGGTTGCAGGAGAAGAGGTAGAGCTAATGCTCGATACCGGTTCCGGTAGCTGGCTGGAATTCAGCGAGCAAATGTGGGAAAAACTTCGCACAAAAATTCCAGGCATTAAACTTAGAAACGGCACTTGCAGTTACGCTTTTTTGGAGAGCCAAGCCTGCAGAAAAGGTGTCATTAGAGAGATCGATATTGGGGGCAGAACATTTAAAAATGTAAGGATTACGGTACTCCCCGATGAAAATCCAGTTAATCGAGAAACATTGATCGGAATGCA
>CAZRMQ010000094.1:0-8159 GCA_964601185.1 uncultured Pirellulales bacterium
TACATAAGGCAATTCGGCAAAGTTCTCGAAGGGGCTGTTATCAGTGTTGAAGAAGCAGGAGTAAAAACAACACTCGTTGCGGATGTTCATACACATACCGCCGAAGGAAACGTCCTTGAAGAAGGTGTTGGATATGTTGATCTTATCATCGTAGCCTGTCCTGCCCCGGACGGCTCGATTTACTTAGCGGCAGGTCCAGTGCTGTCATATTACGAATTCAAACACCCGATGAGCGATAGGCTTACCGATGAGGCCTGGCGGGACTTGCTTGCTTCGCCGAATAAACCGTCCAGACCAGCTTGGTTACAACCACTCGTGCGTTAGCGTGCATGGCGGATTTTCGATTTTTCATCTATAGAATTTTAATGCGCACATAGAGCTAAAAACATAACAAAAAAGTGCAGATATGAGCAGCAGAACAAACATTATAACATGTTTGGTAATGTCAATATTCGTGCTGCTAACAGAGTGTACATCTTTCGCTCGTGCTTCGCAGAGTAGTACCGGGCAAATTATTTACGTCGATGGCGACGCCAGCGGCTTTAATGACGGCTCAAGCTGGACAGATGCCTATAATCACCTGCAAGATGCACTTGCTTCTGCCAGCTATGGAGATGAAATATATGTCGCACAGGGCATCTATACGCCAGACCGCGGTGTTGGATTTACACCAGGTGATAAGTTCGCTAAGTTTTCCCTCAAAAATGGTGTAGCGCTCCGAGGAGGCTTTGCAGGATTCGGAGAATCTGACCCAAATAGCCGGAATATCGACAGGTACAAAACCACACTTAGTGGTGATTTGTCTGGCAATGATATAGATGTAAATGACCCTTGTGATCTGCGACAGTTCCCGCCAACTCGCATTGATAATAGCTATACCGTTCTGATAAGTAAAAACACGGACCAAACTGCCATACTTGATGGTTTCACTATTACCGCTGGGTATAACACAGCGGTTGTCCGCAACGGACCTACAGGTGGTGCCGGGATGTTCAATCAATCTGGTAACCCCGTGCTTGTTAATTGCACTTTCACTAGCAATGCGGCGGTCTCTTCTGGTGGGGCCGGTTTGTTCAATCTTAAAGGAAGCAATCCTACTTTGGAAAACTGCACATTTACAGGTAATTATGCTGTAGGAGGCGCTGGAATTTACAACTATAACAGTGATCCAAATCTAACTAACTGCATTTTCTTTGAAAACTTCGCCAACTCCGGTGGCGCTATATATAATTTGGATAGTAATCCAATTGTTACCGGCTGCACATTTAACGACAACCACGCCCAAGCTGGCGGCGCAGTGTGCAACACCGGAGGAAGTCCAAGATTCGAAGACTGCACGTTCGCTAGTAATACTGCTATTGAATACCGCAGCGGTGGGGCAATGATCAATATCAGATGTACTTGCACTGCTATTTGCTGTACATTCTTTGAAAACGCAGCGTTAAGCTATGGCGGTGCAATAGACAATGATGACGACAGCACAGCGATCTTAGTGTCTTGTGTATTTATTGCAAACCAGGCGCACAAAGGTGGGGCAGTCTCAAATGGCTTGAGGGTGAATTGTACAATTACCGATTGTATCTTTAGAGCTAATCGAGGTGGGGACGGTGGCGGTGTCCATAATCACTCTGGGGCCAAAGGAACCTTTACACACTGCCGATTCGATCAGAATACCGCCCAATATCGCGGAGGCGGGATTAACAATGAGAGTAGCAAAGTAGAGATCATTAGTTGTATCTTCAATAAAAACTCTGCTAGTGAAGGCGGCGGAGGTCTGTGCAACTTTCATAGAGATAAAGTAATGTTGAGCAATTGTGTATTCATAAGAAATAACGCAGATAAAGGTGGTGGAATTTACAGCACCTCAAGATGTGAATCAACAGTGGCCAACTGCATATTCAGTGGAAACTTCGCGACCGAGGAGGCTGGCGGGGTTTGGAACCACGAAAGCAGCCCGACAATAGTCAACTGTACTTTCTATGGCAACCTAGCTGGCGAGTCCGGCGGCGGAATGGCCAGCTGGTATTGTCCAGGCCAGTCCACGCTGACCAATTGCATCTTCTGGCGCAACAATGCAGACCGCGGGCCACAGATTGCGCTAACATCTGAGCTTGTTGCGTCCATCAGCCACTGCAACATAGAGGGCGGCATCATCGGCCTTTACATCCGTAGCGCCAAATTGGATTGGCGCGAGGGCAATATCAACACCGATCCGTGCTTTGCAAATCCTGGCTATTGGGACCCGAACGGTACGCCCGATGATTCAAATGATGATTACTGGGTGGATGGCGATTATCATCTGAAATCACAAGCTGGCAGATGGGACCCAGTCAGTGAAAGCTGGATTCAGGATGATGTAACCAGCCCTTGCATAGATGCAGGCGACCCGAATAGTCTTGTTGGGGATGAACCATTTCCCAACGGCGGGATTATCAATATGGGAACCTATGGCGGCACAGCCGAGGCAAGCAAAAGTCCGGCAAATTAAAGCTCATTTGACAAATTGAACCAAGCCTATTTTTCATATTCGTTCTTGTGTTACAATCTCACGGCATATATAATCAGCCAAAATTTAGGAAAGCTTAATAATGAATAATGAAAAGAACTCAACTAATCTATACGCTTATGCACTTTTAACTTGTTTACTTACATTAGTAGGTTGCGCCAAACAGCAGCGATATGCAACCATTGATCAAATCTCCATATCGAATATAGATAAGACCGAGTCGATGCAGATAGCTGAAGACGTTTTGGCTAAGATGCACTTTACTATCGAAAAGGCTGATTATGAAAATGGCATTATAAGGACCCGACCATTGCCTGGGGCACAATTCTTCGAGTTCTGGCGCAGCGACAATGTCGGGGCATCCAACACTCTGGAAGCAAATATCCATAGCATTAGAAGAATTGTGGAACTGCATATAAACCAAGCCGCTACCGGCATCTCTATTGATTGCAACGTGCAGGTTCAGAGACTGAACTTGCCTATCCCACGCAAATCGGACGAGCCTCTCCCCAGCCAGAATCTGGGAAAACTGACACGGACAGCCAAAGCGGAATGGTCTGATCTGGATAAGGATACAAAGCTTGCAACAAAAATTTTAAAACGGATTGAAACACAAATACAAAATTCGAAATCCGAAACACGAAACAAATCCAAAATTCAAATGTCCAAATGACCAAAACATTTCGTGCTTAGATATTCGAATTTTCGAGTAACGAGTTATGAGAGTATTGGTTTGTGGTGGAGCAGGATATATCGGCAGTAATATGACAGCTATATTAGCTGCTGCTGGTTTCGAGCCTATCGTTTTCGACAATCTCAGCAAAGGTCACATATCAGCGGTTGCTAACTTTGAATTTGTTAAAGGCGATTTAGCCGATTATGAATTACTCATACAAACGCTCAGAAAATACAAAATCGAGGCGGTGATGCACTTTGCCGCCTCTATCGAAGTCGGCGAATCGGTGCAGGTACCCCTTAAATACTACCACAATAACGTTTCTAACACGCAGAATTTATTGTTAGCAATGGAAACGGTTGGAGTGGAAAAATTTGTTTTTAGCAGCACCGCGGCAGTATATGGAACACCTCAAAAGGTGCCAATTACTGAAGATGCACCGAAACGGCCGATCAATCCCTACGGCCAGACAAAATGGGCGGTCGAAAGAATGTGTCACTATCAAAGCCAAACGGGCAAACTACGGTATGCAACGCTTCGATATTTCAATGCCTGTGGAGCGGGAATAAATTCTCAACTCGGCGAAGACCATCGGCCTGAATCCCATCTGATTCCGCTGATTATCCAGGCAGCGATGGGAAAAAGCAGTGAAATTAAAATCTATGGAACAGATTACCCTACACCGGACGGAACCTGCATTCGTGATTACATCCATATCGATGATTTGTGCCGGGCACATCTATTGGCGCTGGCAAAGCTAAAGTTAGAAAGTGAATTAGTCTATAACCTCGGTAACGGCAATGGTTATTCCATCAGGCAGGTAATTGAGGCAGTAAAACGTGTCTCAGGAAAAAGCTTTAAGGTGGTTGAAAGTGAGCCGAGGCAAGGCGACCCGGCTGTGTTAACGTCCGATGCAAGCAAGGCCAAAAAAGAGCTTGGCTGGAAACCTGAGCTACCGGAATTAGAGAGGATGGTTGAAACTGCCTGGAAGTGGCATAATAAATTTCCCAATGGATATCCCGATTAGGGTGGTAAATCTCCGGAATTATTATGAGGTTGTCTTGTGAATAAGGTCAGAAGCAGGGTCAAGGACTTCCTGAAAAAGAACGGCATGGAACCGACAGATATTAATATTGACCAGACCTGTCGAGTTTTTCTTGACGAGATGGACAAAGGTCTTGCCGGCAAAAAAAGTTCATTGGTCATGCTACCCACTTACATTGAAACTGAGAAGAAGATACAAAAAAACAAACCTGTTATTGTTATGGACGCCGGTGGCACAAACTTTCGTGTAGCGACGGTTGTTTTTGGTGATGATGGAAAAGCAAAAATTGACGATTTTAAGCTTTACCAGATGCCGGGATTAAAAGGGAAAGTAAACAAAAAAAATTTCTTCGGCACTATGGCTGGATATATCAAAGATGTAGCACAGAAAAGCAGCAAAATCGGTTTTTGCTTTTCATATCCGATAGAAATGTATTCGAGTAAAGACGGCCGTGTTTTATATTTTTCCAAAGAGATTCAGGCAGCAGAGGTTGAGGGACAGATGATAGGGGAAAATCTGAATGCTGCGATAAGCAACGAAGGACTCGGCGGCAAAAAACAGATAGTCTTACTCAACGATACTGTAGCGACACTTCTTGCGGGCAGAGCAGATATGAGCGGGCGAACATTCGATAGCTTCATAGGCTTTATTCTCGGAACGGGGACGAATTGTAGCTATGTCGAGCAGAATAAGAACATTACAAAGGGAAAAGACCTGGACCCTGCTGGAAGCCAAATAATTAATATTGAGTCCGGCGCGTTTGGAAAAGCTCCAAGGGGTACAATCGACAAAAAGTTCGACAAATCACTGATTAATCCGGGGGTAAACATCTTTGAGAAAATGATTTCCGGGGCGTATCTTGGGCCGATTTGTTTGCGAACTATACAGGCTGCTATAAAAGAAAAGCTGTTCAGTAATATAACATCTGAAAAGCTGTCGGCAATTACCAAGCTAAGCTCAAAAGAAGTAAGTGACTTTATGTATAGTCCCCAAACAAGCGGCAGTCCCCTTTCAAAGGTAATCAGCGATGTTAACGAACAAGACGGTGTTACTCTCTATTGGCTGATTGATAGAATGATCGAGCGGGCAGCGAAACTGGCCGCGATAAATCTGTCGAGCGTGGCGATTAAATGCGAAAAAGGCAAAAAACCAACAAGGCCTATCTGTATTGTTGCTGAAGGGACAACCTTTTACCACCTGACCTCGCTTAGGCAAAGGATTGAGCGATACCTGAAGCAGTACCTCGTGGAGAAGAAAGGCATATTCTACGAGATTATAAACGTGGAAAATGCAACGTTGATTGGAGCTGCTATTGCAGGATTAACAAATTAATAATGTCCACTTATGGTAAAATGCCGTGAACAAGCCGGTGAAATGTTCAAAACAAACCTTAAGGAGATAAAGTATCTTTCCTTGTTCCTGGATGCTCTGGGTCTAAAAAGCTTCCTGATGATGAACCTTCTAAAGTTAACTCTTAAATCTGTCGAATTTATAAGGTAAGTTCCCTATAATGCCAGGGAGAACTGACAATGGATGATCCAAAGAAAAAAAGAAGAGAAAAAAGGCTGCGTCATCAATGGCCTGTTTGGTTCTCCGAGGATTTCAAGAAAGCAGTCTTTCAAGGTCTGATGGCGGACGTTTCCAGCGGCGGTCTGGCATTTACCTGTAATTACGATGAAAATTGTCCGCAACCTGGCCAGCAGCTAATGACTCGCTTCAGCATACCACGCTTCGGAGATGACGATCCCTCAGCGATGACAAGCTTCATGCGTACCGGCCGTGTCCTTCGGGTCAACGTACTAAATAGCCACCTCAGCCGCGTCGCAATTCTATTTGATGAGCCGTTGTCCCTAAAACCCGCCGAGCAGGCAGCCATTGAACTAATGCACAAAAATAGTGCTGAATAATAAAGACCCGATTCCCAAAACAGCGAACTCCCCCCACCACAGGGATTGGAGCTATTTGTCAAATCCCAAAGTCCGGTCCCGATGTATCGGGATTGCATAACGCCAACATCGCGGCATTTTTATACCCACTTACAATCTTTTCTATTGATTCTCGGCAAGGCTCATCGTAGCGGTAACAGGGAAGTGATCAGAAGGGTAGCGGCCATTAACGTTGTCATGGAGAATATCGGCGTTCAGGACTCTAATGCCCGGCCCTGTCAGGATGTAGTCTATCTTTTCACCTGTGCGCCTACCGGTAAATGCGTGAAAGGTACCGACTTCGGTGACGTTCGGCTGCAGAACACGGAATGCATCAACCATCGGCAGCGGATTCTCCACGCTGAGATTGTTACTATCGGCCAATGTGGCTTGGCCTTTCAGGTAGAGACTGGCCGGTTTGTCTTCACCTGCGTTGAAATCACCCGTGACAATAACAAGATCGGCATAGCGACGGCCCTGGATGCGTTGAGTTAATAATACTACACTTTTTTCTCGCGAGAATTGCGAGACGTGGTCGAGATGGAGATTGTAAAGGTAAAAGGGCTGGTGGTTTCTTTTATCGATGAATCTTGCCCAGGTGCAGATGCGTGTACAGGCATTGCCCCAGGTAATCGAGCCTGTCACTTTAGGATTATCAGATAGCCAGAATGTGTCGGATTCACTTACATCAAAACGTTCGTTGAGGTAAAGGATGGCGCAAAATTCCCCCTTTATTTTGCCATCATCTCGCCCTACACCGAGGTAAGAATATCGCGGCAGCTCATTGCAAATTTCATTTATTTGAAAATGCAGAGCCTCCTGCAAACCAACAATATCGGGATGGTGATTACGCAACAAATCAAAAACTATTTGTTTGCGGTGTTGCCAGCTATTTTCTCCGGCATCCGCTGTGCCATAGCGGATGTTAAAACTCATAACCGTTAATTCCGATTGGTCCTTTGTGCTCACATCGGAAACAGTTTTTGCCATACATTGAAAGTGCAGCTTACCGAAAGGGCTGCAAAGAACTAAGATAAGAGATAAGTAAAGGGACACTATGAACTTCGTGGAAGCTGCCCTTAGATTCATGTTTTCCCCCTTTGCTACTGTAGAAATTTTTCGAATAGACTACAAATAGCGTTAAAGGCTCTTACGTTTCTCTTCTTCACTAAGTGGCTCATTCAATGAACCGGAGCGAAAGCCCTGAAGGTCAACGGTTACAAACTTAAAGCCTAACGATTTCATTTTTTTAACAATTTGCGAACGGAGCGGTTCCGTCGTAACTTTTATAATGTCCTGTGGATTAACTTCAATTCGCGCGATGGTATCGTGATGCCGAATCCGCAATTCCACGAAGCCGAGACTTCTCAGGAAATCTTCTGCATCGTCGATTTGTTTTAGCCGCTGCTCCGTAACTTCAAGTCCATAAGCAATTCTGGACGCTAAACACGGCGAGGATGGTAAATCAGCCGTAGGCAGTTTCATTTGCCTGCTTAGCTGCCGTATATCTTCTTTAGTGAGCTTAGCCTCAGCTAATGGCGAGCGGATGCCGAAGACCTTCATAGCGCGGTTGCCGGGACGATAGTCGTCGAGGTCGTCATAGTTGGTGCCGAAGATCACATGCTTGAAGCCCTGTTCCTCAGCTATATCCAACAGAATTTTACACAAATGCGATTTGCAATGGAAACAACGGTCGGCCTTATTGGCGGTGAAGTTTGGATCGGATAGCTCATCAGCCTCGATAGTCTTTAGGTTTGCACCGATACTTTTTGCAATTTTTACTGCTCTTTCGAACTGACTTCCCGGTTCTGCAGGACCAACGCTTATGCAAGCAAGGACATTTTCTGCTCCGAGTGTATCGACCGCCGCTTTTAAAAGGAAGGTACTATCCACTCCGCCGGAATACGCAACAACAACTCCGCCAAGTTCTTCGAGAATTTGTTGAAGTGAATTATATTTGTCCTGAAGATTCATAAAGCCGATGGTGGGATTCGAACCCACAACCCC
>CAZRMQ010000095.1:0-7920 GCA_964601185.1 uncultured Pirellulales bacterium
GAAGGTTTGATTAAGCACGCCCTTGCTGTTGAGGCAGCGATGCGTTATTGCGCCCGCAAACGAGGCGAGGACGAAGAAAAATGGGGCGTTATCGGCTTGGTTCACGACTTAGACTATGAGCAATTTCCCCAGCAGCACTGTCATAAAACCGAAGAGATTCTTCGCTCTCGCAACTGGCCGGTCGACTACATACGGGCAATCATGTCCCACGGCTGGGGTATATGTACCGATGTTGAACCAAAGAGCGAGCTGGAAAAGACCCTTTACGCCGTTGATGAGCTGGTTGGGTTGATAGTCGCCACGGCGCTTGTGCGGCCGAGTAAAAGCGTGATGGATATGAAACCCAAATCGGTCAAAAAGAAATGGAAAGACAAATCCTTCGCTGCAGGCGTAAAGAGGGACGTAATCGAAAAAGGTGCTGAGATGTTGGGCGTAGAATTGGGTGAGCTTATCGAAGATGCGATTATGGGGATGCGTGAGGTAGCTGACGAAATCGGCCTGAAAGGCAATCCTGATATATCGGGATAAGAAACTATCTCAAAACTGTCACCCCTTCGGCAAGCTCAGGGCAGGCTCTGAGCGAAACGAAGGGTCTGGCTGGCTGAAATAAGAGATTCTTCGCTGCGCTTAGAATGACAAATTGTGTTTCCAAATAGTTTATAAGCTTTGAGCGGTTATTTTTCTCCGTTCAACATATGGAAAGGACGAAATATGAAAAAAGAGCGATTTGTACTTTTAACGATGGGTTGCCTACTCGTTCTTGTGATATTCCTTTTTCAGGATTGGGCCTCCATGCGATTCTGGCTATATCACAGCCAGAACCGCCACCTGAATCCGGCCGATTATGAAGCGAGGGTGCTTACTCCCAATGAGTACGAACAACTTATAAATCCCGAGGTACGGGAGGTACGTATTGGTAATGGGTCGATAACAATGATTAAGGCTGGAGAACAAGATTGGGAAGAGAAAGCGAAATCGAGGTATAAATCAGTGTACAATGGGAAGTATTATGTCCAGGTTACAACCAGAGGCACAGCGCATGCTTTGATCCACTGGTATGGTACTTTTGTGCCTGCTGTAATATTTTCATTAGGAGGCCTACTGTTTCTTATGGTCTACCACGTTAAAGGAAAGACGGACAAATGATATGTTTCATTTGTAATGCAAAGTTCTATAGATATGCGTAAATGTGCTTTTTTGTCAGTCCTAATATTTTTGCTGATAGGCGGCTGTGAGGACAGTAATCAATCTGCCGGATCAGGGCATATCGCGATTATGCAGAAGATTACTGCTTCAAAAGTGGCCGGCGAGTCGGTGCTGGTGGTAAGCGGTGAGGTTATAACAAGCAGCGACATCATTGAGTCACCGGTAGAGCTAAATGGAAAGTATGTGTCACCAAAAGAACATCTAAAACTGCTTGCGAAAACAAACACTCCGCAAGAATTCAAAAAATTGGCTCAGCCGTTAATCGATGAAATTATTACGAGCAAAATATCCGAGATTTTGCTTTACCAGCAAGCCAAACGGCAGTTTGAAAAAAATATAGATGAGGCCCTGGAAAAAGCGGCAGGGAAAGAAGTAAGAAAGTTTTTTATGGAGTTCGGAGGTGATGAAGCCAAAGCTGAAGGGCAACTTAAACAAATGGGCATGGATCGTCAAAAATTTAAGGAAAACAGGAAAAGATTCATTCTCACCCAATGGTATATATCATCGAAGCTGATTGATAATAAACCTACCACTCATACGGAACTGATGAATTGCTACAATCAAATGAAGGAGCAATATTTCGCTACACCCAGTAAGCTGGAATTTCGGCTAATCGATATCCAGCCAGAAAGTTTAAAGCTGACAGACCCAAATCAGACTTCGACGAATCCAGTCGAGACGGATAAGCTCGAACAGGCGAAAACCCTGGCAAATCAATTAATTGAACGAATACAGACGGGCGAAGATTTTAGTGAATTGGCTAAGCAATATTCTCACGGGCACATGCGGGGGTCCGGCGGTTTATGGAAGCCGATTCAGCCGGAATCATTAGCTGAGCCGTATGACATCCTTGCGGCTGAGGCGCAAAAGATAGAGCCGGGCCAGATTGCTGGGCCGATTGAAACGCATGGACATATTTTTATAATGAGGCTGGAAGATAAATGCTCCAAGGGATTTCAGCCGTTTGAGAAAGTGCAAACAGAATTAGAGCAAAAGATTATTTTTGATCGCCGAAAAAAGGCTCTTGAGAAACTTAACGCAGAACTTACGCAGCAAGTAGATATGAATGAGAAGGACGAGTTTATAGATTTCTGCCTTGATAAAATTTACCAGATGAGCAACCAATGAATAATAACTGTATGCTCGATGCTCGTAGCAGAAGAGTATCGAGAATCGAGCCCGTCCTGAGCCGGGTCGAAGGATGTCGAGGATCGAGAATATGCAAATTGTGGCACACGGAATAGACCTTGTGGATTGTCCTCGGATAGAGGAGATGGTAGAGCAGCATGGTGAGCATTTTGTTAACCGGGTTTTTACCGCCGCTGAGCAGGCATACGCCGAAGCAAATAAGAACAAGACAGAGAAATTAGCCGGCCGTTTTGCTGCAAAGGAGGCTGTTCTCAAGTTGATGGGGACAGGCTGGCGAGGCAAAATCGCCTGGACGGATATTGAAGTAGTGAACAATGTCGCAGGTCAGCCGGAGGTGTCACTTAGTGGCGAGGTAAAAAAACTTGCTGACAAACTCGGCATTAAGCATATAAGCATCAGCATTACACACACAGCAAATTTCGTAATCGCATCAGCCATTGCACTGACAGAAAAAAGTTGAAAGTACCTAAAATGAGCTAAAGTGCCTAAATTGACCGTCGTTGGTGGATTGTCTTCAATTTCAATCTCTCAAGGCACATGACCACGCTCAGGTTCAGCAAGTTTACGAGCCGAAACCTGGAGCGTGCGGTTTGCCGTTCTTTTCTCTTTCTTCAGTCCATAGACGCATATCGAGATGGACACGCGAGATTCCTTGTTCTGAAGCAATCTGTTTTGCGAATGCTTGGAATCTCAAACTGACGTCAGAATTCAGTCTCTTGAGTCCTGGCCAGCGAGGCAATTCTCCTCGCTTCCCTTTTCGTTTCAAAGCGGTGGCGATGAGTCTGTCGAGAGGAATCTCCATCCATTCCTCCGAATCTGAAAGCTTGTACAATTCACAGAGGAACCGATTGTAGCAGATGTCCCTCAGAAACAAGTTGAGCGCCTTGCGTGCGGAACCCCAGTGCTGTGCTCCCCATGGGAGCGTGTCTCTGAGTCTCTCGGTTTGATTGTCGAGGACGCGGAGAAAATCGGCTTTATCTTTGGCTTGGAATATCCCGAGATTGATTACGGCAAGATGTTTCTGAGCAGCTTTGATCACGCCTTCTGAACCCTGATTCCTAAGTACAGATGGCCTAATAGTCGTAACTGCGATATAGTGCTGCATGTCACGATAAAATTGATTATCCTTTTTCATCTTTGAGGACAAACTATGTTTGATCTGGTTTCTGTGTAAGACACCACTAGCGATTACGGCAGGGCTGAGCTTCGACGGACGCCCTGACCGAGTTAGATATATTTTAACCGATCCCGCTACGGCTGGCGCCTTCGCCGAGACGAGTAGCTTTGGCAAGTGGCTTGGCCAAAAACTCACCAAAGATTTAAAATACTCTGCTTTCCTATGTCATCTGCATATTTTTATATAAAGGTTTAGCGATGGGTTTTAAACATTTTGAGGCATTCAAGATTTCTATACCGATTACCTGGCCTCTATCATCAAGCTCTACATTTATGCCAGGAGCAACCTCTATAAATTCTTCTTCCATAGCTTTCTTAGCTACAATGTAAAGGACATCTGATTTATAATCGTAGTTTATTAAAGGTTTTCTGCTCATTTTTTTGCCACTACACATTCTGATACTATTATTAGAAAAATGACATCAATTGTCAATCCTTGATTAAAAAGTTCAAAAAGATATACTTATTAAATCTTCTGACGAAAAAGGATATTTTACCGTTGTCATTCCGTACCCGTTCGGCTTCGCTCAGGGTAGGCTTTGACACGGAATCCATATCTTTTTCTGGATTCCTGCTTTCGCAGGAATGACATTGGATTATTTTGTTAGATTGGGTATGTTCGACAGAACGAAAACAAACGATTTTGATTGCATTGTTATAGGGGCGGGTCACGCGGGCGTCGAGGCTGCTCATGCCGCTGCTAAAATCGGCGCTAAAACCTGCCTTATCACTATTAGTAAAGACACGATAGCCAAAATGAGCTGTAATCCGGCTATCGGCGGCCTTGCGAAGGGACAAATTGCGCGCGAAGTTGATGCACTTGGCGGACTGATGGCCCTGGCAATAGACCAAACCGGTATTCAGTTCCGTCTACTCAATCGCTCGAAAGGCCCTGCTGTACAGGCTCCAAGAGCACAAGCTGATAAATATAAATACCAGGACTATATGAGGTCGCAATTAGAGCAGACGTCAAATTTAAGTATCGTTGAAGCGATTGTCTCGCAGATTATTTCAGAAAAAAACAAGGTTAACGGAGTCCGATGCAGTAACGGCCTGTCTTACAAAGCTCCGGTAGTAATCTTAACAACAGGGACATTTCTTCGCGGCTTGATGCACATTGGAACTCAGCAGTTTCCTGGCGGTCGGCTCGGTGAGCCAGCAGCTAATGAACTTTCAGAAAGTCTCGAACAGATCGGATTAGAACTTAGACGGCTGAAAACCGGCACGCCGGCCCGGCTGGATGCAGCAACAGTTGAGTTTGATAAACTTGAAATCCAATACGGTGACAAAGAGCCGGTACCCTTCTCATTTATGAGTGACACAATAAATCGGCCTCAGATTCCTTGCTGGATAACCTACACGAATGAAAAAATACATCAGTTGATTCGGGACAATCTGCATCGCGCGCCACTTTATACAGGACAAATACAATCTGTAGGTCCACGGTATTGTCCCAGTATAGAAACAAAGATTGTGCGCTTCGCTGACAAGCAGCGGCATCAGGTGTTCTTAGAACCTGAGGAAGAAGAAAAAAGAATCATATACTGCAACGGCATCAGCACCTCTCTGCCGAAGGATGTACAAGAGCAAATGATAAAAAACCTGCCAGGTACCGAAAACGCTCGTATTGTTCATTACGGCTATGCTATTGAATACGATTATTGCCCCCCTATTCAATTAAAGCCCAATCTGGAAACCAAAAAGATTTCAGGATTGTTTTTGGCGGGACAAATAAACGGAACCAGCGGCTACGAAGAGGCAGCAGGCCAAGGTGTTATCGCCGGCATAAACGCAGTAAGGAAGTTGCAGGATAAAGAACCGATTGTCCTGCACAGAGACCAGGCTTATATCGGCGTGATGATAGATGATTTGCTGACACGGGGAATTGATGAGCCTTACCGAATGTTTACGTCACGGGCAGAGTATCGGCTGACACTGCGAGCCGACAATGCAGACAGAAGATTAACACCTATCGGTAAATCTGTCGGACTTGTGGACGAAAAACGATGGACGCAATTTCAGAAAAAACTCGGGGACATTGATTCACTTAAAAATTGTTTGATGAGCACCCGCTCGGACGACCTGAGTTTGTGGAAGCAGCTTCGCCAGCCCCAAAATACTATCGCTGAAACTTTGGCTGTGCATCCAGAGATTAAAAAGATGAGCCTTGATAGAGACGTATTGCAGGCGGCAATTATTGATGCCAAATATGAAGGCTACTTAGCCAAGCAGGAGCGTATGGTAGTTGGCATGAAGACATTGGAGGCCAAAAAGATTCCGCTGGACCTGGATTATAATAGTATCGTGCATCTTCGAGCAGAAGCGAAGGAGAAGCTGTCGGCTTTTAGGCCGAGCACACTCGCCCAGGCCTCACGAATAAGCGGCATAACGCCCGCTGACATTACTGTGTTACAGATACACCTTAAAAAAACTTCAAATAGTTTTGGATTTTAAGCTTACATGTATGAACTTTCCGACAATATTTACAACAAGCAAGCTGCCCGGCAGGAACCGAAGTTTAAGCTTTGGCGTTCGGCAGGTCTGCTTTTGACATACAAGTGTAATGCTGCATGTGAATTTTGCTATTACAATTGCTCACCTCAAAAAAACGGCCTAATGCCCATAGATACCGCGATCAGCGCATGGAAGTCGTTGAAAATCCTTGCTGGAGAAAATGCCAAGATACATCTTACCGGCGGCGAGCCTTTTCTGTATTGGGATCATTTGCAGCAAATCTTAGAGCAGGCCAAATATCAAAACCTCGGCAAAGTTGATTTAATAGAGACAAACGGCTTCTGGGCTACAGACGAAAAAATTATAATACAGCGACTGAAAACTCTCGACAAACTTGGTATAGAGCGGCTCAAAATCAGCACCGACCCATTTCATCAGGAATTTATTGATATAGAACCGGTTCGCCAGCTGTCAAATTTAGCAGCCGAAATTCTCGGTGCGAAGCGGGTAATGGTCCGCTGGCGAAAGTACCTGGAAAATCCTGTTAGAATAAAAGACATCCCCCCCGCCGAGCGTCAAGAGCAGTATATCGCTGCAATAAAAGACTACCCTTGTCGTTTTACAGGCCGTGCGGGTAGCAGATTAGCAGAATTAGTTGCTTCGATTCCCATAGAGACTTTAGCTTCGATGAATTGTAAGCTTGACTTTTTGTCCGCCAAGGGTATCCATATCGACCCGTTCGGCAATGTTTTTAGCGGCACATGCAGCGGTATCATTATCGGCAATATTAATCAGACTCCTCTTGAGGAAATCTGGAAACGATTCCATCCTAATCAAAAAGAATTTATTAGCACGCTCTTTACTAACGGTCCTTGCGGGCTACTGGAAAAGGCTGAAATATTAGGCTATCAAAAAACCAAAACTTACGCGAGCAAATGCCATCTTTGCACCAGTATTCGGCAATTTTTCTTTGAAAACGGCATAGAAAAGTCAATAATCGGCCCTGCGGAATGTTATTCTCAAATAATGTAGGTTATTTTGCTGCGTTTATTGCATTAGATAGTTTGAGTGTGCCTTCGTATAGGCTTCGTCCGATTATCACTGCTTCGGCCCCCAATTCGGCTAACTTTTTAACATCTTCTATCGTGCTGACACCGCCCGAAGCGATAATTGGTACATTAACTGCTTCAACAAGTATCTTTGTTCTCTCGAAGTTCGGGCCAGACATCATTCCGTCTTTTGTGATATCAGTGTATATTATCGCAGCTAAGGGTAATTTCGCCGCTTCCGCGGCAAAGTCTAATAGAAGCTGAGGGCTATCCTGCGTCCAGCCGTGTGTGGCGACCTTTGAACCTCGGCCATCTAAACCGAGTGCGATTTGACCGCTGAATTTCTCAGCCATTCGGCTGAACCACTCAAAGTCGCTGACCGCTTTGGTGCCGATTATCACTCGTTCTACGCCCATGTCGATTAATTGTTTTATAGTAGCCTCGTCACGTATTCCACCACCCACTTCTATTTTAAGCTTTCCCAGAGCCGCGATAGCAGAAATGGAATCGGTATTGACAGGCTTTCCGAGCTTGGCTCCTTCAAGATCTACTATGTGTAGCCATTGCGTACCAGCAGCAATGAACTGCTCAGCCTGCTTAACCGGGTCATCCTCGTAGTTTATCTGGCGGTTATATTGGCCTTGTATAAGTCTTACACATTTGCCTTTTATCAGGTCGATCGCTGGTATGATATACATTGTTCTGTCAGCAAGGCCGCAATTTATTTGCGGTCTTTTTCATCCTTTTGCGTTATTGTCATTTTATACCGTTATTTATTCTCTAACCTTGGGATTTTAACCTAATGAAAGTGATTTGACAAGCTCCGCGGCCAACATATATAGGCAAAGGGTGCATGTCATAATTGCTCGCCGTGCCCGCTGGACAA
>CAZRMQ010000096.1:0-7666 GCA_964601185.1 uncultured Pirellulales bacterium
TGAACTCTTTCGGCGACAGCTCAACATCTTTTCCCTTTCGGGTAAACTTTCTGGCCGGTATATCGAGCCGGAAGTCTGCAAATTCATAGACATCTTGCTCGGCTTGCTTGGTTCGTCTTAGGAATGCCGCCACACGAGCAAGAAGCTCCTTTATGCTAAAAGGCTTGGTGACATAATCATCTGCTCCGAGATTTAGACCAAGCACTATATCCGATTCCTCACCTTTAGCAGTCAGCATGATTATTGGCATATCAAGTTTTTCCTGCCGGATAAGGCGACATATTTCATAGCCATTTATCTTTGGCAGCATAATATCGAGGATAATCAGATCGGGCTTTTTATTAAGTGCAAGGTTCAATCCTTCCTCCCCATCGGCTGCAGTTAATACGCAGTAGCCCTTAAACTCGAAGTTGTCCTTCAGGGCCCGCAGCATAGCCGGGTCGTCTTCAATTATCAAAATCGTGTCCATATACTTCGGTCGGCTCAAATTTATAGCCTGATTCTCCAATAGTGTGAATAAACATTGGATTATTCGGGTTCGGCTCTATCATATTTCTCAGTTTGTCGACAAAGTGGTCAACGTCCCGCAATGTAATAAAGTGCGAATAGCCCCACACGGCGTTTCGTATTTCGTCACGGCTCAGAGTGCATCCGGCCTTTGTAAGAAACAGGTGCAGCATTCTAAATTCTCCTGGCCCAATCTTGATTTCCATGCCATCACGAGTGAGAGTGCGCGCGACGGTATCAAGTCGACAATTGCCAAATTTATAAACCTTCGGCTCATCATCCATTCGGCGCCGTAGAGAAGATTCCGCCCGCGCCAGCAATATCTTTATGCTGAACGGTTTGGTGACATAATCATCGGCTCCGAGATTCAGCCCTAACAGAATATCTGATTCCTCATCTTTGGCGGTCAGCATTATGATAGGCATATCAAGACTTTTTTCTCGGAGCAGACTGCACACTTCGTAACCATTGATTTTTGGCAGCATAATATCGAGGATGATAAGGTCCGGTCTTTCAGCCAGAGCAGAATTAAGGCCCTGCTCACCGTCAACAGCCGTTCTGACGTAATAACCCTTCGATGCAAAGTTATCTTCGAGACCTCGCAGCATAGCGGGATTATCTTCAACAATCAACACGTTTTTCATATTAGCAATCCTTTCCACCGGAATCATATTTTACAGCAGAGAGCCTTACAGTAAATGTGCTTCCCTGGCCTGTTTTGCTCTCCACAGAAATTGAACCCTTGTGGGCATCAATAATAAATTTAGCGATGCTCAGGCCCAATCCACAACCCTCGGCACGCCGGGCAAGGCTTCGGTCAACCTGGTAAAACCTATTGAATATTCTCCTGGCAGCCCGGCGTGACATGCCGATACCATTGTCAGAAACGCGAAAACAAACTGAACCATCTTCAGCAGATACACTCAGCTTGATATGTTTATCATCATAAGAATATTTATACGAATTATCCAGCAGGTTTACAAGCACCGTCACCATTGCATCACGGTCCGCCAGCACTTCCGGCAAATCCTCCTGGATATTTACTTCAAACCTGCATCGCACTCCACTAAGCTTGGTTTTAACCGCCTCGGCCGTATCTCGAGCAATTGCAGCGGGATGCACCCTGAGCATTTCAAACGCCTGTTTGTTACGCTCCATTCTTGAAAATGTGAGGAAATTATCAATCAATCTGCTTAATCTTTCGTTTTCTTTTGAGACCAATTGCAAATATTCTGTCACTTGCTGCTGATCCCGATAGTTGCCTTCCAGCAGTGTATCCACGAGGACGCGCATCGAAGCCAATGGCGTTTTTAATTCGTGTGAAACCGTAGCAATGAAATCGTTTTTTAGCCTGTTTATCTTGATTTGTCTTCCTACGGTCTGCGCAGCCAACAACCCGGCTGCAACCATTACAGCAATAGCCAGCAATCCCGCCCACATATATATAACAGTTTGTCTGCTGGCTGTTCTTTCAAAGATGTCAAAATCCTTAAAATGAATTTCAACGTGCCAGCCCGGAAAGAATTTTTCCAGCGGCGCTCTCAGAAAAGCTGCTCTCTCAGGATTTTCCAAACCGCAGGCATAGGCACCAAAATTATCTGTTATTCTATAGGAAACGCCGGATTCCTTAAGGGCGTCTCCACATACCTCGAAGTCAAAATTGAACCTTTCCGCATTCTGTAACAACATGTATATCCTGTCACCGATGCTGTGATACATCCCAAAGACATCTTGGGGCAAATCCAGCTTACGAAGATTATCCTCAGGCCAAGAACCAAAAGTAGTGGCAAACACAGGCCGGTCGAACGTAGCACCGGTTGATTTCCTGGTACGATATGAATCTAATACTATAAATATCTGCCGTTGTAGTTGTTCGGTCCAGCTCCAGTCTAATTCTTGAATTGTATCAAGCGTTGTACGCAACAGTGTCACCATTTTGACAGCATCCTCTTCGGACCAAAGCTCCGAGGCGGCAGCGGTATAATATTTGTCAAGAACCGCTACTGCCAATTCTTCCGCTGAAAGCAGCTCTTTTGCCCTTAGAACCTGCGGTTTCAGCTCTTCAGCCCATTGGCTTTTTTCTACAACTTCAATTGCTTTACGCAGAAGAAAACCTCTTGTCCCCGATGGCATCGGCAAAAAAGTATAACCACTGCCGGGAGCGTAACTGATAGCAGAACTTATCAGGTTTTGCAAATCGGACCGCGCCAGTCCCTCTTTGGTTTCACTCTTGAGATTTACAAGCAGGATTCTTGCTCGGGCGATCAGAGCTGCGGAAGATGAACTTATATTCTCGGGAGGTTGTCCGTAAGCCATTCTTTCGCACAGAGCAATAGCCTGTTTAATGTTTCCCAATTTCCTTATGCAGCGGACCACACCCATTAAAGCACTATAGCGGGTGTAGTCATCAACGAAGGATTCGGAGATTTGCTCATACAATTTTACCGCTCGTGGGAAATTGCCTTCAGTAAATTCAACGCCCCATGCTTCGGTGAACTCATCAGAAAATTCAACCTGTGGCTTTCCATTCTCAGTAACGGGATAAAGCAGCTTCCCGTTACCATCGAAGATAATAATCGCATCACAAATCCTCGAGCCGCTCGTCCCCTCTTGACCAACAAGTCTCTCGAACATCTCAACAGGCTGACGTTCTGCTGTTGCCTGTTGTCCGAGCATTTCTATTCGAGCCGACCACCGTTCATCAAGGCTTTTGCCCAGATTCTGGAGCCGCTGCACGTAAATGTCGGTTAGTTTTTGCTTGACCGCCAGACGTTCATTCCTGACGGCCCGGCTCATAAACCAGAGCAAACATACGGTGGGTAGTATCACCGCTATTGCAAGCAGTAATACAACCCACCGCAACTGGTTCCCGCCTGTTTTAGCCACAAACTTCTGACTTTTCATTGCCATATTATCTTTTGCCTATGACCGGCTTGAGACTATTTTATGGTTATTGAGCCTACACCTGTTTTGAGCTTAAGAGCTCCCTGTCCATCACCAACTGTTCCAGTAATTGAGCTGCTCACAACATCCCGCCCGATTTTTCCTGTGATTGATATAGGCACGTTAGTTTTAATAGAGCCGACGCCCGTGGAGGCGTTGACCACGGCTGATAAATTAGCCGGGCCATCAAAAACAATACTGCCCACATCGGTTGAAATGTCGATTTTGCAGGGTTCTATTGTGCTGTCGATACACTTGACACGAATGTCACCGACATCCGTCTGTAATTGAAGCTGGTTGGAGACGTTTGTGCAAATGATTTTGCCTACATCCGAGCCGGCTTTGATCTTACCTGTTGTGTTGGATATTTCAACACCGCCAACGTCAGTTTCACAGTCAAGGTGAATTTGTTGAGGAGTCTCTATTCTGAGGCCAACAAAGACCCCTTCACCTCTGCTGAGGCGCGGCTTTTGGATTTTCACCTCAACTACGCCTTCGATGGACTTTAGCAATACTGTGGTCTGGTCTGCGAGCTGAACAGCCCTTTCGTTAGTGCGAGCTTTAGTTTTGATCGTAGCATGAACGCTGCATTCGGCTGTACTGGAACCAATGACGGAAATAGACCCGACGTCGGTTTTGGCAGACAGTGTTGCACCTGGCACGATCGGTGTTGAAAGGTCTTCGGCTCTTTCGTGTGTAGCTTTGAACCAATCTCCACAGCCACACGAGAAACACCCTGGTAAAACGAGTAAAAGAAATAACAGGCAACACAGCTGTACTCTAACAAGTTTTGCTGCGTTCATGTTTAATCATCCTTTCTTCATTTTTCTGATTTACTGAATCACTCACCTTTTGAAAGTGATGTAATCTGTTCTCCCGAGATGGCATAGTTGTAAATGCGTACGTCATCAATAAGGCCGTTCCAGAAACGTCCCGTTTGTTCGGCATTTTCGCCAATATAAACAGGATGGTCATTTGCATTAATATCGCCGGAAGCATTCGACGAAACATCTAATTTGCCGTCAACATATAAATAGAGCTTCGACCCATCATACACTCCCGCGGCGTGATGCCATTGGCCGTCGTTAACGCTAATCTTTCCATGGATACCGCCCCATTCTGTACCGGGAACAGCCAGTCCTGAGCAGGCAAATTCGAGACTATCAGTTTGTTCCACCCGTTGCATTCTCCATGCACTATCACCTTTGGCGATGATGGCCTGCCATTCTTTGTCAAACCGATTTACCTTTATCCATGCCGCTATGGTAATCTGTTCGGCCAGGTCAAAATCCGGACCTTTACCAAGATTTACATAGTCACCGTCACCGTCAAGCTCCAGAGCACCGCCAACCTTGCCGTCGGTCGGTTGCCACTTCGGATTGCCCATAAGTGTGCCGGCGTGTCCATAGCCGGACGAGTCAGCGGCACTGGTGCCTTTGCCCTCATCAAACTTCCACCAGCCTACCAGATCAACTAACCGGCCTGTCCCAAGAGCCCGCGGACTCTGCCATGCGTTATCTTCCCTGTCCCGCCAGGTGAGCTTGGTATCGCGGTCACCACCATCATCGTCATCATCTACATGAACGTCCAGACCTATTGATGCTCCTGCGGATGGTTTTGTTCCCAAGGTTGACCATGGAAACTTAATCTCAGCACAATATCCTTTATCCGTTGTTACGATGGCAAATTCAATATCGGCTGTATCGCCATGCTGAAACTGACCCATAGAAGGATTGGTTTTGTCCCAATCGAAGTGATACTGGCTGTCGTTTTCGTCGTAACTACCCGATTTACTATTGTCGGCATCAATGAAAACCTCAATGGCATCATCCTGGTAAAAATCCTCAGAATCATTCTTCAGGACATCGTCGCGCACGTCCACAAGCAGGTATAGATTGTCCTGGTCCCACATGGCCTTGTAGTAAGCCGAGAAGTCTTCATCAGATGAAATTGGAGAATATATCACGTTTTCGAGCTTGTACATCCTAGCATCAGACCATGTGTCCTCTTCTGTGCCGTCTATTACGGGAGGCTTACTTGCCTTTTTAATATCAGCAGGACTTGCTTTTTTTCTTTTTTGCTCCCAGGCCTTAGCCTTAGCCTTGTGCAGAACCTGGGTAAGTTGCACGATTGGGCCGAATACCTCATTTACAGGCGGAAGTCCGCTTATGCCGGCATGTACATTGAAGCTATTAAGCTTTTCTTCGGTACATAACTGGATAGTGGTTTTGTCGCAGCTTTGTGCCAATTGAGCAAGCTGTTGGTGTGGACCACCCTCAGCGTCCCTGGGACCGAGGTTGATAATGGAATTAGCAATCCGTATTGCTCCACCGACATTAACCAGCAGCAGTTTGCTGGTATTGGCAGATGTTTGCTTAAGAGGCTCCTGCAGAACACCGGCAGTTAGAGCGGATTTCTTACTCTCAACGGCCGACAGCGACGCCTTGAGAACTTCAGGACTAAACGCAAGCACAGTAGCCTTGCCGCGCTGACCTACGTATAAGGAAATCTGCTGGTCGGGTCCAAGCGGAAACACATATCTGCCCTCAACAGCATCGGTCTGGTCAACTGATTGTTTAGCTCCTGCTATAGTTGCCGCCAGATTAACTATCTCCAAAATCTGTGTAAGGAGCTGGCGTGTGTGTTGAGGATTGCGGCTGGTCAGTGCCAGGCCAAAACTTGATGCTACCTGCTCGATAGTCCCACCTTCACCAACTGTCCCCTGGCTCGGTACCGCAAAGATATTTACTTGCTCAATATTGGCAAAGATTTCACGTCCAATGCTCAAACCGGTTAGCTTCTCGAGTGCTTTTTGTGCAGTATCGGTACTGCCGCTTTCTGATTCACCCAAAGCAAAGCTGGCCACGGCAACAGCTTCAGATGGAACGCCCATAAAACCATTTCTGCTCAGGTTTGGAGTTTGAATCATTTTGTACGGCAGGCAGTTATGATTTTCTTTGAAGTTAATGTTCGCATCTATAGCAATACCCATCTGCTCGATTGCAAGTGTGGTTGTTATATCTTCGATGTTTTTCAAGTCAGCAATACCATCAACTATACGAAGCTGTTCTGCCTGCCCCCATTGTTCCATCATTCCGGAAACAGCCGAATAGGTGCGTGCGCAGTCCACCCAAATCGTTATTGCATTGGCTTGACGGGTTTCTTTGTTTAATTTAGCAAACACTTTGTTCTGGGAAGCAAGTGTTGGCTCGTTGGTAATTCCTTTATATTGCTTAACACTCCAAGACAATCGCTCCAGAGGTTGCGCAATGATTATTACCTCATCATCGTGGGCTACACCCGGACCATTTTTAATATTGAGGGTCTGCATACCTTCGATAGGCTCGCCTGCCGTTCCTACCACACTTAGTCCTGCTAAAAGTAGGCCGCGTAGCGCATCGCTTTTGCCGGGATACAACACGGCAACCATTGGTGGGTTATTCTGTTTGATAGCTGTAATACCAATAGCCATGCCTCGTATCTTCTTAAATTCGGCCATCATGCTCGGATTAAATAGGGCACCCATTATGTCCGCGGGCGATCTACCGCCTGGCCCAACGGGGCCTGGGCCTCTGCCGGGACCGATAGCAGCAAGGGGATTCTCAAAGGGAGTTCCCTTGAGCATGTTAAGTATGGTCTCGATCTGCCTTCCAGGATTGCCCAGCTCTATATAGACCAGTGTATCCGGCGGCATCAAGGCAGCAGGGTCGTGGTTCATCAGATCAGCAAGCAAAGGGGCGACCTTTTCTACAAGACTTGTTTGATCTCCGTACTGCTGAACCAATTTCTGAAAAACCGCTTTTGCCTGCTGCTCATCCCTCCTCTTCATATAGCACATGCCCTGCCGATATAGCGCCTGCGCTACATGAGACCTGTTGGCTGCGGGGTCGGTTATTATTTGCTGGTAAACCTTGATCGCCGCATCAAGGTTGCCATCAACCTCCTCGGCATAGAGGCCTTCCTGCAATAGCACGCCAGTGGACTTGGCAAGCGTTACGGTGCCAAGCAAGCCAACGGCCAGCAGAAAGATAAAGGTAATTCTTTTCAACGTTTCCATAATTCTGCTCCTTTCAAAATAGATTAACAAAAAAACTGTATCTTTGACAACCGTAATTATGCAGAGTGAATGTTACGGTTTTGTTACAGTTTTGTCCTTTTTTGGAAATTTTTAATTTTCTCGGCGAGCTGCTTTTGCCTATAAAATCAGTAAAAGGAC
>CAZRMQ010000097.1:0-7571 GCA_964601185.1 uncultured Pirellulales bacterium
CCGGTTATTTTATTATCTTTTGAGGCAGCGAACCAGTTGACTTTATCGCACCACCAACAAAGGTATGATATGTTAGCCTGTTGAGTTTCTCCGCTTAAACCCATTTTATTTAAGTACTTGTTTTGAGAAACTGGAGTGATACAGATTAGTAGAACTATAAAACTTAGGACAAGAAAACCAGCAAAGAAACCGAGGAAACCTGCAAAGAGTATATCGAATATTTTAGGGAATGGTACCTCGAATTGACCTGTAAAGAGTACGTATGTTATTCCGTACAGGATAAGAAAGACTGCCGCCGCAAGAGCTATAATAGTTAATGTAGTGCCATAATTTGTGTCGAGGGTAGCGGGGAGAATATCTGTAACAATCGGAGTAAGGTAGATAGCCAGATAAATAGAGATTAAGATGTTAAATAGTAGGGCCCATATTTCATAGAAACCAATCTTTATGGCATGCCAAGCGAAAATCGCACCACCCAATATTGTTATCCAGAATACCACAGCTTTTATCCTACTACTCTTTTTAGTTCTTGGAGACTTGTTTTTCCTTCAATGACTTTTCTCAATCCCTCTTTTTTAAGGTTGGCTATGTCTTTCTTAGTGCCTTTGCTTTTTAATTCAGTTATCAATGTGGCGTTGTTTATGAAGTCAGCTTTAGTTCTATCCGTGATCTCCATGATGTCACAGATAGCTGTCCTTGCAAAATACCCCGTTCCATTACATCGTTTGCAGCCTACAGCTTCATATATGCCTGCGTAATTTATGCCTTTTTTGTTGAATTCGTTGATTAGGCTCTGCGTTAACTGAGCCGGTTTTTTACAATAATTGCACAACAAGCGAATCAGTCTTTGAGAAATAATCAGGCTAAGGCCTGATGACAAAAGCATCGGGGATATACCTAAGTCCATGAGTCTGACCAATGCCATCGAATTGCTGCCACAGTGTATTGTTGCCAGGACGAGATGACCGGTCTGTGATGCTCGCAGCGCAATCTCCGCGGTTTCTTCATCACGTATTTCGCCTACGCAAATCACATCGGGGTCCTGTCTCAGGATGCTGCGTAGGGTTTTTGCAAAGGTGATATCAGCTTTTGGATTGATTTCAATCTGGCTTGACTCAGGCAGGACAGCCTCAATTGGGTCCTCTACGGTAATAACGTTGCGTGTGTAACGATCTATCTGGTTTAACATTGCGTACATAGTGGATGTTTTACCGCTGCCCGTTGGGCCACAAATCAATATCATGCCCGACGGCTTGTTCATCGCCTTATCTATGCTAGGGTATTGTTTTTGTGTAAATCCCGTGTCTTTTAGGGTAAACGTGCTGGCACGTTGGTTTAGAATTCTTATTGAGAGTTTTTCGCCGCCGATGACGCCTGCGCTTGCAACCCGAAATGAGGCTGTCATCTCACCTTTTTTGGCCATGAATGCTCCGTCTTGAGGTCTTCTTTTTTCAGAGATATCCATGTTTGAGACGGCTTTTATACTGTTAATCACAGCTTTGCAGGTATCGGTTTTGAGTTGGTTTACCGGTATAAGGACACCGTCTATTCGCAGCCTGATTGTGTAGGTTGAGTCATCCTTTGGGTCGATAAGGATGTCACTGGCCCGTTGTTCAAGAGCGTTAGCGATAATCTGCTCGGTTAAGTCAAGAATGTGCGTGTTTTGACCTTTGCCGTCACCGTGGCCGTAAATCTCCTTCAGCTCAGTGCCAGATGAGTCAAGAAGTCTTATTTTTGAATCGTCCTCTTCGACCCGTTTGAATCTTTTTGACCATATATCGACAATAGTGTTTTTTATTTGTTGTTTTATTATCGCGAATGTGCTTTCACCGCTCTTGGATGACTTTTTGGCCGCATCTACTAATAGCAGGATAAGAAAAAGTGCTGGTCCCGCAAAAAGAGATATAATGCAGAAAATAGATTTATATTTGTGGGGCACGAGAAGGCCGAACTGAGCACACTGAACAAAATATAGGCAGAGGTAAAACCATAATATGAGGATAAACAACTTAATGGGATTAAATGGCAATGGTACTAAAGAAGTGCCACCCTGAACTTCCAGTATCAGGAATTGAGTGAAATCCGCTATTTGCATATCTTCTCCCTGCCGGTAAATACCGAAGATAAAAGACCTACAAATAATGAAGCATCTTTTGCTGATGTTGGCAAGAAAAAAGTTTTTCTAAAAGAGCAGGCAGATATTTTCGATATTCTTTTGAGCAGATGGGCCATTTAGTAGCTGGTGGTAAAAGCAGTTCTGCTCAAATATCTTGCAGCTCGGCCAGGAAATCATCATCTTCATCAATATCTAATTCCGGCAGCTCGTCTGGTAGGTCATCTGTCGGTTCTGCAGCGAAACTGCCTGATGGCTCCTTCTCTGCAGGTTTTGTTTTTGGCTTTTCCGGTGGAGTTGGTTTTTTTGCGGGTTGAGCAGGTGAGATAAACTCTTTAGGCTGTCCGTTGATTTGGATTCCAAATGTAAGGGGGCCTATTGTGATATTGTCTCCTGCTCGAGCCGTTATCTCGTCCGTTATGCGTTTTCCATTAAGGAAAGTGCCGTTGCGTGAGCCGAGGTCGCGGATTTTCAGAGTCTCATTGTTGAGGATTAGCTGGCAGTGCCTTCTGGAAACGTGCATTAAAGGAATACGTAAATCGCAATCCTGGCGACGGCCAATTATCGTAACATTGCTCGGTAGAGGAACTGCTTTCTGCGAGCCATTATTTTTGAAAAGAATTAAATTTACATCCATCCTTCACTCCCAGTTAATTTCAGCCTCGCAGCCTTCATATATTATATAATTGACAGTATATTATGGCAATAGATAAATCGAATAACCGATAAAAATGCCTGAAATGAGCTTAAAGTGTCTAAAGTGAGCTAAAGTTAAAATTTACAACTTTTTGGCACTTTAGACACTCCAAACTTTAGTTCACTTATTGTAGATCGAGGCTTGACAATTTCTCTCATATATCTATACTTACAGATAGCTCTGCCTGTCGAGAGCCTCCAGATCAGAAGAAAGGATTAGAAATACTGGATGTATTTATGGCAAAAATAACACTGCCTGACAGTGGTATATTAACAATTACTGAAGGTGCAAGTTTAAAACAGGTGGCAGAACAAATAGGAGCGGGGCTGGCAAAGGCTGCTATAGCGGCTCAAATAAATGGGGAATTAGTAGATTTATCCGTCCCTGTTACAGGCGATATTGACGTTAAGATCATTACCGGTAAAGATTCAGAAGGACTTGAGATAATACGGCATAGCTGCGCGCACGTCATGGCCGAAGCTATATGTACTATTTGGCCTGCGGCAAAACTGGTCTATGGTCCAACTGTTGAGGACGGATTTTACTATGATATCGACCTTGACGAGCCGATCCGGCCGGATGATTTTCCGCGTATCGAAGAAAAGATGCGAGAAATCGTTGCAGCGGATAAGCCGTTTATTCGTCAAGAAATGAGCAGGGCGGAAGCCCTGGCGAAATTAGCTGGTGATAAATACAAAATCGACAACATAAATCGAACAGATAGTAACACCATCAGTTTCTATTCTCATGGAGATGGTTTTGAGGATTTGTGTCGTGGTCCACATGTGCCCAGCACCGGCAGGGTGGGAAGCTTCAAGATTATGTCTGTTGCCGGCGCTTACTGGCATGGTGATCCCACACAGAAAATGCTTCAGCGGGTCTATGGGACAGCCTGGCCGAGCCAAAAAGAGCTCGACGAATATTTGATGAGATTAGAGGAGGCAAAAAAACGTGACCATCGCGTATTAGGCAAACAATTGGATTTGTTTAGTTTCAACGAAGCCGGCCCCGGCTTTGCATTTATTCATCCCAAAGGAATGATTATCTGGAACGAAATAGTTGAATACTGGCGGGACGTTCATAATAAATTCGGCTATAAGGAAATCAAGACGCCCATCATTCTTAATGAGCAGTTATGGCACAGAAGCGGCCATTGGGACAATTATAAGGAGAATATGTACTTTACACATTTCGATGGTGCCGACTATGCCGTAAAGCCTATGAATTGTCCTGGTGGATGCTTAGTCTATAAGACACGCCAGCATTCATATCGCGAGCTTCCAATGAGGGTTGCCGAACTTGGTCTGGTGCATCGACACGAGGCCAGTGGCGTAATGCACGGGCTTTTCAGAGTTAGGCAATTTACACAGGATGATGCCCATATTTTTTGCACACCGGTACAGATAGAATCCGAGGTGATAGGTGTTATAGACCTGACTTTTGAGATTTATCGGACTTTTGGATTCGAGGATTTTCATATCGAGCTTTCCACCAAACCAGAAAAGCACATAGGCTCAGACGAGGTATGGGACGTTTCTACAACTGCCTTGAAAAGAGCTCTTGAACATAGAGGGATTAAGTATAAAATCAATGAGGGTGATGGTGCTTTTTATGGGCCCAAGATAGATTTTCACATTAGAGACTGTCTGAAAAGGTCCTGGCAGCTTGGTACTATACAACTGGATTTTTCTATGCCGCATAGATTCGACATGGTTTATGCCGATGAGGACAATACTGAGAAGCCGCCGGTCATGATTCACAGGGCGGTTTTAGGATCTTTTGAGCGATTTATCGGGATTCTTATAGAGCATTATGGCGGCAGTATGCCGCTGTGGCTTTCACCGGAGCAGGCAAGAGTGCTGACGATAAGCGAAAAAACAAAAGACTATGCGGAAATCATTTTTGATAAGCTCAAAGAGGCTCAAATACGCAGCATTTGTGACCTGTCGGATGAAAAAATAAATGTTAAAATCGCCAAAGCTTATAGTGAAAAGCTTCCCTTTATGTTGGTAGTTGGTCCCAAAGAGGCTCAGTCCAGCACAGTCAATGTAAGAATACGAGGGGAAAAAGAAAATAAGACAATAAAAATTGACGATTTTTTAAAAATAGCAAAAGGCAAAATTTTCAATAAAGAAGTAAACTTAGCGTTTGAAATCGATGGTTGATTGTTAGCGGCATATCTGCTAACCGGACATTTCGAAGAAAGGTAAGGTGGTGTACAATCGTTAAACAAAGTTTGAGGATAAATGGAGGAATCCGAGCCAGGACGGTTCGGCTGGTTGACGAATCAAACAATCAAGTGGGGATTTTAAAAACAAGCGAAGCGCTGGAAAAGGCCCGTGAAGCCGGGTTGGACCTGGTAGAAGTTGCCCCTACAAGTGAACCGCCGGTCTGCAGGATAATGGATTACGGTAAGTGGCTGTATCAGCAAAAGCGCAGGACTCGTGAAGCTCACAAAAAAACTCAACGCCATAGTAGTACGCTGAAGGAGATCCGGCTCAGACCTGAAACCGATAAACACGACCTCGATATCAAGCTCAAACACGGCAGGGAATTCCTGGAAAAGGGTCATAAAGTACAATTCACTTTGTTTTTCCGCGGGCGCCAAATGCTGCATATAGACAAGGGATATGCTATTCTTGGGCAGATTACCGAAGCATTGCAGGATTTGGCTAAGGTCGAAAGACCAACCTCAATGACTGGTAAGCGTGTTACTTTATTGCTTGTGCCGCTCCGGCACGCTTCGCTGTGACGAGTGCCCAAGTAGCAGAGCCAGCCGCAGTAGATATCGAATAGATTGGAAGCGAAGTCTATTTGCAGAAAGACTTTGTCGCTCTTACTTAGGACGTGCCACGATTTGGATGGTGTGCTCCTAAAATCATTTTCTATTGTTATTTTTCTAAAGAATTTACATCTTTAATGTTGACGAATAGCCGGGAACGGCGTAAACTTCCAACTTTATATTTTTCGGAAGTTTGGAATACATTTATTTGAGGAAATTAGACAAATGCCGAAGCAGAAGACCCATAAAGGGTTGAGCAAGAGAGTGAAAGTTACAGCTAGCGGTAAGATCAAGCATCGATGTGCCGGCGGCGGCCATCTTATGAGCGGAAAAAATGCCAAGCGTCGAAGACGAATAGGTAGTTCCGCAGTTATTACTGGTACCATTGCCAACAAAATCAGGATTAAAATGGATAGATAGATATTTGTGTGATATGTGTCAGGAGCTACACCCGATACGATATAAATAATATTATACGCTTGCTTCTCGGCTTAACATTGGCTGCCGTTAGCAGGTAGGATTTTAGGATTTTTAATAGGAAAGCAGGTCAGTAAAAATGCCAAGAGTCAGAAAAGGTGCAGCAAAACGCCAGGCAAAGAAACGGCTTTTCCGAGCCGTGAAAGGGTATCACAGCTCCATAGGTCACCTTTATCGTCATGCCAAAGAAGCTGCTGTAAGGGCGGATGTCAATGCAAGAATCGATCGAAAACGCCGAAAACGTGACTTCCGAGGTCTGTGGATTATACGCTTGAGCGCGGCCTGCCGGCAACGTGATATAAGGTACAGCCAGTTCATCAATGGATGCAAAAAGGCCAACATAAGTCTGAACCGTAAAATGCTGAGCGAGATTGCTATAACGGACCCACAAGGCTTTGACGCCATCGTTGATGCCGCCAAGGCTGCGATCGCTTGAGAAAGAAATTACCACGTATTAAAAACCCCGAAATAAATTGCGGGGCTAAATATTTAAATGATGCTTGAGCAATTCCAGAAAATTGGCAAAGATGCCCTTGACGACCTAAAGAAAGTTACCGACCTAAAGGCTCTGGAGGACTTCCGTATAAAATATCTTGGTCGTAAAGGGCAGATTATCCAGATGCTTAGCAAATTAGGCAGTCTCCCTGCTGAACAGAAGCCCAAAGCAGGCCAGCTCGCCAACAAGACAAAAGTAGAAGTCACTGAGGCGTTTGAGCAGCTTAAAAAGACCCTGCTGGAATCGCAAAAGGTATCACGCGAGTCTATAGACGTCACTCTGCCTGGCATACCTGTTAATATTGGCAGGCCTCATCTTATTACGCAGACCACAAATGAGCTGCTGGAGATATTCGGTAGAATGGGCTTCGCTATTGTCTACGGCCCAGAGGTTGAGGATGAGTGGCACAATTTTGTAGCGCTGAATATAGGCACTGAGCATCCGGCAAGAGATCCATTTGATTGTTTTTATATCGACGAGAATATTCTTTTTCGCAGCCACACATCACCAGTTCAGATTCGTGTTATGGAGCGCAACAAGCCGCCGATCCGTGTCGTTGCGCCGGGCAGGGTCTATCGGCCGGACACCGTTGATGCTACGCACATGTATATGTTTCATCAACTCGAAGCTCTGGTCGTTGACGAGGGCGTCAGTATGGTGGACATGAAAACTACTATCGACCAGTTTATCCATACCTTTTTTGGTCACGGAACGAAATGGCGATTTCGTCCGAGCTTTTTCCCGTTCACCGAACCCAGCGGCGAAGTGGATTTGCTCTTAGCGGACAAGACCGGCAAGGAAAGCTGGGTGGAGATGGGCGGCTGTGGTATGGTTGACCCGAATGTTTTTGACGCGGTGGGGATAGACAGCGAAAAATATACCGGCTGGGCCTTCGGTTTCGGCATAGAACGCCTGGCTATGCGAAAGTACGGAATCACCGACATCCGCCTATTCTTCGAGAACGACCTGCGCTTTCTGAACCAGTTTTAATTATTGATATGGCCAC
>CAZRMQ010000098.1:0-7535 GCA_964601185.1 uncultured Pirellulales bacterium
GTTTCTTAAAAGAAATATATGCCGCATCAACCTTAGGGTCATATTTAATCTTCATCTTGTATTCTCCCCTTTCCGTGCTGCTTCACAAAAAATAATATCTGTCAATAATGTACTATAATCTTATAATTAATGCAATTTTTTTTCGCATTCACAACTATCCAGGATACTTGAGTGACCACTTTACGCTTGACTGTTTAACAGCTCTGTCATGATTGAGGCTGCCTGCGGTTTGGATTTAACCTTCTTTAATTTTGTTAGCAGTTCTTCCTGTCGATCAGTGAAACAAACAGCAGTTTTAAAATCGAAGTCTGCTACACCACAAATTTCCAGGATTATTTCTATCAAGTTTTCTATGCCGGTGCCGAGTTTAGCACTTATTAGCAATGTTCTACCCAAACTTGTGGGCAGTTCGGCAGTATTGAATTTGGCGGGCAAGTCGGATTTATTCAACACGGTTAGGACTCGTTTATTAGCGACTTTTTTAAGCAGATGCTTATTAAGCTGCTCTGCCGGTTGGCTGTTATCCAGAACGAGCAGCACCAAATCTGCTTGCACTAAAATCTCAACACTTTTCTGTTGAGCTGCTTTTTCGACAGTATCATTTTGTGCAGAAATTTTTTCATCTAATCCTGCTGTATCAACAAACTCCACAGAGAGAGGCTCGATTCGGCAGGTGGCGGAAACCCAATCGCGGGTAGTACCTTTAATGTCGGTGACTATGGCCTTTTCTCTGCCAGCCAGACAATTTAACAATGTGCTTTTACCGCTGTTCGGCGGGCCAATAATTGCGACTTTGCAGCCGAAAATAATCAGTTTTGCTATTTCGCTATCTATAAGTATTTGCTCAGCTTGAGAAGAAATCTCATCAAGCGATATGGTCTTTATGCTTTGCAGCCATTCTTTCACTTTTTTGGTTAAACCAGTTTCGATCTGGTTGGCGATTATTTTGGCTCCCTGAATCGTTTTTGCCTGCAGCTGGGACAGCTTTGCTTCGAGCGCGATTGTATTTATGGATTTTTGTGCGGCGAGCGTTTTAGCTAATAATTGCTCTGCGGTGACGAGCTTAGCACCACAGCGTTGCAGCAGTTGCATTATCATCTCTACGATGAGAGGATTGCCGTGACAGTGTATAGCGAAGCTGTTGGCGGCTTCGCAGCCGATTGTCACCTGGTCGACAGGCTCAGCGCCATTGTTGATTGTGCCGAGCAGGATTTTGCCGGTTTTGAATTCTCGTGTCTTTGTACCTGTAGGTTTGAATATTTTTTCAATGATGGCTTCGGCTGAATCTCCGAAGAGCTGGATGGTCGATATTGCACCGGTTCCTTTTCCGGTCATTACGGCGGCAAAGGCATTCATAACTCAGATGCAGCCTTTTCTTCGATGTATTTTTGGTAGGCAAGGACAACGCCTTTTACTACGAGATGAGGCACAAAATTGTCTATGAAAGCGCAGTCGTCTTTTATAGTTTCAGCGTCAGTGCCTGTTATTACCGTTTGCGGCCACTTGCCGATTTGCTCTGCATAGCGTCTAATTACCTCTTCCAGAGCGCCGATGACAGAATAATACAGTCCGCAATTGATGGCATCAGCCGTATTTTTGCCATAGGGGCCTTGTGGCTTTGTGACTTTGACATTCGGCAGTTGAGCGGTATTTTCTTTTAAGGCTTTTGCGCTGATTTCAAAGCCGGGGCAGATAACGCCGCCCTGAAATACGCCGTGTTCATCCACAAGGTCGATAGTGACAGCGGTGCCGAAGTCGGCAATAACCACTGCATCTTCAACGACAGCATAAGCCGCTGCTGCTGAAAGTATTCTGTCGGTGCCGGCTTTATCGGGTTCGTCCAACCATGTAGGCATCGGAAGGGGTATGTCTTTACCGATGATATAAATCTTTTCGCCGAGGCTGTCCCTTACTATGTTTGTAATAAGTTCGGTCCAGGCCGGTTTTACACTGCTGACAACAATTGCGCCGTCGCGTTTTTTTTCCTTTGAGTTTTCAGCTATAGGGACTTTTTGCCAGGCTGATTCGAGGCAGCTTACCAATTCCGCCCGTGAACTACCGGGGATGGATTTAATAAACTGCTCCTTGCCATCTAAAAAAAGCCCAATAGTGATATTCGTATTACCAATATCTATTGCGATTATATTCATAATTCGTCACCAGGGATTTGTTAACCGTATATTGTATTTTCACTTGTTTTATTGCCGATGTCAATCTGAAAACGGTTTGTTTCGGTAGGGTACGAGAAATCGCACTTATTCAACTAATTTTTGTTTAGCCGTTGCCGTTGCGGCGACGGTTTAAGATCCGACTAAAACCATCCCCCAAAAGGCTCCTGACACTTTTCCCCTCTAGGATTCCTCGAAATGGAAAACATGCCAATCCTACCTGCCATCCGACCATACATTAGAAGTACGATGACCTTTAGCGACCTTACCAACAATGGATTGTTCTTCCATTGCATATATCAAACCAGCTTGATGCACGCGCAATCCGAGCAGGGTACGGACTTCGGTGCAGACTGCGAGATGTCTCCGGTCCGGAGAAAGAACCGCTGCCTCCACACGGCAACGCCCTTTTCCAATAGTCACTTCAACTTTCTTTGCTACGTCGTTCCAAACATTAGGTGCGTCCGCGGTTCTCTTGATGCCGTTGAGTAGTTCGATAAGTGGCTGAAGGCAGGGTTGCTTGCACATTGTGGCAAATTCAAAGTGGATTGGAAGGCCAGTCAGCGCGCATACGCGAAGATCGTCAGGATGGCATTTTCGACCACTCCAAAGACAGAACTTGGCTTCGATCGGCGCGCAGAATTTCCCGGTAGCTGATCGCACCGCAACATCTTCGAGAATGCGTGCTCCTGATAAACTGCTCGTCACAAGGAATCTCTTAAGCACTTTCCTTCCCGTAGCTGCACATTGCTCAAGCTCTGAGGGCAGCACTCGTTTCTGACTAATCACGCATTGTTCAAGTATCCCTGGCACGACGTATTGGCCGGTTGTTTCACACTGTTCGGCCTCTGCCAAAATCAGGGGCTGACGTGTTTCATGACAGATGATAAATTCCTGTTTGTGTCCTGTCCTTCCAGATACCACTGATCGCATTTGTTCGTCGATGCGATATCGCTTGCCTGACACTTCACTTTGTGCAAGTTCGGTCTTGAGAACCTCTGCTTGCGTGAATTCGCACCGACCAAAGTGATCAGGTTCCGCTCTCTTACAACTTAAAGCTGATGTCTTTAAAAGCGAGCTTGTGACCAGTTTTCCAGTCACCGCTGATACTTCAGCTTCATCCTTGAGAATCCGTTTGCCACTCAAGCTGCATAATATGGTAAATTCGGGCAGTGCAAATCTTGAGCTCGTCTCGGACTGCACAAGGAGATGCTGCAGAACAAGCGCTCCCGTAATCTGACATTGCTTGAGACATGTATTAGGAACAATCTTTCCTGATCTAGTACAGAGACCCAATTCCGGGGTATCAACAAGTCCTTCTGTATGCGGTGTGACGGTAAGCATGCTGCTATAGTCAAACTCAGCATCAAATCTGTATCGCGCCCGCACTTTCAACTGGCGGTATAATCTTCCTTCAAGTGCAACAAGGGTCATCTCTATGCGTGGGGTGAACTCATCCTCCAATTTCTTTTTTTTCCGTTCATCACTGCCTGCGCCCAGAATCTCTTGCTCTCTCCTTTCTAAGTAGAAGCGGGAAAATTCAGAGATTGCTCCATCCAATTTGGCTACGTCAGCCAGTCTTTCGAGATTGACCCCGAGGACGCCTGGGTCTTCTATAGTCTGAGGCAAGGGTTCCAAACCTGATCGGCCTATCTGAGCACTATGCTCGGTCGGTGCGCAGGAGATCTCTACGAGGCGCTCGTAGCTGTCATGTGCAACTGTGGCGCGTATTCGTGCAACAGCCTTGCCTTCAAAACAACGGCATACATCTTCAACCTCTATTCCCCTAGGCGTTCCACCGAAAGTGAGTACCCACTGACGGGCGAGTTCCTCACACTCTTTGACCGGATTCTGGTCGAGGTCCTCAACATCATAGACACCGGTCGCAATTACCCGACCGACTAACTGGAGGAAGGCAGGACTGCCGGGAGCGTAAAGCGTTCTTCTTGGGCTTGCAGTGACATGCTCTTCGAAGCAAACGTATTCACGCCCACCGTTCTCTTCCACGAGGTACACATCCGACGAATGTGGCGTGACGCGCGCGCCTAGAGTTTTAAAGGCCGCCAGAGTGAAGTCGCGTGGCTCCATTGAGTGGACGACTTCGGGCAGGTTCGGGGTGCGCGGTCCCACATACTCGGCTCCATCCATTCCACCGAGCATCACATTAATGTTTTCTTTTTCACGTTCCAGTTCATTCTCTGCGTCCTTGATACTCTGCTCTGCTTGTTGGGTCGCTGCCTTTACATCCTTCCCTGCTAGCGCTGCGATGACGAGTTGGCGAATTCTGTCTTCAAAACTATCCGCCCCGTTCTCATCGTCTTCATTAATTCCCGATGCTTCGAGCAGTGCTTCAATATCACCAATGGCATGAGACGCCATTTGAAGCTTTTCCATTAGGCGTCCGACAATATATTCCTCGAAGGTGCCTCGCAACATGATATTGAAAACACCGACGCTCGCATGTTCAGACGCCAAGCGTTGTATACGTCCGATACGCTGCTCAACAATCATTGGGTTCCAAGGCAGATCGTAATTAACCATTACGTTGGCGACCTGAAGGTTGATACCCTCTGATCCAGCTTCTGTAGATACAATAACATGCCAATCAGGTGGATCCTTCCGGAATCGCCTCAGGGTTTCTTGATTGCGCGGTCCGGACGAACCATTGATTATTCCGACCTTGAGGCCATACTTCTCAAGAAAAGCCTGGATGGTAGTCTGGGTCTCTATTCTCCCTGTGAACACAACTAGACGCCAACGATCCGGATTCTCCTGCTTCAGTCTGTCGATCAGCGTGCCGAGCCCGTGAAGCTTAGCGCTGATGGACATCTTTCTTACAATGTCGCGCACAATTGCAGCGAGTTCCCGAGGAACAGTGCCGTTCCTCGCCATATTGTTCAGTTGTACCATTAAGGCATCCGGACTACTGGTCAGCGCCTGTAGAATTGATATTTGCGCAAGCCGATTTAATGTTTGGATCGGTTTCGCAATAGCGCTAATCAACTCACGTTCAGCTTCAGTGGGGGCGACCTTGTGCATTTGCACGACCCGTTCGGGGAAATAGAGTTTTGCATCGCCGCGCCGGACCCTTGACATGTACCCGTACACGATCGACCGGAACTCGTCACGAGCTTCCGGTTTCAAATGGCGAGCTTGTTCTCGGCCGTCAGCAATGAACTTTCGAGCAAACATCCCCTCGCTTCCGAAAGGATTTTGGTGACCACGCGCGACTGTAAGTAAATCAACAAGTGAATAGAGGTCCCACAGACGATTCTGTATAGGAGTTGCAGTCAGCATAAGTACGAAACGAAACCTGCGTTCTTCCAGTGCTTTATGGAACTGCTCGGCGACCTGTGGGGGTTTATCTTTACCATAGAGGTTTCGTAACTTATGCGCCTCGTCCAGCACCAACATCTGGAAACGATCTCGTGGGATCGAATTTAGATGCAATGTGGCCGAACGATAGGTCGTAATGATAGCTCCGACCTCTTCGAGTTCTGCCTTGATCAATTCTTTTCCAATTGCAATATTAGAGGGGATATTAAATTTTGTGAGTAATTCCTCCTGCCACTGGGGGCCAAGGAGCTTTGGACAGACGACAAGGATTTTGGAAATACGCGAGCGTGAAATCAACTCACTCATAATCAACCCTGCACTGATCGTTTTGCCTAAGCCCACATCGTCGGCGAGTAGTGTGACAGGTAGCCGGCGGCAGAACGTAATGAGATTTGTGACTTGGTGATGATATGGCTCCATCCGATCACGCCAACGATACTCAGACTTAAGATCCTCACGATTCTCAATAACTATAGGGTCTGTTAGATCCCATTCCAGCCCTACCCGATACACACGGTATTCATCAGGTGTCGTTTTTCGGCGAAGAATTTTTGTTTGAATTTGAGAAGAAGACACTTTAGAGCAACCCAGTCACAAAATAATAATTAAATTAATTTGTATAACAAGCTGAATTTCGATTTCTTACTTTCACAAGATGTTTTTGTTCCATCTGATCAGTTTGCTATAATTTCATTAGCATCGGTCACTCGTCAAATTAAAATTGTCCGGTGAATTCGGCGAAGAAAAGTTATTTAGTACATTTTTTAATTTAACTCATAAGCCGATATAAGAACTGGCGCTTTATATCCGATCCGGCTTTTTATCGCTCGCACAAAGTTGCTGTTTCAAATTATATCTAACCTTCCAGCATAGAGCAATCATATCCGGTGGCAAAGGGGAAAAGGGTCAAAGGGCAAAAAGGGTCAGGAGCATTTTATTGATGAGTAGATTGCCGCGGCCCTTTAGGGCCTCGCAAAGGAAGTTATCTAGAATCGAGCATATATTACCAAGAATCGAGAAAAGATTTTGCTTGTTTTTTTGCCGTTTTTGGGTATAATACGGCCGCGCTACGCGGATAGCGTATTGCGTATTGCGGATACTAAAATCAGATGACAGAAGACGGAGGACGGAGGACAGAAGTAACCCCTAAGGTGTAAAATCATAAGCACTAAATCCTAAACTCTAAATTCATCCCTAAGGGACAAGATCTCAAATGTTCAAAAAACCTGAATTCTCAAAACATAACGTAAACCCCAACGTAAAAACTTGCCCTGAGCGCAGCCGAATGGGTCAAAACCCAGTTAATAGGATGGTTATCATGTTTTCCAAGAGACATGTTTGCCTATATTGCCAATACCTATGGCACAAGTTTTATGCAAACCTACATTATTCGACAATCGTCGAAAGTATTCGACAAATCGGCCTATTTTTATGCAAAACAAAGCCAATTTGCTTAAGGATAAAATTAATGCAAAGTTCTTTGCCACAAAGGATTATGAAAATGAACGCCTTCGCAGACCGCCTGGAAAACAAAGCCAATCAAAGCCAATCACCCCCGGCGATTAGCCCCAAGACCTGTGCTTGGGGTAATTATCCTTTGAGTTCCTTAATTTTCTGCCATAAAAGTTCTATTAGTTCCTTAATTCCGGAGCCGGTAACTGCTGAGATAGCGTGGACCTCTTTGTTGAGCTTCTTTCTCAAATCAGCTACTGATTTTCCATTTGGTTCAAGGTCTATTTTGTTAGCCACGATTACTTCGTCTTTTTCTGCTAAGGTTTTACTGTATAATTCCAGTTCCCGGCGTATCTGAAAATAATTTTCAGCCGGGTCAGAGCCGTCCAGAGGCATTACGTCAAGGATGTGTACCAAAATTTTAGTTCTTTCGATGTGTCTTAAAAATTCGTGGCCGAGCCCTGCTCCACGATGGGCGCCTTCGATTAGGCCGGGAAGGTCAGCCACGACAAATCGGCGGAAGTTGCTTAACTCAACAATACCCAGCACCGGCTCGATTGTAGTGAAGGGATACGCGGC
>CAZRMQ010000099.1:0-7515 GCA_964601185.1 uncultured Pirellulales bacterium
GTGTACTTTATATCTGTGTAATTCAAAAGCCACCTAAGTACATCCACAAATATCATGTTATAACTAAGTGATTTCTTAAGATTCCTGTTCTTTATAAAGGATAGTCTTTGCTGGAATGAACCAGCGTTGCGTATGTACCTCCGAGGGAATCTAATCTTATTTTGAGACGTACCGTTTTCTCTAGTGAAGTCTGTTATGTCCTGAAGTAGCATGCCTGCGTTGTACACCGCTTGATTTAATTGAATTTCATCGGAAATCATAAATCAATTCCCCCATTTCAAATAATTATTAATATTATGATATTTTCCTCTGTCGATAAATTTATCGGCGGAATTTTGGACGGGAATAAGTCAAAAATTAGACCTTTTGCTAAATAGAAGACGAACCCAGAAAAAAGGTTTCAATTCTAATCTTTCTTCTCTCTGGTCGGAGTCTTATTACTTGACACTTACCTCATTAAAATATAGCATATCGCCTCGTTAAATTATTGGAGTATTGAAAAATGACTAATGTAACTTTGATTACAGGCGATGGGATTGGGCCGGAAATCGCAGAAGCGGCCCGCAGATGTATCGATGCTACGGGTGCAAAAATTAACTGGGAGCTGGCTGAGGCCGGCTCAGAAGTAATGGAACGACTGGGTACGCCTTTGCCGGAAGAGACCATCGAGTCGGTCAAGAAAAACGGCGTTGCGTTAAAAGCTCCAGTTACAACGCCTGTGGGAACAGGTTTTCGTAGTATAAATGTGTTCCTGCGACAAAGCCTTGACTTGTATGTATGTCTGCGGCCATGCAAGAGCTATAAAGGCGTCCGCAGCAAATATGAGAATATCGACCTTGTAGTCGTGCGTGAAAACACCGAAGACCTTTACGCAGGTATCGAATTTCAAAAAGATAGTGATGATACTATCGAGCTTATCAACTGGTTAAATAAACATTCCAGCCGAAAGATAAGTACAGACTCCGGTATAAGCATCAAGCCGATTTCAGTAAGAGCTACTGAACGTATTGTGAATTTCGCGTTCGATTACGCCCGCAAGATGGGACGTAAAAAGGTAACCTCCGTCCATAAAGCCAATATTATGAAGTTCTCAGACGGCTTATGGCTTGAAGTCAGCCGAGAGGTCGCACAAAAATATCCGGACATCGAATTTGAAGACCGAATCGTTGATAATATGTGTATGCAGTTGGTGCAGAAACCGGAGCTTTACGATTGTTTGGTTTTACCAAATCTTTATGGCGATATAGTAAGCGATTTATGTGCGGGCCTGGTCGGCGGACTCGGCGTGGCGCCCGGCGCAAACATTGGCGAAAAGGGAGCTATCTTTGAGGCGACTCACGGCAGCGCCCCGAAATACAAAGGTCAGAACAAGGTTAATCCTACAGCCTTGATACTCAGCGGCGCACTGATGTTAAGACACATAGGTAAATCATCCGAGGCGGACAAATTAGAGTCTGCGGTCGCCGCGGTAATTGCCGAAGGGGAAAACGTGACCTACGACTTGAAAGCGGACCGCGACGACCCCACGGCTGTTGGCACAAGTCAAATGGCCGACGCGATCATCGAAAAAATCAAAAACTAACTGCTTTTGACTGAAAACGGCGAAAATATGACAGGAAAAGGCAAATAAACGAACATTGACAAATCATTGCACGTATAGATGTGCAGTTTTGTAGCCGATATTAGTCAACGGAGGAAAAATGAAAAAACAAAAGGTAGCAAAATTCATTTCAAAGCTGTGGAAAGAATGGCGAATGACCATTTTCTTCGTAGTCTTTGTAATAATACCTGTAAAATCAAGTTTAGCAGACTGGAATTGGGTCCCCACCGGTTCTATGAATCCCACTATCCTCGAAGGCGACCTGATTTATGTAAACAAGTTGGCATACGGCTTGAGATTTCCTCTTACTTTCTATCGGCTTGCTAAATGGTCGGACCCCAGCCGAGGAGACATTGTGGTCTGTTTTTCTCCAGAGGATGAAAGCCGATTAGTAAAAAGAATAATGGCAGTGCCGGGCGATAGAATCGAAATGAGGAATAATGTGATTTTTCTGAATGGCCAGCCGCTTACATATTCTAAAATCGATTCGAAATATACAGAACAGCTTGCATCCAAATTAAGGAACCGTTCCATTTTGGCAACAGAAAATCTCGATGGAACCACCCATATGGTAATGAGCATTCCTTCAATCTCGGCAATAAGAAATTTTGGGCCTATAACAGTACCGAAAGATAGATACTTTGTTATGGGTGACAACAGAGACAATAGCAAAGATTCAAGATATTTCGGATTTGTGGAAAGAAAGGCAATAATCGGAGAAGCAAAGGGAGTAATCCTGTCTTTTGACATTACGGACAAATTCCAGCCGCGATTCAAAAGATTCTTTGCCTCTGTGGATTAACCAATTCAGGATTTATACCACTCATCTTTATCATTTGAACCAGGCCATTAATTTTTCGTTATTCATAAATCAAATTGCTTTGTAGAAATGACATCTCTTCCGCAGAGTAATCTAAGACGTCATATCTTTTCTTTTTTGTGGCAAATAAATGAGATTCAATGTAATCTAATATGGTTGAAAGAATAGATGTACAAAGAGGATCGGTAATTGAATCAAGAATTTTATCGCAAATTGATTTCAGGCCAAAGCCGCGGATTAAGTGCGATATTTTTGCGTTTTTGCCTGGGTTTTGCTGCGGCTGGTTATTCACTTATTATTCGACTGCGCAACTTTCTATATTCCAAAGGTTGGCTGAAAACACATCATGTAAATGCTGTAGTCTTTAGCATCGGTAATATAACGACTGGCGGGACGGGTAAAACCCCACTTGTAATCTGGCTGTGCAATTTGCTTAGACAAAAAAATGTCCCTTGTGCAATACTGACCCGCGGTTACAAAGCTCGTCGCGCGAAGAACGCACGCAATACGCAATACGCAATACGCAATACGGACATAGATGAACCTGCAATTATTACTGAATGCTGTCCGCAAGCAAAAGTAATTGTAAATCCTGATCGCGTTGCAGGTGCGGTAGAAGCAATTGACGAATCCGGTGCAGAGGTCCTGATTATGGATGATGGCTTCCAGCACCGCCGACTGGCCAGAGACCTGGACATTGTAACAGTCGATGCGACACTGCCTTTCGGCTACGGCAGGCTCCTCCCAGCAGGGATGCTTAGAGAACCTGCTTCCGCACTTAAACGAGCTAACGCTGTTGTTATCACCAGGTGCGACCAGGTTACAGAAGCTAAATTGGCTGGGCTTGAACGAAAGCTTCAGCATATAAATCCAAAAATGATTATTGCACGGTCGATTCATGCTCCTGTCTGTGCGAAATCTGCAGAAGACAAAGAAATAGGTGTCGAGAAACTAAAGAATAAAAGGATATTTGCCTTTTGCGGTATTGGTAATCCGGATGCTTTTTTTGAGACAATCAAGGGGCTGGGTTGCGAGTTGATTGGCTCGAAGATTTATAACGACCATCATCATTATACGGAAAATGATATTACCGATATCTATAATCAGGCCAAGTGGTTAAAGGCAGATTTGATAGTTACAACGCAGAAAGACTGGACTAAAATTGCGATTCTTATACCAGAGGCTCAAAGCCTGGGATTTAACATTCAGTTTGCTTATCTGAAAATTGAGCTGAAATTCCTGACTGGGGTGGATAAATTAAAGGCCTTGATAGAAAAGACACTGTCTGGTAAAATTACTGCAAAGTGAAAAAAGATCTAACGTAAAACGTGTATGGGATGAACCCCCCAATAAACCCGTCCTGAGCCGGGTCGAAGGATTTGCTGCGGGATTGTGTTCCGTTATAAAAGAGTTGTGAATGTACAAAAAATTACTCAAAGTGGTAACAAACCTCGGCTCGCCAAAAGTTCTGATTGTTGGCGACTTTATGCTTGATATTTATATTTATGGCGATGCCTTGAGGATAAGTCCGGAGGCACCGGTGCCGGTATTGAAGGTCTGCCGAACCGAATACTGCTGCGGTGGAGCAGGCTCTGTAGCTGCCGATGTGGCTGCTCTGGGAGCTTCTGCATTTTGCTTAGGAATCATCGGAGATGACCCGAACGGAAAAATCCTAAAAGGAAAACTAATAGAAAGCAAGGCCGACATCACAGGTCTTCTTACAGTAGCTGACCGCCCAACCATCTGCAAGCAAAGACTCATAGGTCTGGCGCAGCATCGGCACCCCCAGCAATTGATAAGAGTAGATGAAGAAAGCACAGAGTTGTTGTCTGATGAATTAAATGAGGCTGTTTTACAAGTCTATAAAGACCGGTTGGAAAAAGCCGATATCGTTTGCCTACAGGATTACAATAAGGGCTTGCTTAATCCATCGCTTTGTTGTCAGATGATACAGTTAGCGACCCAGGCCAACAAAAAAACGCTCATCGACCCTGCCCTTACCAGCGATTATTCAAAATACAACGGTGCCACTCTCATTACGCCTAACCGTAAAGAGGCTTCAACCGCGGTGGGTTTTGAGATAGAAACCTCCGAAGCGGCAGGGCGGGCGGCTAAGCAGCTTCGCCGGAATTTAATGCTCGAAGCCGTGGTAATCACATTGGATAAAGAAGGTGCGTATCTTGAAACAAAAAATGAAAGCCAAATCGTGCCAACCAGGCCACGAAGCGTTTATGACGTCAGCGGAGCGGGCGATGTGGTATTGGCGACGCTCGCGGTAGCTTTAGCTGCTGGTTGTGATTACGAAACATCTGTCCAATTATCTAATATCACTGGCGGAATCGAAGTCGAAAAATTCGGCACTGCGACAGTAACCGTCGAAGAAATCATCAATGAGCTTGTCACTCAAAATCGGGACAAAATCGGCAAAGTCCATTCCGTGGAATCTTTGCTTGAGGAGCTCGAATGGCACCGAAAGCAGAAGCAGACTATAGTCTTTACAAACGGGTGCTTTGATGTAATACACAGAGGACATATTGAATTTCTGAAATTCTGTAGATCACAAGGCGGCAAGGTTGTTCTCGGCCTAAATAGCGACAGCTCGGTAAAGATAATTAAAGGGCCGCAGCGACCTATAAATAACCAGGATGACCGAGCCGCTGTGCTGGCCGCATTGGAAACGGTGGATTATATCACGTTTTTTGATGAGCCGGATCCGCTAAACTTAATCGAGAAAGTAAAGCCGGATGTATTGGTAAAGGGACAAGACTGGTCGGGAAAAGGCGTCGTCGGTCGTGAGTTTGTCGAATCTTACGGCGGCAAAGTCGTCCTTGCACCACTTGTAGATGGCAAGAGCACAACTGCAATGATAAAAGAAATAAGGGTCCGTAAAGAGAATCTCCGCGTACGAGAATATGAAAAGGCAGATTTTAGAGACGATAGAAGCTCATAAGAAAATGATTGATGAGCTTGGCGAAAGCAGCATGGAAATAATTGCTGCCGTGGCTGAAGCAATCATAAAGGCCTTACGGCAGGATGGCACGGTTTATCTCTGTGGCAACGGTGGCTCAGCCGCGGACGCGCAACATATAGCAGGCGAGCTGGTAGGCAGATTCGAGAGAGAGCGAAAGGCTTTGCCTGCTGTAGCGCTTTCGACCGATACCTCTATACTTACGTCGATCGCCAATGATTATGCTTATGAAAATATTTTTGAACGTCAGGTCGAAGCGCTGATCAAAAAAGGTGATGTCCTCTGGGCGCTCTCCACAAGTGGCGTCTCGGCAAATGTGATTGCGGCAGCAAAATTGGCTAAGAAAAAAGGGGCTTGCATACTGGCTTTTACCGGCCAGAGCGATAGTTTGCTTGAGAAAATCGCCGATATTTGTTTTTGCGCCGCCAATAAATCAACAGCACGCAGCCAGGAAGCTCATCAGTTGGCTTACCATATAGTTTGTGACCTTGTAGAACAAAGTTTTTGCAAACCACAGGAGGATAAACTACGGAGGGCGCAGATACACATAGGAGAAATTAAGATTAATCCGCCAGGCGTTCGGCGGATTAAGCACACCAGTACCCGTGAGCTCCGAGGAAAAAAGTGAATTTGGATAGATATGTCGAATAAGGCGGTATTTTTAGATCGTGATAACACCTTGATCGAGGATCCCGGCTACATTAATCACCCCGATCAAGTAAATCTACTTGATGGTGTCACCGAAGCGATTATCGAGCTAAAAGAGCTTGGATATAAGCTGATTGTTGTTTCCAATCAGTCGGCTGTCGCCCGTGGGATTGTCACTGAAAAAGTTCTTGCTGAGATTCACGATCGTTTAAAGCAACTGCTGGCCGAGAAAGGAGCGTATTTAGACCAGATTTACTATTGTCCCTATCATCCCGAAGGAGTTGTCCGTAAGTATCGTAAGGAAAGCGACTGGCGAAAACCGAATCCCGGAATGTTGCTTACGGCCGCTGAAGAAATGGATATCGACCTTAGTCAGTCCTGGATGATTGGTGATAGCAGCCTTGACACGGAAGCGGGCTTGCGAGCCGGTTGCAGAACTATATTTATAAAACACTCCTGGGAATATAAGTCCGCCCCTGGTGGACCGGAAGCTTCAAAACCCCATTACAATGCAGTGAATTTAAAAGAAGCTACTAATATTATAAAAAGGTATCATCGTTCAAACTTCGGCAAGCTCACCTCGACTTCGACGAGCACAACCGAGTCGAGAGCTTCGGTAGGGTTCCCTTTGGATATGGGTCTTAATGTCGAAGACGACCGTGCCGAAGGCAATGTGGAATCTCAAATTCAGCCGGTTCCTGATGGTCAAACTGAGATAACCGTGCAGACTGAGCAAGTTCAAAGAGAGCTTCATCCACTACAGCCTATAGAGCCAAATGCTTCAACGGACGATGGATCCCTGCTTTCGCGGGGACAGGCTTGCCTCCGCGCGGGCGGGGCGGCGATGGACGAAGAACAAGGCGGTGACAGAATCGAACATGCCATTGGCGTACTAAACAGCATTCTGGAACAGCTTAAAGGTATGCAACGAACCAACATGTTCGATGAGTTTTCCACAATGAGGCTGATGGCAGGGATTGTACAGATTATTGCTTTATTTTGCCTGCTGATAACTGTATGGCTGCTTCTGAGTCCAAATAGGCAGGATAGCACCGTTTTGATTGCGCTCGGCTTTGCCACGGTTCTGCAGCTTATGTCTCTAACCTTTTATAGAATGCAGAGTCGAAAATAGTGATATTGAAGTATATCTCGTTAATCGAGATATGCAGTATGAGATGCGAGATACAAGAGGTGAGATTTTAGTCTGGCTTCCTTCTCCTATAGGTGATGCTATTCTCTGCACACCGGCTTTGCGGGTTATTAGCCAACATTTCAAATCCTGTAAAATCTCACTTTTAGCTGAACCTGTGGTTCGTGAGGTTTTATCACCGAATAGTTTTAATAACGAATGGCTGATGCCACGACATAAAAATCCATTCTCGATTGCAAAATTGCTCAACGAGCATAAATTTACTCATGCGATACTTTTTAAGAATTCTTTTGCCTCGGCATTGACGGTTTTTTTAGCGGGAATACCAT
>CAZRMQ010000100.1:0-7459 GCA_964601185.1 uncultured Pirellulales bacterium
ATGCACTTGTTATCTTTGGCAACATAAAGTGTGCTGAAGCCTTGCTCTTCATGAAGACTGGGGTCGGAGACAGTAGCTATATCCACATTGTTTTCCTTCAGAAAAGTGTCCCTGCCGATCATGACTTTTACCGAATTAACTGTAGCAGTAACACCTTTACCGGGAGTTTCCTTGAAGTTATCTGCAGTCGCCAACGGGAGATTCGCTTCCTTTGCCACCTCCGTCAGCGCTCTTGCGGCTGGATGCTTACTCATCTGCTCGGCAGAAGCAGCAACTGTCAGCAATTCCGCCGGCTCAACATTTTCAGCGGGAGTTAGTTTTGTTACATACAGCCGGCCCGTTGTTACCGTTCCCGTTTTGTCAAAGACCAGCGCGGTCATCTTTCCGGCAATCTCTAAATCGGCAACGTTTTTTATAAGGATACCCAGCCTTGCTGATGCTGAAATCGCCGCTACCATCGCCGTGGGAGTGGCTAAAATCAACGCGCAAGGACACGAAATAACAAGTATCGTAATAAATCTGTTGAAATCTCCGGTAAAAAATAACACAATCACGGCAATCATCAAAATTGTCGGCGTATACCATCTTACATAACTGTCGATTATCCGCATAATCGGTATCTTTGTCTGTTCAGCCTGCATAATCAACGACTGAACTTTGCCGAGTGTAGTATCTTTGCCGGCTTTGGTTACGGTGATATCCAGGACACCGGTGAGGTTGTTTGTACCGGCATAAACCTGCATCCCAGGCACCTTATCAACAGGCAAAGATTCACCCGTTATAGTCGCCTCATTCACGGAGCTAAGTCCCTTAATGACCTGTCCATCAGCCGGTATGTTATCGCCGGGTCGAACACGAATACTATCGCCGGACTTTAAGCTGCTGACTTGTACTTCTTTTTCATCGCCCTGCTGGTCAACTAAATTTGCCTTTGTAGGTGTCAGCTTAATAAGTGATTCGATAGAGGCGCGAGCACCAAGAGCTGTGCGGCTTTCGATAAGCTCACTCAGTAGCATAAAGAATGAAACAATGCCCGCTGTGACATAGTTCTGCGTCGCAAAGGCGGCGCCTATCGCCAGAGCAGCCAGCACATCCATGTGAGCCTCTTTTCTTATGAGGCTTGTTATTGCATGAAGGATAATCGGTGCACCGAGTAGTATCGCGGCAACCATCGCCAAAAACTCGGTATTGAAACTGGTTCGGCCGTAAATAAACCTGGAGATACCGCTGTTTATCAACAGCATTCCGCCGGCCAACGTGCCCAAAAGGGCCATGCTTACACGAATCTGCTTGCTGTGAGTATGTTCAGCAGCGATGTCATCTTTAAAATGCAAATGCTCATGGGCCATAGTCTGTGCTCTCGTCTTTTTTTAGTTTTTTACCCCGATCTTTTTCCTAATCAGAACTCTGTTTTGTGTTTATGTCCTTGCTTATGTAAATCCTAACTTCTCTGCCTTTCGAGTCTCTGATAGGCTGAACCACGTACTTATCTTCAGCATTGCTCAGGACTTCCACTATGGCATCCTGATAAATTTTCTGCATAACAAGCTCCGGTCGTTTTCGAAGCTCGGGCAGTATTTTTTTCAAATATTCTGCTCTGGCCTGGGCAGAAGCGACGACCTTCGTTTGGTAGGCGAGTGCCTCCGCTATTATGTCCTGGGCCGTACCTGCTAATTGAAGCCACAAAAACTCTTTTTGCTCCTCGCTTACAGTCTCATCCTGCAAAGCTGCATAAAGCTGGGCTGCAATCGGGCCTGCAACTTTGTTAAGAGTTCGTTCAGCATAAGTTTTAGCCTCACTTACAGCTTTTTGTCTTTCCTGACTTGCTTTAATAGAGTCCTGGAACGCTTCGTTAACCTGGCGAGGCCAGGTTTTATCTGTCAACTGCACAGACACAACCTGTATGCCGCTTTCTATTGTGTCGAGCTTTTCCTGCAACAGTTTTTTAACATGCTGCGCTATTGTTGCCACCTGCTCGAACAGAACATCATCAATAGTAAAGTTAACCATTGCAGTTACAACAGCGTCGGCAAACATATACTCCAAAGGCTGACTTATATTTTTAGATATAATATCGGCATAATTCTGCCCCGCTGGTATTTTCTCCAGGTCTACATAAACGTTTCTGAAGAAACGTTCGGGATCATCGATTTTATAGGTTAGCTGCCACTTGCAATGGATAATGTTGTAATCACTGCCAGCAGTACCTGTTAGTGCCTGGTCTTGTTTTTCGCTTCGTGTAATACAATAACCGTCCCTTACTGGATTGAGTTTCTCCGAAAAGTTAGTTCTTGGTTTCGGCCCTCCGCCGAGTAGTTCTGATGCACTCTGATAGTACCAAAAAGAATCAATCGGCAAATTGACTTTTTTCTGTACGGGAATTTTTACAATTTCATCTACTGGATAAGGAAAAACCCAGTGCAGGCCTGGGCCGAGGAGTCTTTCTTCACCCACGCCACGAATCTTGCCAAACCGCAGAACAATTGCCTGCTCATCAGAACCAACCGTTCTAAAACCTGAGGCCAGGAAGATGACCACCAGTATAAGCATTATCACTTTCAGAATGGCAAAACTGATTCTCAACGCCTCGGACAGAGACTTGCCCGCGGCATCAAGCTCTTCACCGGTCTTATTACCAGGTGATTGAGCCTGCAGGTTCTCGTTGCTTTCGTGATTTTGCTCGTCCATACTATCGACCACTCCGATTTATCGGGGCTGTGTTTGCGGTTCGTTCGGCTCGATAAGTTTAATATGAGGCATTTCCCGTAACAGCCGTACGATGTCCGTATCTGTGGTTAGAACAATGGTTGACCTTTCCTTTAATACTTCTTTTAGGGCATCGATGTTCCGCAGGAAAATAGCAAGCTCAGGCTCAGCCTCCAGCATTTCGTAATATTGTGCAGCTTCTGCATCACCCTGAGCTTTTATTATCGTGGCTCTTGCTCTGGCGGTTGCCTGGAGCACTTCCTTCTTTAAATTCGCATCGCTTTCTATCTTGCGTGCCTGGGCGTCTCCCTCGGATTTAGTAGCTTCGGTTCTGCGGTTTCTTTCGGCCTTCATTCTTTCAAAAACGTCTTTGCTTACATCTTCACTAATTTTGAGCTGTTTTATACCGAGGGTTTTGATTTCTATACCGTAGTTGGCATGTTCAAGGGATTTCTGAAGCTCGGCGAGCATTTCCTCTTCAATTTGCCTGAATCTTATCTTTGACGGATCGCTATTGACAAATTCGCTGAAGGCATGCTGGCCTATTACCTTGTTCTGAGTGTCGCTAATTTGGCTGTACAATTTGCTTGTAGCTTCTTTGATGGTTCCAACGGCATTAAAGAATCTTAGCGGCTCAACAATTTTCCAAACGACGTAAGTGTTGACGATAATTGGCGCGGCGCCCTTTGTTGTTGTCTCGCCGAGGTCGGCTTCGTAAACTCTCATCCGCGAGTCAAATGTGTGCACTCTCTGAATCGGAGCCGGCAATTTGAAATACCAGCCAGGCTCGGTGATTTTACGCGTTGGCTTGCCGAAGGTCGTTACCAGGGAAGTTTCTATCTCTCTTACCTGGAACGAGAAAAGATAAAGAGCCAAAATTGCAATTATCAGCACGACAAATATAGTAATAGCCATACTTTTCATTTTTTGTTGCTCTCCTCAAAGCCCTCTATATCGTACAAACTCGGAATTTTCTTTTCCTGGAAATCGAATATGAAAACCTGCGAATCGTTCGGATCGGAAACCACTACATATTTTCTTATGTTTCCCTGTCCAATCGCTTCTTCAAAAGCTATCAGTCTCTGCTCTCGCTTGTAGATTTCTTTGGCAGCATTGTAAGCCTTGAGCTGACTGGCAAAGCGTTGACCTGTTGATTGTGCGAGTGTTGCTTTTTCAAAGGCATAACTTTGTGCTTCTTTTAACGTAGTGAAAATATCGCCACTGGCCTGCTCAAAGGCAAAGTCAAGATTATGGGCAAGTTTTTCCTTTTCCGTTTGGCTGATTTCGTTATTTTCTCGAATTTGCTGGTATTGCTCAGCAAGTGAAAAAAGCCTGTCAGCCTCCTCTACTGAACCCACGAGGTTGCTTAAAATCTTGTTTCGCTTGGCATAAGCTTCAAGGATAAGTGCCTGTTTAATTTGAATGGCAGCAACCACATTTTGATAATCCGCTGCAACTTCGGGTGGTGGATGGATGCCCTGCAAACCCAGAAATACGATTTCAACGCCCAAGCCTTCTCTGTCAACGGCTTGCTGTATTCTTCGCGTTAAAATTTCTTTAGCCTCGGCTCTACCTGCTCCAAGCAGGCTGTGCTCCAAGTCCTCCTCGGTATCGACCTCGATCTTTGTGCCGGCGGCGAATTCCGTAAGCTCCCGATAACATATAGATTCGAGCAGCTTCTCCGGCTCATCATGATTGTAGATAAAGCGGTACAGGTCCTTTATTCTGTACTGGACGGGGACCGCAGCCATTACGAGGCTTACCGGCGCAGCCCCGGCAGCAGAAGTGGCACCGGATTGCTCACTGGCTACGAGTAACTGGTATTCCTGTTCATAGTGGGTCTTACCCCACAACAGCGGTCCGTATCCAAACTCTTCAGGATTTTCATTTGCTTTGGGAATAAAGCCTATACTGATTTCCGAAACCTTTTTTGCAGGATGCTTATAGGCAATATCGATCGGCCAAGGCCATTTGATATACAATCCAGGTCCGACATGCCTTACCTGGCCTGCTTTATCAAGGGGATTTCCGTAATGCTCTATAATAGCCTCTTCATTAGGCTCTATAATAACGATACAGCTCATCAGATACAGTGTCACGACGGCAAACAGAACCAGCGGCACAATCGCTTTTTCCAGCAGTTTATAAAACCAGGTTTGGGAGACCTGGAATCCGAACTGATAATCAATCGCACCGGCGGCAGTACGGAATATTTCGCCCGGCTCATTTATAAGCCCCAGAAGCCGGCTGTCAAAAGCAACTTTATCGTATTGGTCTTTAATTCGCGGACGGTATATGTCCAGGACAACGTTAAGGGCTGTTTCCACACCAAGAACAATTAGCAAGATTGGAATGACATATCTGATTATATTCATTACTACAAAGATATTGAACTGTACCAGAGCCAGGCCTATCGCTAAAGCGAAACACAAAACTGCCACCCCGAGCATGATGCTGCCGCCGGCTCTGAGAGGCTTCCATTGCACCTGTGCCGACATGCCTGTTGCGTAACGGGAAATCAAGAAGGTGACAAACGCTATCGCCACTATGAAAATCGCACAAAGCAGCGGCTGCTTGAGCTCAACTGCAGCCTCACCTGGAGCAGCTTTTAACAAATAGAGACCAATTACTATTTCATAGGCAGCAATAACAACGGCAAAAATAGGAATGAACCATTTCTCTAATATCCGGAGTCGGCTTTGGGCTACGGCGAATAAATCGGCGCGCTCGCGCTTGGCCTGGAATATTGTAGATGACGTTTCGTCCTTGGCTAACTGGCTCATATCGAGCTTCTCCTGCTCGGCCAAGGCGCGTTGATGGAACTGGATAACAAGAACGAGCCAGATCAAAGCCTCCAAGAGGATAAGCCAGCTAAGTTTATAGACCGCTGAGATGCCGCTCCATCGCCCCAGGATAAGAACTATAACGAAAAAGACTACACTCAAGATCAATGACAGCAATGCTATGTATTCAGCCCGTTTAGATGATATTGTCATACTTGATCCTAATTTAATACAACGAACAAAAAAACTACAAATTCAGTATTTTATATCAACATGCAATATAAGTAAATTCTTTACAAGTTCGAGGTCAAATAATATAAACAACAAAAATAGATATGTATAGAGACAATTGCAAAAAATTAAACACAGAGGTAAAACTGCCACGATAGTATATGTTTGAATTCCACATTAAATGAGCTAACGAACTATGCATACATTATTTACGATAGCCAAAAATACCTTTACAGAAACACTCAGACAGCCCGTTTACGCTATAATCATCGGTGCTGCTCTTTTACTTTTCATTATTAGCCCATCGTTGGCTATGTACACAATGAGTGACGACAATAAACTCCTACGTGAGTTAGGACTGTCTACGCTTTTTCTGACCAGCTTGTTCATAGCAATTTTCTCTGCTTCCGGTGCCGTAGCAGAGGAAATGGAGAGTAAGACCATAACAACGGTTCTGAGCAAGCCTGTCAAACGTCCTGTTTTTATCGTGGCAAAGTTTCTGGGCGTGGTCGCTGCGGTAGCTTTAGCACATTATATTTGCACTATTGCCCTGCTTATGTCAATCAGGCACGGCGTCCTCGAAACAGTAAGAGATACACATGATTGGACGGTTATAAGCACAGCATCAATAGGAATTGCGCTGACATTTCTTCTAAGTGCCTTTTTTAACTATACTTATGACTGGAAACTCTCCTCAACAGCCATAGTATTAGGCGGCATATTTGCCACTTTGTCGATAATATTCCTAACCTTTATCGACCGAGACTGGCAGTTTAAGCCTCAGAACAATGGCATAAACGCATTGGATATTTACGGCTCATTATTGCTGCTGCTCGCTGTGATTATAATCGCTGCTTTGGCGCTGGCACTTTCCGCCAGGTTTAACATTGTTGTAACACTTGCAGGCTGTATTGGAATCTTCCTGCTTGGTCTTATTAGTGATTATACGTTCGGCAGATTCGCCCAGACCCACTTATGGGCTAAAATAGGCCGATTTCTGGTGCCAAATCTCCAGATTTTCTGGATAAGTGATGCTATTTATGAAGGAAGTGCTGTTCCACTGAAATATATCATAATAAGCGCTTCGTACGCTTTGTGCTATACAACCGCCATTTTAGCGTTGGCCGTCGCCCTGTTCCAGAGAAGACAAGTAGGATGAAAAGTGCCTAAAGTATAAAGTGCCTAAAATGAGCTAAAGTTATAAGATCTTTCAACAAGGCTTAAGACGGGTAATCCGCAATTTAGGCACTCCAAAATTTAGTTCACTTTAGTTCACTTTTTTTATGACTGCTGTTTCATCGCAGTTCTGCTGCTTTGGACATCGGGCACAATCGCTCCAAACCTTCATCGGCAGAGCGTCTTTTTCGATTATCTTAAAACTCAATTTTTCAAAAAATACCGGGTCTAATGTAAGAGCAAAAACCTGTGACACGCCAAGCTGATTAGCCTGCTCGATAGCTGCGGCCACTAACATTTTGCCAATACCTTTGTCTTTATGCGCCTGGTCAACCGCCAGTGATTTTATCTCCGCCAGGTCCGACCAGATAATCTGCAAGGCACAACAACCGACTACATTGCCGTCAAGCTCAGCCACTAAAAAGGACTGCAGGTTCTCATATATATCTGCCAGAGAACGAAACAGCATCCTGTCCCGCTCAGCATAATAATTGATCAGAGAATAAACAGTTTTCGCATCCGAAATTTTAGCATTGCGTGTATTCATAGTTCGAGAGTATAAC
>CAZRMQ010000101.1:0-7427 GCA_964601185.1 uncultured Pirellulales bacterium
GATCCAAAACTAATGCTTAAGACCGGACTGATCGCATTAGCCGTCGTTAGACCGAAACCGCCGCAAATAACGACAAGCATTATAGCTATTAGACTTACAAAATCTCTTTTAATCATGATTATACCTCCTAAAAAATTTCAAAAACTATACGAAGTGAAATAAAGCATACAAGTATTTGTCTTACACGTAATAATCCTCCTCCTAAAAAGTTAAATTGAAAATATTATTCAAGTGACTAATTATGGCTCTTGCATGGAAATCCCCTGGCCATGAATTCGTAATCTTCTCGTTCATCTGCTGGAGGCATCATATCAAACGTGAACTTTGTTGGCTCATACATAGATTAGTATACAAGTTAAGCAATCTCTATCTCAAACTCATGTCGTAACTGCCAAACGTATAACAACACATTTTCTTAAATCGAACTATCCCGCTAGCAACATTAATTATTATACAAAAACACACGATTGGATGCCAAGTAGCGACCAGGTACAAAAATAGTTATTCTATCTTTAAAATACCGCTCAGAAGTGTCATAAGTGAGATAAAAAACGGAATACTGGCAAGATTTTTCATCTCACCGGCGGTGAAGTGTGCGAGTATAATCTAAAACGTGCATCCACTGCGAGCGGTCGCGGGGCGGGTTTCCTCATGGGAATCGTTAAATGCAATTCGAACACGGCCGGGGGATCATTAGGGACGCGAGCATGGTCTTTTCACTTTTTTTGCATTTTTCGTATCTCACTTCGCTGTTTTTGCCGGTAAATTAGGAGAAAGTAACCCAAATAGCATGGATTTGATATGGATCAGGATAAGCGCACTTTGGAATTCCTGAAGCTCTTTGTACGACATCAGCAGGAAATATATGCCTATATTCTCACTTTGGTGCCTCACGTGCACGACGCGGACGATCTGTTCCAGGATGGGATGATCGTGATGTGGCAGAAGTTCGATCAGTTCCAGCCAGGCACGAACTTTGCAGCTTGGGGCGTCCAAATCATGCGCTTTCAGATTCTGGATTACCGCCGAAACCTGGCCCGCAATAAGCAAATCTTAATGGAGGATTCGTTGTTTGAGGTGCTGATAGACCACATGCCCACTATTCAGGATGAAGCGGCCGCGCGTATAGAAGCCCTGCACAAATGTCTGGCCCTTTTGGACGATCGGGCCAAGCGGCTCATCAAGATGCGCTACGAGCGTAACATCTCGGTGGAGAAGATCGCCTTGTACCTGAAGCTATCGCGCCGTCACGTCTATCATGTTCTCGGCCAAATCAACAATGTGCTGTTACGATGTATGCGTCGAACCTTGGCAGAATGGAGTTATTCAGTATGAGTAAACCGCCTTTTCCGGACATAGATGAGTTATTGCAGCGTCTGCTGGACGACAATATCCAGCCTGATGAAATGGAGCGTCTTCAAAAAGCGATACGTGAGGACCCCCGCGTGCGGGATTACTATGTTGATAGCATGCTGGTCTGTGCTGTGATCCGGCGTTCCAGTCAGGTGACTGGGGAATTCTCTGAGTCGGATCTGATCCAGGCGCTCTCGGGCAGCGGAAGTCAGGGCGGTTCCAAACGCTTGGGGCGACGCTTCCATTCGATTGCGGCGCTCCTGGTGCTGGGAGCCTTGGTTCTGGTGTCTCTCTACTTGTTCCTTCATAAGGCTCAAGGCCCGGCGATTGGCACGTTGGTCGCAGAGTGTGAGGCTCAGTGGAAAGGGGCTAGTCCGCGTCCAGGCCAGCCGCTCTACGTCGGTCGCTACGATTTGCGCCAAGGTGTGGCCAAGATGGAACTAGGCCAAGGGACGAGCATTCTGCTCGAAGCTCCTTGCCAGGTCGAACTGACGCACGTTGGTGAAGTGACTCTGAGAAGCGGCAGGCTTGCCGCTGCGGTCCCTCCGCAGGCAAAGGGATTCCAAGTGCGAACACACACGGCCCTGATCACGGACCTGGGTACAGAATTCGGGGTAATCGTGCATTCCGATGGGAGCACCGATGCCCATGTTCTGAAAGGGCGTATCAGCGTGGTCCTCACCCACAACAAATCGGGCTGGACAGCGCCGCTCGTCGTGAATGAGGGTCTTGCTGCAGCGGTTGACATATCCGGACAGGTTCTTAGAGGCGGGCTGACTGCCCGGGCAGATCTTTTCCTCCTTCAATTGCCGCCGGTCAGACAGCCCTACAGTCCGACGGGACGACTGAATCTGGCAAACATCGTGGGTGGAGGCAATGGCCACGGCACCGGCAAGTTGGAGCGGGGCATCGATTTAGAGACCGGCCGAGCATTCAAGTATCCCGCCACTATTATTAAACAGATCCAGCGCAACGAGTTCCGGCCGTCACCGCAGTTCCGCGGGATTGACGGCGTGTTCGTGCCCAATGGGGCCTTGGGCCCGGTAGTGATCAGCTCTACCGGATTGCTCTTCTCCCAGTGCCCTCGGACGGCAGGAAGCTACTACGGCGGCCCAGCGAACAGCGGCAAGTTCCTTAGAATAATGGCTAAACAGACATATAGGGCTTGTCTCAATGGCATTAAGTATGGCACATCCGGACACCCGGCCCTGAATCTCCATCCCAACGCAGGCATCACCTTCGACCTGGACCAGATTCGGCAAGACAATCCCGATTTCCGGATTACCCGGTTTACCGCCGTGTGCGGCATCCCAAAGGAGTTGCCTCACGTTCAAGTGAGCGCAGCCGATGCCTGGGTCCTTCTGGATGGCGTTGTTCGTCTTCACCTGCACTATCCTCCGGAGCAGTACGTCGTTGGAGAGGTGGACGTGCCGATAGCTGCCCAGACACGATTCCTGACGCTGGTCACCACCTGCTCTGGGGACGCGGGCTATTCCTGGATCTTCTTCGGCGATCCTTTCCTGGAGCTGGCCGCCACAGTCCCGGTAGAGGCCCCCCACTGACAGAGCAAGGCTGTGATTTTTATGATAAATTAGAGAGATTTTCTCCTTGTGTTATGTCAGAGACCAGATACTATAGCTTTTACCTATTTTGATAAGGAAGGTGAAACATGGTGAAACGAAGAGCCTTTACTTTAATTGAATTGCTTGTTGTGATAGCAATAATAGCTATTTTAATGGCAATACTGCTACCTGCTCTGCGAAGAGTGAAAGAACAAGCCAGACAAAAATCCTGTGCAATGCGTATTCGTCAGCACTTATACGCTTTGACCATGTATGCAGATGAAAATAGTTCAAAGCTGCCCTTGCCATCAACAGGCGGAGCCTGGCTGCAGGATGTTGCAATCAATACGGTACACTTCATGCTCGATACCGGTATGACGCGAGAGATATTCTATTGTCCGTCGAACACTAACCACCAAAAGTACAATGACTTGTTCTGGTTGTATAACAACCAATCGTGGAACGGAAAAAGGTTCACGAACTACACTGGTGGTAGCTTTATTGTGTCTGGATATTGCTTCGTATTACAGACGACAACAGATTCACGACCGGAAGTTGTACGCTATGAGAATGACAGCGAGCAAAAGATATGGTTAAAGACAAATCAGGAGAAACAGCCAGCTAGTAGAGAATTGTGTATTGATTCAATAATGGGTATCCCTCAAAGTAACACTTTATATGGGCGTAATTTTGGCCAAGTTCCGGGAGGTATTTATGGTCAAAGTCAAGTATACGATCAAACAAGCCATTTGAAAAGCGACGAAGAACCTCTCGGCGGAAACATCGGCTTTTTAGATGGCCACACGGAATGGAGGCATTTCAGGCCTGATATTGAAAGTGGTGTTGCAGTGCCTCGATATGGAAGTTCCCCCGGTTTCTTCTGGTAATAACCAATCATAATAAATTATTACGCTCGACATAGGAGCAGCGACATATACTACGAATAAGCTCTGTATCAAGACAAACAACTTGCCAAGACTCACAAGCAGCCTCACGCAAATCATCATAACCATCGTAGCTGCGATTTGACCAATAATGACTACGAAGATATTGCCACAAATTCTCAACCGGATTCAATTCCGGACTATAAGCAGGAAGCTCTATTATAGATTTAGGAGGCAAGCGGAAGTGAGTTCCGGCAAGTTAGCTCTTATACTAAGATTGCTGTTTTTGACGTAGAAACGAAATGGACAAAACCGTTTGTTAGATTAAAGGAAATCCCCAAAAAAAAAGACTGATGACAGGTTTTCAGCCATCAGTCTCAGCTTTTCCATCGCCCCGCGGCTTTCAAGAGTCGCAGTCACTCCGCAATCACTGCTGTTGAAAACAACCAGAGCCGATGCTACTCTACTAAGTCCGCTGCGTAGCACAAGTTATTAGCTACTCGAAAGCAATACCAACACCAATACTCGCATCATTGAGCGTATTTTTGCGATCAACTCTTACTACTCGACCTTTCTTTATACGGGCAAATTGACCTTTTTGCTTGGCCAAAGTTGTTGTACGTGGAAAATTAACTTCGACAATATTGCCCGGCTGTATAGGCGTTGTCATGGGAACCGTTATAAAAACGCCTACCTTGCTTATATTAGTGCTTCTGCCGTTAAAGAATCTATTAGCCTGAGGCAGCCAAATGCTGACAGGCCAATAAAGATTAGTTCGGCTCTCCAGCCTTTGCTCAACTATAGTCTCCATAGTCCAAATCTCCTTTCAATCACGACTCCATTGATGATATCCTTATCGGCAATGTTAATTTGGATAGATTAGCATAATTACATAAAATACAAACTTTTCCTAAAGACTTTTTTGATCCTTCTCCAGCAGCTTTCTTTTCGCTCTTTTTATCGGGCGTTTTCATTTTGATTGTTGGGTGATAAAAGATTTTTTCCATTCTCCGTAGTACTACGAAGGATGAACAGGAATATCTGTTTATCGCAACGTGGACTTTTTATTGTTGGTATGGGTTACCGTGCTTTATGAATGTCACAACCTTGGTAGAATTGCAGTTTGACAAATCACGGTAATTTTTGAAAAACAATTTCAAATAAGTTTTCTTGCGATTTTGACTCACTCGATGTATTCTGTAATGTCAATGCACACAAAAGTTGTAAAACTTGATACGGCTAAAGCTAATATATCAAAAATCAAAGAGGCCGCAGCAATGGTCGATGCTGGTGGACTCGTTGCATTTCCTACAGAAACAGTCTATGGGATTGCCTGTCGAGTCAGGCAGGATTCCTTAAACAAGCTGGAAAATCTTAAAGGCAATCGCCATAAAAAACACTATACGTTACATATCAGTCAGAAACATGAGGTCACAAAATATGTGCCCACAATCGGTCTCAGAGCCAAAAAGCTAATCAGGAACGCCTGGCCCGGCCCTTTGACTATAGTATTCCCGTTAAATGAACAGGACTTGCACAAACAGCAAAGGGATCTCAAGAGGGAAGTTTTTGATGGCTTATATAAAAACAGCTCTATAGGCATCCGCTGTCCTGATAATCCTATAGCTTCGATATTACTGCGGCTAACACACCATCCTGTGGTTGCACCGAGTGCAAACATTACAGGTGAAAACCCGGCTGTAGAGCCTGAACAAGTCCTTGAAGAGCTATCGGACCAAATTGAGGTGCTGCTGGATGCAGGACCATGCAGGTACAAAAAGAGCAGCACAGTTGTGAAAGTAGGAACAAAAGAGCTGGAGATTCTAAGGCCGGGTGTATATTCCCAATCTGAGCTGGAAGAGCTGTCCACGATAAATTTTCTTTTCGTTTGTACCGGCAATACCTGTCGAAGCGCTATGGCTGAGGGAATATGTCGCAAATATCTTGCAGAAAAATTAGAATGCAATGTTGACGACCTTGGTAAAACAGGTTATAAAATTTCCTCGGCCGGCATTATGGACCTGGCCGGTGCTCCGGCAAGCGGGGAAGCAATGGCAGCCTGCGAAGCTTTAGGGATTGATATAAAGACCCATAAGAGCAAGTTACTGACCCTGCAGCTTATCCAGGAAAGTGATTTTGTATTTGCAATGGAACAAATACATTGCAATCACATCACTGCTTTGTGCTCTGATGCCCAGAGCAAGTGCATGCTGTTGGCGGAAAATAATGATATTGTTGACCCGATATGCCAGGGGCAGGATGTCTTCAATGATTGTGCGACATTAATAGAAAAAGCTGTAAAAAAAAGAATTGACGAGCTTGTGATATGAAAATAGCAATTGGAAGCGATCATCGTGGTTTTGAGGCGAAGCAAATAATAAAGGTCATCGTTACTCAGTTCGGCCATGAGTGTATCGATTTTGGCACTGGTGACAGTAATCCGGTTGACTATCCTGACTTGGCATACGCAGCAGCAATGGCCGTATCAAAAAAAGAGGCTGATAGAGCTATTTTGGCTTGTGCAACCGGCCTTGGAATGTGCATAGCCGCGAATAAAATAAAAGGTATCAGAGCTGTTCTATGCCATGACGAGCTATGCGCTCATATTTCACGTGACCACAATGACTCAAATATTCTTTGTCTGTCAGGCGACCAAATCGGAGAGGTAATGCTGCGAAAAATAGTCGAAGTCTGGTTAAACACCGAGTTCGCCGGCGGAAGACATCAAAGAAGAGTAAATAAGATAGCAGCTATCGAAGAAGGCAAAGACCCGCGAGAAATCACAAACACCTGATTCAACTGATAACTTTTAACCGGAAAACTTTAATTGACAGATCATAGCTGGCTGATGGGAGATACTGTCATCTGCTCAAGCCTTTCCTTCAGTTGCACAAAAGATAGTTGCAGTGTTTTGATGCGGTTGTTAAGCCTGGCAATATCTGTTACGTGCCTTTGTAACTGAGCTGTGAGTTTCTGAATCTCGGCCCTGGCGTCTCTTGCATCCGTAAGTGCCGCCACCCAAAATCCAATCAGCTCAGTAACTCGCTTTTGCAGACCATCTCGTACCTTGGTGATTGCATCGATTTTTTGTTGTAACTCATCCTGCGACCGAGTCAGGTCTTCGACCTGCTGTTGTAAATTATCACGTGACTCGGTAAGCTGAATGACCTGTTTTTGCAGCTCATCACGTGATGTAGTAATTTCACTGATTTGGTCCTTCAAGTTGTCTCTTGCCTGAACTACATCAGCGAGTTTGGCCTCAGCTTCACGCAACGAATCTGACAGCTTGGTAACCCCCGCTTTAAAGTTGTCTTTTTCGCTTTGAGTTTTGTCCAAAGTATCTTGGAGCTTTGCCACTTGTGCTTTGGCTTGATCGGCTTCAGCGAGAGCCTTTTGCTTCTCGATATCGTCACAGCCAATGAGGGTGAGTAAACAAGCAAAGGTAAATAAGAATGTTGGAATCCGTTTCCACTTTATCATTGCGGTCCTCCTTTCCCGTTAGGCTCACGTGAGCCAGAATGTTGATATACTCTGCCTCGTGCAGAAAAAAACAAATTAAACTTTAGCAGTCCGTTGCAGGCGACTTGCTGCGGTCGATGCGGTTTTTGCGGTTGATTTTACAGGTAAC
>CAZRMQ010000102.1:0-7340 GCA_964601185.1 uncultured Pirellulales bacterium
AACTATGAAACCGTTCCCGGCCGTATGAATTCCAACGACAAGCGGGACAACTTCTTAGAAAAGGCTACAGAGCTTAAAGGAATAGGTATTGAAGAGGAAAATATTATTAAATTGTAATAACCTTGTGGAAACATCTTGGCCGATGAAAACAGCAGGAATTGACAAAGATACTCTATTAAATCTTTATACACTCATTTCAAAAATCAGAAAAGTAGAAATAAGAATCGAACGTCTCTATCATGAAGATGATATGAAGACTCCTGTGCATTTATGTATAGGTCAAGAAGCGATAGCCGCAGGGGTCTGTGAGAACCTGGAAAGTGACGATTATGTCTTTAGTAATCACCGCGGCCACGGGCATTATATTGCCAAGGGGGGAGACCTAAAGGCAATGATCGCTGAGTTGTATTGCAAAGAAACGGGATGCTCACAAGGCAGAGGTGGATCAATGCATTTAATTGACACCTCGGTTGGATTATTGGGCTCATCTTCCATTGTCGGTGGATGTATCCCTTTAGCTGTAGGCGCTGCCATGGGCTCTGTTTTAAAAAAGGATAAAAGGATTTCTGTAGCATTTTTTGGTGACGCTGCGTCCGAAGAGGGAGTATTGTATGAGAGTATGAATTTTGCGGCGTTAAAAAAGCTACCGGTTATCTTTGTTTGTGAAAATAACTTTTATTCTGTCTATTCTCATCAGAGTGCGAGGCAAGCCAATACAGATATTACTACTCGTCCTAAAACTTTTAATATTCCAGCATATAAGGTTGATGGTAGAGATGTTATAGATGCCTATAAAAAGTCAAAAGAAGCTATTTATGCAGCTCGTTCAGGAAAAGGACCTGCTTTTATCGAATGTTGCGCCTATCGGTGGCGAGGGCATGCAGGTCCAGGAGATAGTTTGAGAGATCAATACAGAAAATTGGATGAATGGGAAAAGTGGATGAAGTATTGTCCAGTTAAAGATTTTAAAAATGTTCTTGTTAATGAAAAGATTTTGACAGAAGAAAAGATAGAGCAAATTAATAAAAACATAGATACGGAGATTGATGAAGCCTTTGATTTTGCGCAAAAAAGCCCTTTGCCAAAAAAGGAAGAACTCACAAAATATCTCTATAGTTAAATAATAATGCCTTGGACAAAGATTCTAATTGAAAAACAAGAAGCCGGCTTTGATGAACACGCCGGCCAGGATGTAAGAAAACTTACTTTTCCTGAAGCTATAAGGGAGGGCCTTGACCAGGCACTGGCCAGGGATAATAATGTATTTGTTATGGGGCAGGGCGTGGATGACCCTCTTGGTATGTTTGGAACAACTCTGAATCTGGATAAGAAATATGGCAGAGACAGGGTCTTTGATACACCACTATCAGAAAACGCACTTACTGGAATAGCTATTGGTGCGGCATTAGTAGGGATGCGTCCTGTTTATATGCATAACCGTCCAGATTTTTTATTGTTAGCGATGGATCAGATTGTAAACCATGCGTCAAAGTTGAGTTATATGTTTGGAGGCGAAGCTAAAGTTCCGTTGGTTATCATGGCGGTTATAGGAAGAGGATGGGGGTCAGCAGCCCAACATTCTCAGGCACTTCATGGTTTATTTATGCATATACCTGGTTTAAAGCTTGTTATGCCCAGCACAGCTTATGATGCAAAAGGTTTATTAATCAGCAGTATTGCTGATAACAATCCTGTGATTTTTATACAACACCGCTGGCTCTTTAAGCACTCAAGTTATGTTCCGGAAGAATTGTATTCTGTACCGTTCGGCAAAGGCATTATACGCAGGGAGGGTAAAGATGTTACTATTGTTGGTATATCCTATATGGTTATAGAAGCTCTGCGTGCTGCTGAAAAACTGCAAGAAAGTGGGTGTGACGCTGAGATTATAGACCCGCGAACGTTAAAACCTCTCGATGAAGATATCATCCTAAATTCCGTAAGAAAGACAGGCCGGTTGATCATTGCCGATACAGATTGGGTGACAGGTGGAGCTGCTTCTGAGATTGCGGCAATAGTGGCGGAGAAGGGTTTTAGATATTTAAAGGCTCCAATCAAACGGATAGGTTGGCCGGATGTTCCCACACCGAGTAGTTATGTTTTAGAGGAAGAGTTTTACCCGGGCGTAGAAGAAATTATTAATACCGCAAAGGAGATTGTTAAGTGAGGATTTTAGTTACTGGCGCAGCTGGTTACATCGGCTCAGTCCTGGTTCCGGAGTTGCTTAAAAAAGGCCATGAGGTAATAGCCATAGATAATTTTATGTATAATCAGACATCTCTGTTAGACTGCTGTTTTCACAAGAAACTAACGATTATTCGTGGAGATGCCCGAGATAAGGAATTGATATCAAAGTACTTAAAGAATGTAGATGTTATCTTGCCCTTGGCCTGTTTAACAGGGGCTCCACTCTGTTCCAAGGACCCTATTGCAGCCAAGGCAACAAACCTGGATGCGATAAATATGATATTAAAATTGCGTAGCAACTTTAAGCAGAGGATAATTTTTCCAACAACTAACAGTGGATACGGTATAGGGCAGAAGGCTAAATTCTGTGATGAAAATACTCCCCTAAATCCGATTTCTTTATATGGGCGATTAAAAATTGAAGCAGAGAAAGCTATACTCAACTCCGGTAGTTGTATTACATTGAGGTTGGCCACGGTATTTGGAGTAAGTCCACGGATGCGTCTCGATCTTTTAGTTAATGATTTTACTTATAGAGCGGTATATGACCGCTTTATAGTTCTCTTTGAGGCTCATTTTAAGAGAAATTATATCCATATTCGTGATATCGCCAGGGTTTTTATTCATTGCCTGGAAAATTTTGAGGATATGAAGAATCAACCTTATAATGTTGGTTTAAGCGATTGCAATATAAGTAAACGCGAGTTATGTGAAGAGATAAAGAAGCAAGTTTCAGAATTCCATATTGTCGAATTAGAAATCGGCCAGGACCCTGACAAAAGGGATTATATCGTCAGCAATAAAAAGATAGAATCGAAAGGGTTTAAACCCAAATTCAGTCTGCAGTTTGGGATAAATGAGTTAATAAAGGCGTATAATATTTTAAAAAGAAATCAATACGCGAATGTATAAATGTTTTTTATCACGAAGAACACCCTTAACTATAGGAGACCAAAGGAATGGTCATTAGCAAGACACCTTACCGTATCTCGTTTTTTGGGGGGGGGACGGACTACCCCGTCTGGTACAAAGAAAATGGCGGCGCGGTATTAGCAACAACCATAGATAAATACTGTTATATTACCTGTAGGTACTTGCCACCCTTTTTCAGTCATAAGCACAGAATTGTCTATTCAAAAGTAGAAAATACAAAAAGTATTTCTCAAATCAAGCATCCTTCTGTAAGGGCAACGCTTAAATATATGGGAATCAAAGAGGGAGTAGAAATACACCACGATGGAGATTTACCTGCAAGAACAGGATTGGGTTCAAGCTCTTCTTTTACCGTAGGTCTGTTGCATAGTTTTTATGCTCTAAAAGGTTTGATGCCTACGAGTTTGCAATTAGCAAATGAAGCTATCCGTATTGAACGTGATATCCTTAAGGAACATGTAGGTTCGCAGGATCAGATTCTGGCGGCTTGTGGCGGTTTTAAAAAAATATGTTTTAGTGGTGATGATGATTTTAAGCTAACACCGGTTATAATAAGCCGCAGCAGGTTGGAGGAGTTACAAAATCATATAATGCTTATTTTTACAGGATTTTCCAGAATTGCTTCCAAGATTGCAAAGAGTCAGATTAAAAATACGCATAAGAAGAAACCAGAGTTGACTTCTATGTGTAGCATGGTGGATGAGGCACTAAAAATTCTTACTGAAAATAGAGACATTAAAGATTTTGGCAGATTGCTGCATGAATCCTGGAAGCTTAAGCGAAGTCTTACTGATAAGATATCTACCCATGAGATTGATGATATTTATAATACTGCTTATAGAAATGGTGCTATAGGGGGTAAGTTATTAGGTGCTGGCGGAGGCGGCTTTATGATATTTTTTGCTGAGCCTGACAAGCAAAAGAAGATAATGAGTTCTTTAAAAGATTTTTTATATGTTCCATTTAAATTTGAAAACTCAGGCAGTGAAATTATTTTTCATAGTGTTTCTTATGAACCTGTTGGTGATATTGAGATTCAACCAGTTGCTCTTGGCAGGCCAATAAAAACACAAGAAAAAGCAAAAACTAAAATTGTTGAGGTCAAAAAATCCAGAGGCCCATTTATAAAAACAGGCAAGGTTTGACAGAATTACTCGAAAGTAAAAGTGTTAACAAATATATGGAGGAGCAGATCATAAAATGGGTGTTTTTGATACCGAGCGTGTGGATGTGGTTATCCTGTGTGGCGGTATGGGAACAAGGTTAAAGGCCATTGTTGACGACAAGCCTAAACCTATGGCCGAAATAGATAAGCGTCCTTTTATTGATATACTAATCGGGCATATTTCCACTTTCGGATTTCAGCGATTTATTCTTTGCGCAGGTTATAAAGCTGAATCGATACAAGAATATTATAAAAACAAAAAATGCCGAGTTGAAATACTGATAGAAAAGGAGCAAGAGCTCCTGGGCACCGGAGGTGCTGTTAAGAATGTCCGGCCTTTGATTGGCAGTAATCCGTTTTTAGTTCTAAATGGCGACTCATTTCTTGATATGGATTTATGCAAGTTTATTGAGTTCCATCTTGGGAAAAAGGCTCTTTTATCAATTGCTTTAATTAATGCCAAGGATACAAAGAGTTATGGCTCGATAGAAACAAATAGCTCAGACAGGATTGTGAAATTCTGCGAGAAAGAAGAAAAGAGTCAGGAAAGTATGATTAACGCAGGGATTTACCTCTTTAATCGTGAAATTTTTTCTTTGATGCCAAGTGACAAAAAATTTTCTCTTGAATATGATTTTTTCCCAAAGATCGTTGGTAGAGAATTCTATGGATATTCAGCAAAGGGGTTCTTTATAGACATAGGAACTCCAGAAAGATATATGCAAGCAAAGCAGTTACTGAAGGATTTTAACACTCTTAAAAAATAAAGAGCTTACTTGTGGAAAAGGGTATTGATCTTTTATTAATTAACCCGGGAGGCAAAAAAGAAGTATATGGAGACCTCAGATTGTCTTTTTCAGCAATCGAGCCTCCTGTATGGGCCGGCTTAATAGCAGCATTTGTTTGTGAGAAAGGATTTTCAGTTAAGATAATTGATGCTGAGGTAGAAAATTATTCTGATGAGCAGGTGGTTGATAAGATTGTCGAATATAGCCCTACCTTAATAGCTATTGGCGCTGTTGGATCAAATCCCTCTGCTTCTTCTACCCCAAAGATGGTACCCGCAGGCAAGCTTCTGAAAACGATTAAAAATAGGTTGCCATATATTAACACATCGCTTTATGGAATACATCCCTCTGCCCTTCCAGAAAAAACACTTAACGAAGAAAAGGTAGATTTTATATTTAGGGGAGAATGTTTTTATACTGTAGTTAAACTTTTAGGGGAGCTGAATTCTAACCGTAAGACAAGGAATTATAACATAAACGGCCTTTGGTATAAGAAGAACGGCAAAGTGGTCTCAAATGGATGGGGGACCCTGGTTAAAGACGTCGATGAATTACCCTTTGTTGTGTGGGACATGTTACCCGTGAATAAATACAGAGCCCATAACTGGCATTGCTTTAAAAATTTAGATGAAAGACAGCCTTATGCGGTCTTATATACAAGCTTTGGGTGCCCTTTTAATTGTTCTTTTTGTAATATAAAGGCAAATTACAACGGTAAACCAGGTGTCCGTTTTCGAAGCCCCCAAAAAATTGTTGAGGAGATAGATCTGCTTGTGAAGGAATACAAAGTTAAGAATATCAAATTTGCAGATGAGATATTTGTTCTAAAAGGGAGCTGGGTAATAGAAATCTGTGATTTGATTATTCAACGTGGTTACGATTTAAATATATGGGCATACACAAGGATAGATACCATAAATGAAAGACTATTAAAAAAGATGAAGAAGGCAGGGATAAACTGGTTGGCCTTTGGTATCGAGTCTGCCAATAAGAAAGTTCGCAATGGGGTTGTCAAAGGCAGGTTCGACCAGGATGCAATAAAAGAAGCTATTGAGATGACGCATAATGCAGGCATCCATATTGTTGCAAACTTTATATTCGGTCTTCCTGAGGATGACGCACAGACCATGCAGGAAACTCTGGATATGGCGAAGGATTTGAATTGTGAATATACAAACTTATATGTAGCCATGGCCTATCCCGGCTCTCAATTATATGAAGATATGGTGCGGCAGGGAGCTAATTTACCTAAGAATTGGCTCAGCTATTCACAATTTGGCGAGGAAACACTGCCTTTATCAACTAAACATCTATCAAGCTCGGAGGTTCTACGTTTTCGCGACAAAGCTTTTGAGCAATATCATAGTAATCCTGACTACATACGTATGATAGGTGAGAAATTCGGCACGGATGCAGTGAAACATATTAAAGATGTGTTAAAATATAAAATTAATAGAAAGTATGCTTGATGGTGAAGAATTTTTCTTTGATACTGCCAACAAGGAACCGTCTTGATTTAGTTCAGAGATTATTTTCCAGCATATTAGAAACCAGTGCTAATCTTGATTTACTGGAAATCATCTTGTACATAGACAAAGATGATCCAGAAAGTCATAAAATTTCTCATACCCGGCTTACTATCAAAAAAATCATAGCGCCACAGAGAAGTATGGGTAGTATTATTAGGGATTGTTACAGTAAAAGCACGGCACGTTATATAGTACTGATAAATGACGATGTAATAATTCGCACAAAAAACTGGGATATAAAAGTATTAGAAGCTTTTTCTCATTTTTCTGATGATTTGGCGTTTGTTTATTGCAACGACCTTTATTATGGCAAGAGGTTGTCCTCATTTCCTATACTTTCCCGCACCGCATGTGATCTAATGGATAATATATGCCCTGCAAAATACAAAAGCCATTGCATAGATTCGCATATATTTGATATTTTCAAACGATTATCTCAACTTGGACAAGAAAGGCTAATATATTTGCCCAATGTCATATTCGAACATATGCATTATGGTGTTACGTTATCATCATATGAAGGAAGTTTTTTTGATGTAAATTATACAGATGATCAATTATTGTATTTTTCTTTTGCAGAAGAACGCCAGCAAATTGCGTTGAAGATGGCTCAATATATAGAATCATCTGCTAACAAAACACCTAAGTCATCGCTACCGCTTATTTCCGTTGTAATTCATCTCTCTAATAGTCTACTAAAATATACCGTTACCTGCTTAGAAGCCATTATTTGTGATA
>CAZRMQ010000103.1:0-7217 GCA_964601185.1 uncultured Pirellulales bacterium
TGCCGGCGACGGCTAAACAGGAATCAATAAATACTTTAAGGGCTGGATGATGATAGTTGACTGCCATACACATATAAATTTTGCCGCCGACGATGTGGAGACATCCGAGCACTTAGAGACAGCGCAGACGGTCGATACCTGCATAGTGCTCGCTACGGCAGATGGGCCGAGCGAAGAGGTCAATGAGAAACTGTCTGAGTACGTGGACAAGCATAAAGAAAAAATGATCGGCTTTGCAGTGGTAGAGCCGACCAAAGATAAAGTCGGCGTCAATAATCTAAAAAATGTGAAGGAAAAACTCGCCCTTAAAGGAACTGTCCTTTATTGCAGTGCCTGCGGTTTTCATCCGACCCACAGCAGGGCTTTACGGTTCTATGAGTCGGCACAGGAGCTGGGACTGCCGGTCTTCTTTCACAATGTTGATGTCACTCTGGAACCTAAAGCTGTTCTGGAATATGCTCAGCCGTACTTGCTCGATGAGGTAGCTCGGACATTTCCCGCTCTGAAAATTATAATCGGCACGATGGGCGTACCGTTTGTCGAGCAGACATTGGCTATGGTAGCGAAGCACGAAAATGTATATGCGGATTTGACGATTCGGCCAAGCAGTGTATGGCAGACTTATAATATTGTTGTAGCGGCCCACGAACACGGCGTAATGGACAAGCTCCTGTTCGGCAGCGGCTTTCCATACGGAAGTGCAGGCCAGTGTATAGAGACGCTGCTCGGCTTTAAGATGCTTTTAGCCGACACAAATCTGCCGACGGTTCCGCGGGTTCACATTCGAAATATCATCGAGCGTAATACACTCGAATTGCTCGGAATAGAACACACAAACATAAAGCCACAAGAGAATAAAGCAAATCTGTGCGCTCAGGGAAAGCCACCGAAATAAGGAACTATGGCGGAGCTTCTCGAAGAACAGAGAGAAAGCTGGGGTACGCGGGGAGGATTTATCCTCGCGGCTGTCGGCTCAGCAGTCGGCTTGGGTAATCTGTGGGGATTTCCTTATAAACTTTACAGCTACGGAGGCGGGGCTTTTTTAATTCCATACATTGTCGCAATGTTTGTAGTTGGTATTCCCCTGATGATTCTTGAGTTCAGCCTGGGCCATTATACTCAGCGTGCGGCACCGGATGCCTTTAAGGAGGCGCACAGACGGTTTGAGGTCGTCGGCTGGTGGGGAATCTTAATGGGATTTATCGTAATCGTCTACTATGCTGTGCTGCTGGCATATTGCTTTAGCTTTTTATGGTACAGCATTGTCGGGATGTTCAATGGTGGACATTTGCCCTGGGCCGGCGTAGGAATCGAAGGCGTTGAGAAAGCCAACGATTTCTTTTTTAAGGATTACCTGGGCCATCAAGAGGGGCCGGCACTCGGCGGAATTCGATTGAAGATTGTCTATTCATTGATAATAACCTGGGTGGTCATGTACCTTTGCATCTTCAGGGGCGTCAAGCTGGTTGGCAAGATTGTCTGGTTGACGGTCCCGTTACCGTGGCTAATGCTGCTGATACTCACGGTGCGAGGTCTGACGCTTGAGGGTAGTATGCAGGGTCTGGCTTATTATCTCGACCCGGTATGGTCGGAGCTTGCCAAGCCTGTCACTTGGCGTTACGCCTTCGGACAGGTGTTCTTCTCATTGAGTCTTGCATGGGGGGTGATGATTACGTACGCCAGTTTCCTGCATAGAAAAAGCGATATAAATAATAACGCTGCGATCGTAAGCCTTGCCGATTTTGCCACCAGTTTTATCGCGGGCCTGGCAGTATTCGCTACGTTAGGCGGCATGGCTTTCGTCACGCAGCAGGCAGGCAATCCCATACCGGTTGAAAAAGTGGCGGAGAGAGGTCCTTCGTTGGCCTTTGTTGCGTTTCCTTATGCGTTGGCGCAATTGCCTCATTCGGCCTGGTTTAGCTTTGTGTTCTTCTTTGCGCTGGTTACGCTGGGTATCGACTCGGCCTTTTCAATTACGGAGGCGGTTCTGGCAAGTATCGTGGACAAAACAGGTTGGCGAAGGGATATTATTCTGCCGGGCATTAGCGTGGCGGGATTGGCTTTTGGATTGATTTTTGTAACCAAAGGAGGGCTGAACTGGCTCTGGACAGTTGACGGCTTTATTAATGGGACATGGGGTATAGCTTTTTTGGGGCTTTTGGAATGTCTTGTCCTCGGGTGGCTTTGGAGGATTGGAATATTAAGGCGACACGCTAACAACCGAAGCGACTGGAATCTTGGCTTGTGGTGGGATTACTTGATTCGCATTGTCATTCCCGTATTGTTAGGCACGCTTTTCTTCTGGCAGCTCTTTGATGATCTTACCGCCCCAAGCGGCTTTTTGAAAACGCCGGAAGGCAAATGGATACTGGAGAACTGCGTCGGACTTGGAATTATAGCTCTTTTGCCCATTTTAGCTGTTATCTTTAGTATAGCCAAAGGTCGCAGGCAGTCCCAGCCAACACAAGATCAAAAGCAAAATCTTGACGGTCGTCAGACAAGTTTGAAAATCAGAGCCAGATCGATGGGACTTATAGTTTTTATCCTGGGTCTGGTTTCTGTGGCAGCTCTGCTTATTATCGTTTTTAGTACATCGATACCCGAAGCTGCTGACGCTGCGGTGAAGAATCCCATTTTTTGGCTGCTGCTTATATGCGGTTTTGTTTTGATATTAGTGAGCAACTATATTCTGGATAAATATAATACCGCCAACACTGAGGCATCCTGGTTTGCAAAATGGGCGGGGGTAGTGGCAACTATGGATGTCAGTGCTTTTATTGCGTTAATTCTGCTTGGACTAACCCGCACGGTAAAGGGTGGTGAAACAGAACTGCATGTCCGTCACGAATTAGGCGGCGTTTCTTATGTAATTCTTGCTGTCGTGTCTCTGATAATAATAGGCGGGCTGGGGTGGTGCTTTTATCGTGCTATAGCCACTGTGGGAAAGCCCGACGAAATGCAGTCTCCCGATGAAGTAGGTGATGAACAAAGGTCAGCAGGATAGGAGTAATGCCGGTCGCAGGGAAGCGTGCAGCCAAATACTATTTTGGCTTGTAACCCTTAACCTTATTGCTGGTGTATTTGGCACAGGCTTTTTCTAAATCCACGTCACTTATGTTGGCTAATGTGCAAAGCCAGGCGAATACATCGGCAAATTCTTCCTCTTTATTCGCCTGGTCTCCTGTTGCCAGTGCGGTGGCGAGTTCTCCGACCTCTTCGATAAACCACATAAAGGTAGCAGGGACACCTCTTTCTTGGTCTCGCTTTTTATATTTTTTGGCAATTAGCTGCTGAAATTCACTAATGTGCATTTCCAGGGTACCTGTTACTGGTAATTGGTAACTGGTAACTGGAACCTACTAATTACCAATCAACAATCACCAATTATCAAATTAGGCTTGGAGCAGGTTTGATAGTTTTGCCTTTTCAAGGACGCTTCTGGCCTGAGCTACTGATTTTTTATAAACTTGCTCTGCTTTAAGGCTGAATTTTTCACCACCTGCCTGCTCAGCTATATTTAACTGGCTGGTCATGGGACCATCGACAGCTTCGATCATTTCGAGCATCGTAATCTGTTTGGTTGGTTTGGCCAATGAAAAGCCGCCACGAGGCCCTCTTTTGCTGTTTAGTACGTTCGCTCGAACTAATTGTTGCAGTATCTTGAGCAGGTATTCTAAGGGTATGTCATATTGCTTAGATATGTTTTGAGATAAAACGGTTTTTTTGCCTTGATTTTTGGCGATGTAACCAACTGCCAGCAGTGCATATCCTGTGGATCTGCTGATTTTCATTCTAATCTCCTTTAAAAATAGGCTGTAATTATATAGTTTTTCTTATCTAATGTTTGTTGGTCGAAAGTTTTCCGGTAACGCTTCGGTTTTGTTTCGACATTTGAGACTCCTCGTTCTATATTAGGGTTTATAGTCTGGCATTTTTTAACCCTCTTCACAATGCAAAAATGATTACGGTCGCACTTATGCGTTTAAGCTTTAAAAAAGATAAAGACTAAAATCGCATAAAAGCCCCCTGGTGCTTATTATGTGTAAGACGCTGCGAATTGCAAGGATTTTATCTCTAAAATAAACAAAATCTGCAAATTTCACCCCCGCTCTTGTCTTCGACAAGAAGACGCGGGGAGAGTAAAGAAGTAAAATAATTCCCAGGCGAGCAAAAGACTTGACATCTGAAGAGCTCTAACATAGGATTTCAGTTCAATTTAATGGTTTTTTTTAGGGAGGTTAACATGGCTGAGATTAAGCCAAGAATAAGTGTCGAGTATGTCAAGAGTGCAACGATAATAACTTTTACCGACGAAAAAATCCTCGAAGAGAATGACATTAAGTCGCTTCAGGAATCGATCATGTCTGTTATTGAGTCGGCCCCGGATGGAATCAATTTGATTTTGGATTTTTGCAATGTTCGATTTTTATCTTCTGCTGTCTTGGGACTTTTAATAAGGATTAGCAAGCGGATTTACGAAAACGGTGGCAAACTCATGCTTTGTAACATAAATCCAAAGATCCACGAAGTCTTTAAGATTACGCGGCTTACGAAGGTTTTCGATATTTACAAGGATATTGAAAGTGCAACCGAAAATCTGTCTGAGACACGTTAACCAGGGTATTTTTAACTTGCCTAATAAGAATCAGGATAGTAGGTGATCGATAGCAGATATGATTAATATGCAAACAGCTTTAGTTTTGGGTTTGTTGCTTTATCACGGAGGACTATGAGCCTATGCTGCCGGAAACGCCGATCAGTGGTTCGGAAATTATCGAGAGTAGACTATCCGCTATTAATGATATCTACGGCAGGATTATATCGAACCTTGAAGGCAACGGCTTTAGCGAAGATGATATTTTTGCAGTCCATTTGTCTTTAGAAGAAGCTTTTCTTAATGCTGTCACACATGGCAATAAGATGGACCCAAGTAAAAAAGTCAAAGTTGAATATTGTATTGGTTCGGATAAAGTTGAAATCTCTCTCACTGACCAGGGCGAAGGCTTTGAACCGGAAACGGTGCCTGATCCGAGATTTGGAGAAAACCTTTATAAGCCCGCAGGTAGAGGATTGCTTCTCGTAAGCTCGTATATGGATGTCGTTGAGTTTAACGAGCGTGGTAATCGTGTACATATGATCAGATATAAAGAAAAGCCGGATCTAACGAAAAACCAAAGCCGAACACAGAAATAGTTTGAGGTACAGAATAACGAGAGGAAAGAGATGGCTATGGGGATTATCTTGAGAACTCTTATTGTTTGCAGTTGTTTTTTTGCCTTGAGTGGCTGTGCCTATAATGATCAGCCGATGCCCCGGATTGTATCCGAATCTACAAGTCCTGGGTCCAGATCTGTTCAGCCACGGATTGAAAAGCCTGTGAGAACGGAAACGAGCGTTGATAAAGGTGTGCCTGCGGATTGGCTGCCGTATTTAACACAGGAAAGAAAGTGGACTGCAATAGTATTGCATCATTCGGGCACGGAAAATGGAAATGTTGCGATATTTGACAAATGGCACAGAGAAGGTAATCATTGGGAGGGGGTTGGGTATGATTTTGTTATAGGTAATGGCACTAACAGTGGTGATGGGGAGGTCGAGGTTACGTTTCGCTGGCGCGAGCAGCGGACGGGGGCGCATTGTAAGACGCCCGACAACTGGGCAAATGAAAGTGCGGTCGGAATTTGTCTGGTTGGTAATTTTGATCACTCGGCGCCTACCGCACGGCAGATGCAGTCACTTATGAAATTGATCGGTTTTCTGCAAACACGGTATGGGATTTCCAAAAACCGTATTTATGGTCATAACACTACGCCGGGGGCACAAAGAACCGCATGTCCAGGTAAAAGATTTCCTATGGCTCAGCTAAAATCGATGCTTGCTTTTTGAGCTTATAGGCATATCCTGCTTACGCAGAGGGGGGATGCTGGGTCCCATAAATTCACTTCAAAGCTACGCAATCAGGCTATTTTGATGTAATTAAGCTGGAATCTTTTTTAGACGCAAATGCTGAGAAAGTTTTCGCGTGATTATACCGACATCTTTTTTAAATTACTCTTTCGCAAGCATAGTAAGGAATCAGCCAAATGGATATATTTGATTCGATGTTCTCTAAAAGCTCTGTTCTAAGTGAGCAGCTTGTGCCGCAGATTTTTGACATACTGCCCGAAGATGGGCCTTTTATGGTAATTATGGATAGCGAGGGTAACTTGTGGTCCAGCAGCGAGGAAGAATTTTCAAAATTAAGTATTGACGTGTCATTTTTGAAGGAGCTCCGCGCCAGAGTTGATGATGGTATGGAGCCGGTTACAACTCAGGTAGAAAATATCAGTGTCACCGCTGCACAATTGGTTACTGAGCAGAATAATTACGGGTATGTATTTATTGTTCTACCTCAATATAGTCCTGAATTGACTCTGATAAATATTGACTTGATTGAAGCATTACTCAATCAAACAGCTTTGATAACCGATCTTGTTGAGAAAAATAATCAGCTTCTGGAGCTTCAATTAAAACTCGAAAGCCTGTACCACAGCGGTATAACACCATCGAATTGAAACATATTTAGTCCAGCTCCGAGTTGCTGCCTGCTTATTCATGTGCCGAAGGGACCGACCTGCAGATTCTCTGAGCCGCAGTAAAGACACCTGGAGTGTTCCTTATGTAGTGTTCTGCCGCACGAGGCACATTTTTTAACGGCCCTTTTCAGTTTGCCGTCGAGCCTTCCATCTCGAAGATCGACCTCATTGACTTTTTGAATGAGCAGCTTATTATCCAGATTGTTTGTTTCGGCTACGATCTCCCAGAGTGCTTGTGTGACGAGCATAAGCTTGTTTACTAACCGCCGCAGCTCCCGTGTCTCTGCTTTTAGGTCAATGGTTCTTTTTGAGGTTGCTGTCGCCTGAGCCGTCGCTTCGCCGATTATGCGCTGCTGTTTAAGCTCCCAAAATAAAAATTCAAACATTTTGCAACTCCTTCCCAAGCAGAAAAGTTAATGATACTCTATCACCATAAATGATACCAGATTAAGAGTATGTAACAAAATGAATAGTATGGTTTACTCTTTGTCACTCCCGCGCAAGCGGGAGTCCATAAAAACCATAAATAACTGGATTCCCGCCTTCGCGGGAATGACAGTTGGCGAGAAATTTTCATTTTGTTAGAGCCTTGCTTTGTTGAAAACCTTTGCAAAATGTCATTGCGAGGCCCGTAGGGCCGTG
>CAZRMQ010000104.1:0-7179 GCA_964601185.1 uncultured Pirellulales bacterium
GCGTCCTATAATAACATAAATACTATACCGAAATATCAATCAGGATGGGTATAATTCTCCTGATTGATGCAACGAATTACCCAAATTTTCTCTTTGAGCATGTTTTTGAATGCCATCCCCGCTGCGGTCGGCATACTCCACGCTCTGGCGGGCATAATCCACAGCGTCTTTCACATTCCCCAATGTCAAGTTTAGTTCACTGAGATTGCCTGCATCTTGAGCAGCTCCTTTCCAATCTTCTTGGTCTATTGAATTCTCCATACCTGCTTGCAGGGGTTGCGCCGCCTCACGCAGCCGTCCTAACGCCCGCAGACCGAAACCTGCTTGATTGAAAATAATGGCTTTTGTTTCTTCCTTAAAATCAGAGAATGGCTTTTTCCATGCTTCTTCAAAGAAATTAGACAACGTTGCCAGAAAAGAACCAAATGCCCCAAGTTTGTGTACAACATAATATTCATTCTCTCTTTTAATTCTTTCAAAAAATATTTCATTGTATGTTTCTTGATGCTTTCCCACTTGACACCCATGCGCCACTGCCGCAAACAGAGGCTCCATCTCCTCCAAGGTATCAGGAAACTCCTTCTTTGGAAGATTCTTGTAATAGTTGTACAGTCGGCTGTGCGCTTCTTTCCAAGCATCTGGCTCGTTTTTTTGAAGTTTTTCGCCAAAATGCTCCCGCACCAAAGGATGACAATCAAGCTTTTCCGGGTCATTCTCATCCCGTTGGCCTAATAAACGCAAGTCCCTCAAATGCTTGACTGCAAATTTCCAATTAGCTTCGGAAAGTCCTTGCAGTTTGTCCGTCAATCCTTTAATTGCGGGCTTGGCCCGAAGCACCTTAATCGCTCCTCCCGGTGCCGGCCTGTCAAAAAGTCCCATCAAATAAAGGATATCCAGTTCAGGCGTTCCCTTTAGCCAAATCTCGTATGATTTCATCACACGCTTTGCATGTCCTCCTTGCTCTTCTTCATCGGTTAAGTGTGGAACTAAATCCCGCTTGCGGATTTCCCCTTCATGTACTGTTGCCAGATATGTACCTAAAAGGTTCAGCGCCAAGGCGTGCCCACCAAAATCTTTAACCGCCTCGCGCAGCTCCTTATCCGCTCCTTTCACCCCAAGAGTCTTGAGAAGTTCCACTCCAGCTTCGACCGAGAGGTTTTCCAAAAAGATGCGTTTTAGCGTTGAGCCTTCTGCATGGTCAATATCTTTAACACTCTCGCGGGTCGTGATAATACATAATCCCGGATTTGAGCGTACAAGCTCCTTTAACAATGCCTGCAAGCCCTGGTCTTTGAGTTGCCCCTGCATAGTTCCTGGCGGATATTGCAGCGGCTCCAAACCATCAAGAATTAAAAGTGTCCTTTGCTGGCGGATAAGTTCGGCCAAGCGCAGCCCTTTGTTCCACGGCGAGCCTTCCTTGGGGTCGGGGTCTCCAAACCATTTTAGCGCGTATGCAAGGAATTCATCGCCTGATGCCTGCCGGTCTTCTCTTGTTCCCTGGCTGTAAAAAGACCAGCCGAATACTTTCTCCGCCCCACGCCAGTTGTTACGCTCCATTTGATTGAGCCAATAATTTACCAGCGCCGTCTTTCCCACCCCACCCCATGCAACAAACGACAAAATATTCGTATGTGGCTCCTCCCAAGCTTTATCCAGCGTTGCTAATTCCTTTTCCCGACCAAATAGTTCCTTACCCGTTGTCGGAAGTTTGGCCAATGTGACTTGCTGCGCAAAGAAATCCTGTTTTCGTTGACGCGGTGGAAGTTTTTTTATTTTGCCAAGTTTCGGTTTCGGAGTTTTTATCTGACCAGTTAGTCTTCGATAGAGGTCTCGGTACTGTTCTTCTCTATCAACCCAATAATGAGTTGAACCTCTTAACGGTACAGGTATATATTCAGGTTTGCTCGATTCAAATAGTACTGGAATAAACTTCCTGTTCATCGTATCGCTATCGTAAAAGTGTTGATAGATCAAATTGCCTTCCCATCTAACGCCACGACCTTTTCCCGGTTCCTCTTCTCCCATCACACGTTTGTAATAGGTCTCGGTACATATCATAAGGACGAAATCGGCCTTCTTGATATTGGTATCCATCCACCTTGGCCAACCCTCGAGTGGAGATTCCTCATATTGGTCGAGAATACAATCGACACCATCTCCAATAAGACGATCTGATTGAGCCAGAACTTTATCCGCATGGTCCGGTGAATCGTGGCTATAGCTGATAAAGACTTTACTCATGATGTTCTCCGCAAAATGCTTGTTTAATCTGCGTAAGTATAGCATAAAGGTGCACAAAGGTCAAATTATACGAATAGTTGATTAGAGAATTAGTGAATTGGTGAATTAGTAACTGGTCCCTTAGGGACTGGTAATTGGTTAAATGTTGATTGGTAATTGGTTGAATGGTGAATGTACGCAAAATTTTGCAAAAAATCCCCTTGCATGGTCAAAAACAGCCCATATAATGCTGATTGGTTAAATAGTAATTGGTAATGGCGTAAGCCATGCTGTGCATTACCGATTTCCAGTTACCAATAATCAATTATACAAAACCGCGGGTGTAGCTCAGTGGTAGAGCGTCACGTTGCCAACGTGAATGTCGTGAGTTCAAGTCTCATCACCCGCTTTTGGTTCCCCCTAAGGGGGCCCTTCATTGGTGATTGGTGAGTGGTAATTGGTAAGTAGTAATCTCAGCCGTCATGAATTTAACCAGTCCCTAAGGGATTAGTTACCATTTAACCAATCACCAATTAATTTAGGAGCAGCAAAATGCCGGAAGAAGAACAGGCCACTGAGCCGAAAACAGAACAACCAGAGGCTGTTGAACAAGAAACTACGCCCCTCTCGGCGAAGGCCGAAGCCGAAGCGGGAGAAGAACAAGCACCAGAGATAAAATACACGGCGACAATTGAAGAGGCAGGGCCGTGTAAAAAAAGGGTCTCAATAGAAGTGCAGGAAGAAACGATTAAGAGCGCCACCGATGAGCAATATGAAACTTTGCGCAAAGAAGCGCTCGTGCCCGGCTTTAGGAAGGGCCGAGCACCACGGCGGCTTCTGGAAAAAAGGTTCGGCAAAGAGACAACAGAGCAGGTGAAGCTGAAATTACTGGCTGATGCAAGTGCAGCAGCTATCAAAGATAATAAGTTAAACTCGCTCGGCGAGCCGGACATCGACTTTGAAAAGATAGAGCTGCCGGAGACAGGCCCACTAAAATTTGATTTTGAAGTCGAGGTGCGTCCTCAATTTGATTTGCCGCAGCTTGAAGGTGTTCCTGTAACCAAAACCAAGCTCGAAGTTACAGATGAGCTAATCGACAGAGAGATTCTGCGAATTCGAAAATGGTCGGGCTTGTGGACGCCGCGGGAAGGTGGAGCCGTTGAGCTTGAAGATCAGATAATCGCCGATGTGATTATAAAACCTGTCTCTGGCGCAAGCCACCCTGTGGAGAGCGCAGTCGAGGGAGCTGAAGGCGTGGATTCGGCAAGTCCCTTAGGGACAAGCTCACCACAAATCGAAGAAGAGCAAAAGCTCGCCAACACGGATATATACGTTCGGAAAAACGGTTTTGTCGGAGCGATTCCGGTTGAGAAGCTCGATGAGCTATTAATCGGCGCTAAAGCTGGAGACGTCAAACAAACGAGCATTGAGGTACCGAAAACATATTTCAAGGAGGAATTTCGCGGCAAAAAGGTAGATATTCAGATTACTATCAAGGACATAAAATGGCTTAAGCCGGCTGAGCTGGATGAAAACTTCCTCAAGAGATATGAAGTTAAAGATGAAGCGGAGATGCGTGTAAAAATCCACGATATTTTGCACAGCCAGTTAGAGCAGCAAAGCCGGTCAGAAATGACCGAGCAAATCTACCAGTATCTGCTCGACAATACCGATTTTGACCTGCCGGTGGATATAGTTGCAGAGCACTCGGCGACGCTGTTAAAAAGACAGTATGTCAATCTTTTAATGCGTGGCCTGCCTCGGCAGCAAGTCGATGAGCAGATGGAACAGTTGCGGGCAAGCAGCGAAGAACAGGCTAAACGGCAATTCAAGGTGTTCTTTATCATAGATAAAATCGCTGAGAAACTCGGAATTGAGACGAGCGAAGAAGAAATCAACGGCCAAATTGCTCAATTGGCTATTCAACAAGGCCGCCGCCCCGAAAGAATGAGAGAAGAAATGGAGCGAGACGGCTCATTGGCCCAGCTTAAATTACAGGTTCATGAAAGAAAGTGTATCGACAAGCTGCTGGAATCGGCAACAGTGACGGAATCCACCGCCGCCGGGGGGGAAAAGAAAGCCGCCAAGAAAACAGCCGCAAAACAGAAATCCAAATCAGCTAAAAAAACCACTAAAGAAAAGGAAAAATAATTGCGTACATAATCAGTATATCACCAACTTTATAAGGAAGCATTAATGTCTATTGAACAACCTGAGATAAACGAACTGTTTTGCAACGCGTTACAAAATAGTGTCCCTGCCCGTAGTCCGGATGTATACAATCAATACGGCCCAGGCCCATACCAGCGCTATCGCCAGATGAGCCTCGACGATTTGCTGCTGGAGAACCGAATCGTGTTTTTGATCGGCGAGATTTCGTATGCACGGGCTGCCGAAGTCATTATGAAGATGTTGTACTTAGACAATCTTAAACGCGGCAGTGAAATCAGCCTGTATATCAATTCGCCGGGAGGCACCGTTGATGACACGATGGCTATTTATGACACTATGTGTTTTGTTGGCTCGCCGGTGGCAACATTCTGTATCGGCAGAGCCGAGTCCGGCGCAGCAATAATATTAGCCGCCGGGACCAAGGGCAGCCGACATGCACTGCCCCACGCGAAAGTGATGCTCCATCAGCCCTGGGGCGGCGTTAGCGGCCAGGCGGCCGACATCAAAATACAGGCGGAAGAAATCCTGAAAGCCAAAACTATGATAAACGTAATTTTGGCCAAACACACAGGCCAGCCGGTCGAGAAAATTGCTGCCGAGACCGAGAGAAACAGATATATGACCGCCGAGGAGGCGAAAGAATATGGCCTCATCGATGAAGTGCTGCACGAAGAAGATAAACCGAAAAAGGACGAGAAAAAAGAAAAATAACAATGGTTAAATGGTGAATGGTTAAATAGTTATTTAAATTACAAATCACCAATAACCGGTCCCTAAGGGACCAGTTACCAATAACCAATTATCAGAAGAGGAATATTGCAAATGAGCGTTAATGAGCATTTAGTACCGATAGTGATCGAGAAGAGCGGCCGAACTGAACGGGCATACGATATTTATTCCAGACTGCTGAAAGACAGAATCGTCTTCCTCCCCGGCGTGATTGACGATACATCAGCGAATTTAATCATAGCACAGATGTTATTTCTGAGCAATGAAGACAGTAAAACCGACATTCATTTTTACATCAATTCGCCTGGCGGCTCAATCACTGCAGGATTAGCAATCTATGATACAATGCAGTTTTTACGTTGTGACGTCGCAACGTATTGCGTCGGACAGGCTGCGAGCATGGCTGCGGTGCTGTTGGCGGGTGGCAGGCCTGATAAACGGTTCCTATTGGCTAACAATAGAATTCTCCTGCACCAGCCTTTAATAACGGGTATATTGCAAGGCCCCGCTACCGACATCGATATCGAAGCACAGGAAATACTGCGGCTTCGTGCCCGGCTTTATGATATATTGGCCAAACATACAGGCCAAAACGCCGAGAAGATTGAAAAGGATTGTGACCGCAACCTCTGGCTCGACGCAGAAGAAGCAATCAATTACGGATTAGCCGACCGAATCCTGCAAAAAGCACCGGAAATAGTTAAAAGCAAGACGCCTACCGGCGGGGAAGCCGAAGATTGATTCATCCTTCGCAGTTTTACCAAAGAGATTGAAAAGTATAATCAAATGAGAAGGAAGAAAACAGAGGACAGAGAACAGAAAACAGAGAACAGAGGACAGATTTTTTTCCCCTGTCTTCTGACTTCTGTCTTCTGTCTTCTGATCTTTACCTCAGGCTGTCTGGAAATAAATAAGGAACAGACGACTTTGGCTATGCAGATTGATAAGCTCAATGAGCAAAATCAGCAGCTTCAAAAACAGGTCGAGCAGGTAAAAAGCGAAAACGAAGAATTGAAAAGCCAGGTGCAAACGCTTTCCGGTGTGCCCGAGCAGGTCAAGGGCGAAAACCTTTATCATCTTCAAAAAATCAGAATCGGCAGATATACCAATCTTTACGATAAAGATAAAGATGGCAAAAAAGAAAAGCTGATTGTCTATATACAGCCAATCGACCATGATGGTGACATAATAAAAGCAGCGGGCGATGTGGATGTGCAGCTTTGGAACCTGTCTAAAGAGCAAGACCAAGCCCTGCTGGGCCAGTGGCATGTTGGGCCGGAGCAGCTAAAAAAGCTTTGGTTTGCTGCTTTGATGACCCATTACAAATTAACGTTCGACGTAGCTGACAAAGTCGACGAGTTCAAAGAACCTCTGACCGTGAAAGTTACCTTTACCGATTACCTGACCGGCAAGGTATTCAAAGAGCAAAAGGTAATAGAGCCTCGTTAGAGATAAACCATATACTCAAAAACAAAAGTCTCCTCGTCACACTTTTCCTTCGGACTATTAGAATTGCTGATTCCCCTTGCAAACTCTCCAACACTTTATAATATATCGCTATGCAGAAATTGATTAACAAGATAATCTGTGGCGATTGTATAGAGGTTCTGGGAAAAGTTGAAGAGCCTTTTGCCGACCTTATTTTTGCCGACCCGCCTTTCAATATCGGATACAAATACGATAAATACTACGACAAGGTTAAAAGTAAAAACTACATCGCCTGGACAAAAGACTGGATGAGCATCTGTAAAAAAGTCTTAAAGCCGAATGGCTCATTCTATATAGCTATTGGAGATGAATATGCTGCGAATGTAAAAATTATAGCCGATGAATTAGGCCTTTTTATGCGCAACTGGATAATATGGCACTATACGTTCGGCCAACAAACAAAAAACAAATTCGCCCGCGCACATACGCATATATTTTATTTCGTCAAAGATAAAAAGAATTTCACTTTCAATGATTATGCGGTTCGTTTGCCTTCTGACCGGCAACTAATCTATAACGATAGACGTGCCAATCCGATAGGTAAGATGCCAGATGATGTTTGGGACGAAT
>CAZRMQ010000105.1:0-7169 GCA_964601185.1 uncultured Pirellulales bacterium
AAAGTGCCTAAAATTGAAATTGTAACTTTAGCTCACTTTAGACACTTTAGCTCACTTTAGGCACTTTACATTTACTCACCGATTCATTCCGCGCAAGTGAGCCAGGTAAACAGCGTTGATTATACACAAAAGATTAAGCAAACCGGCGATGCTGGTATAATACTGCCCGATCTCGTTCGGCCTTCCAAAGACGCGATACTTTTCCGGGTCTGTTGATGTCAAATGTCCCAGAGCTGCCACCATAGGTGAATTCATAATCTGCGCCAGGTACCAGGCCTTTGCATCAACCGGATTGATAACGCCTATCGAGCCGACGTATAAACCTATGACAAAAGTCAGAACAATAGTGGTGAATATGATTATAGATCGTTTTTTCTCTTTGAGCATATAATGGCCAGCTCCCGGCACAATCCAAGCCAGGATTCCAACAATTATCAAGAAGAACACATTGTTTGCCCCTGAACGCTGCGTCATTATGATGCATCCTCCGACTCTGCTTTCGTCTCACCTTTCGGTTTAACCAGTCGAAAGTTCATACGCTTTAATATGTTTTCGGGATTAAAGTGTACAACCGCCATAGACTCGGATTGAATATTGTCTTCTTTGTAAAATCTTTTTGCCCTGTTTTTTTCGTATTCTTCCAGCCCAAGGCGTTTTACCAGAATATTTTTGATAACATAAAAACTCATCTCCGGCTTAAATTCCATAAGCAAAGGCAGAGACTTGGCAGTACTGCTGTTCTGCGGCACAAGTGAATAGAGCTGATCTATGAAGCGGCTCTGAATCTTAGCAGCATCAACAGATAACCACTTTTGGGCTTCCTGGACGAATAGCTGTTCTCCCCTGCTGCCTTGACTTTGAGTCTCCAATGTTACCAGTGTCTCCTTTGGGATTCTCCGCAGATTTGCCAGCCGTTCTTCTTTAAAAACATTAGGATCGCTGTCGTCTTGTTTGGACCGTGATTCGACCGAACTCGACGAAGCTTGTTTGTAAAGCTCATTAAATTTACGAAGAGATTTTTCCCATCCATCTTTTGAAGCCAGCTCAATAAACTCTTCGGCTTTGCTCTTAACCAATCCATCATTAATTACAGCAAGCTTCTTTAAGTCATTCGCCACATTTTGCTTTACCGTTCTCGATACTGGATGCTCGACACTCGATTCTTGATTATCATCGAGCATCAAGGATCTAGTATCGAGTATCGAGTCTATGCTTTCCGGAGTTGACGCTTTTTCAGTCTTAGTCACCCGTATCAATAGCGTTATTTCTGCTAAAAGATCTCTGACCGGCCCAATGTTTTCAAATAAATTCGGCCTTTGTCCACCCCCGATCAAGTCAGGGGAAGACCTCTGGCCTGCAGCCGAACCATTCTGCTGCTCATCCCCCATTAAGTCGGGGATCGAGAAGATAATCTGGCGTAGTCTCACGGGATTGCGTCCCTGACCCATCATGTACAGCCTTCTTAAGTATTCATCAGCATCTACATCGGCAGCACTAAGCAGTCCTGTTTGCCCCGTGTAGATTTTGACGTTGTTTTTTTCTGCCACTTTTTTTGTAACGGTTTCATAATCGGCACCTCTGAGCTTTAACTGCTCCTCACTTAGATTCCCAGACTCTATGTCCTGCAGATTTGCTTCAGTTAGTGTCCTTGCTTCCTGGAGAATGCTTTCAGCCTTTGAATTTATTTTGTCACGTAAAAGCTGTTTTGAAATGATGCTTGCCACCTCAGCATAACTTCTGGCTCGTTCAACCAAAGGTGAATTGGGGTCATTTGGGTCCTGCGGTACCGACTCAGTGAATTGGCTTATATGTTTTCTGTAGTAATCTTCCGCCTCCTGGGGGGTAGGTTGTGCTATTGTTGGTGAGATATCATCGAGCTTAACTGCTATATATTCGAACTTAACCATGTCGGGAAGTTTATATCCGAAGCCATAAGGATTCTCCTGGCTCACGTCGCCGGCGTATGTATCTTTGTATCTTTTAAAATGCTCGAGCATTTTTTCTTCGCTCGGCTGTTCCTGTGTCTCGGCAAATGTCGCAGAATCAAATTTGACAAATTCAACATCTATTGTCTCATTCTCGCAACTGGCCAGAAGCATTACCTGCGAGATGGTAACGTCTTCATTCGAACAGATTAAATTGCCGTACTGCAATATCGCCAATAGTTTGCCGACAGTTTCTAATAACCGAGCTTCCGGAATTCCGTACTGCTCCATTAGCATCCTGATTCGCTGTTTATATGTTTGGCCATTGAAGAGCTGGGGGATTACCTTTGCAAGCAGCTCACCTACTTCATTATTTGTGACCTTTATCCCGGCCAGTTGTGCCTCATTTCTCAGCAGCAGCCAATATATATGGTTTGGCATCGTGTGTTTGTAAATATCATTGAGTTGCTTATCACTGATTCTGTACCGGTTTGACCTTATTGCTTGTTTTATCTGATTGATTAAGGCCGTTGAAGGTCTGCCTTCGCTAAACAGCAGTTCCGCCAATAAAACGCCTCGCAAATCCTGGGCCCTTAGCAGGTCGTCTGCCCTTAAGAGCCTCAGAATTTCCAGTTCCGTGCGGGCCAAAGATAAGTCGGAACTTTTTAATTTCCTATTATTTCCAAAATACGCTACAGCCTTATATCCTAAGGTCATTGTCGGACTGAGCAGGTAGTTTAATGCGCTGCCTCCGACAAAGGCGACCATTAAAACGATGACCACAACGGCCATCACTTTCATATTATTCTTTCGTAGCCATTTGACTAAATTCATATTTTGCTCCAGAATCCGGCAATAAATTACAGTTACGAACCCCCCCGGTTTATTGGGGAGTTTTCCACCGCCTTTTTATCCAGTTTTCAAAATCCCACAGTATAGAAAAGAACCTGAGCTTTGCAAGAAAAATAGCCCATGAAAAGCGGATTCAGCAGATATCGGCTGCATAGTTAAACTTCGTGGATTCTTGATATAGGTTTTCATTAGTAAAAATGTATAACTTACATAAGTCAAAATAGGCGGTATTTAACAATACGTTGAGATGTTACAACGATGGGTCTGTCTCAGAGCAAAAGGAAATTTGCAGAAAATAACTACGTGATCCATTTCCAGGAATTACAATTCCGTTAAGGATAAACTATTGGTCAGCTACAGCCCATGGAGTTTCCGCAGTTGTAGCATTTAAAGCAGGTGCCGTTACGGACCGTGATTGAGCCGCAAATATCACAGGCCGGCGCATCATCGCTGAAATGCGCGAACTGGGCGTTAAACTGCTGCAATACAGCAACCTCAGACTGCGTAGACTCCGATGTTTCAGTGGCAGATGAACCAACCAACACCCCGATTCGATCCGCTAAGTCAAGAGAGATATTTTCAGAAGCTACAGAAGGTCGAGCTCCTGCTGCAGGCTCGGCGCCGACGAGCGGCCTTGCAGAGACCGGAGTTGATGCTGCAACATCCTGTTTTTTATGGGTAATTGTTGTTGCTTCAGCAATTTTCTGAGCAAGGTCCCTTGTCTTTTCAACCAATTCTTTGGCGGTCGTTACATTTTCACTTTCAGGTGCCCTCGATGCTGCGGCTCTATTGGGCATATTCTTGTCCGCATAACCGGGGATAAACTGACAGCCTAACCAGCAGAAGATGTAATCAATCAGGCTCTTGGCAAAAGGTATGTCCGTGTTCGATGTCATCCCCGACGGCTCAAATCGTGCATGGCGAAACTTGTCCACTAACGTGATCAGAGGCACGCCATACTGAAGTGCCATTGATGTGCAGGTGCCAATAACATCCATAAGGCCCCCGACGGTGCTGCCCTCCTTGGCCATGGTGATAAACAGCTCACCAGGCTGACCATCCTCGTATAGCCCCACCGTCAGGTAGCCTTCATGGCTGGCTACAGAAAATTTATGCGTTATGCTCTGGCGTGTATCCGGCAGACGACGTCTGAACGGCCGAGCAGGTAACGGTGCCTCAACAACAGCTTTGCTTTTAGCTTCACCGTGCTTTTTGGTTGAGACAGGCTGCAATTTCTTAGAGCCGTCGCGATAGATAGCCACCGCTTTTAATCCGAGTTTCCAGCCTGCCATATAAGCTGCAATAATATCTTCTGTTGTACTTTCCTTGGACATATTGATAGTCTTGCTTATGGCGCCTGATATAAATGGCTGAACTGCCGCCATCATCTTCAAATGTGCCATATAGTGGATATGCCTTTTGCCGTTGCGTGGCTTGAAAGCACAGTCAAAGATAGGCAAATAGTCCGGATTAAGTTTTTCCGCACCCTCAATGGTCTCATTATTATCTATATAATCGCAGATTGTTTTGATGTCGTTGGCACTGTAGCCGAGCTTCTCGAGAGCCATTGGCACAGTTCCGTTGACGAGCTTGAGCATACCACCGCCCGCCAATAATTTATATTTAACCAGCGCTATGTCCGGCTCAATGCCGGTAGTATCGCAATCCATCATAAAGCCGATTGTTCCTGTCGGTGCAAGCACGGTCACCTGAGCGTTACGAAAGCCCACTTTAGAACCTGCATCAAAGGCTTCATCCCAGATGTCCTTGGCGGCATTGCGAAGATAATGTGGACAATAAGCTTCCGGGATGTCGCAAGCGTGCTGGCGGTGCATGCTTATAACCTTAAGCACCGCCTCTCGGTTCTTGTCAAACTGGTCGAAAGGCCCTTTTATCGAGGCTAACTCAGCGCTTACTGTGTAAGCAGCTCCGGTCATTATAGCGCTGATCGCGGAAGCCAGCGTCCTTGCCTGATCAGAATCATAGGCAAGGGCCTCACTCATAATGAGAGAGCCAAGATTAGCATAACCCAAACCGAGCGGACGAAATAAATGGCTGTTCACGGCAATCAACTTATCCGGATAACTGCCGTTGTCCACCAGGATTTCCTGAGCAATTATGAAGAGCCGAACCGCTTTTTTAATACTGTTAATGTCAAAGGAGCCGTCTTCTTTGCGGAACTTAATAAGGTTCAGCGAAGCCAGATTACAAGCTGAATTGTCTATAAACATGTATTCACTGCACGGGTTTGAAGCATTGATGGGCCCCGAGGCCGGACAAGTGTGCCAACGATTGATTGTGCTGTGATACTGCAAACCCGGATCGCCGCAGATTCTTGTACCTTCTGAAATCAGCTCCATAAGCTGGCGAGCTGAATGCTCGCCCATCTTTTCGCCTGTCGTTACAGCATAAGTGGACCACGTGTCATCCTTTTCTACCGCCTGCATAAACTCATCGGTCACCCGCACAGAGAGATTTGTATTTTGAAACGCCACGCTGTTGTATGCCTCGGCGTTATGGTCGCCATCGTAACCGGCCTCAATGAGTGCCCAGGCCTTTTTTTCCTCTTCGGTTTTACAGGTAATGAACTCTTTGATATCGGGATGGTCAACCTTCAACGATTGCATTTTCGCTGCTCTGCGGGTTTTACCGCCAGATTTAATTACCGCAGCTATCTGGTCATAAACCATCATAAAGCTCAAAGGTCCTGACGGCTTTCCGCCGCCGGATAGCTTCTCCTTGCTGCTTCGCAGTGTTGAAAGGTCGGTTCCTGTGCCGGAGCCGTGCTTGAAAAGCATCGCTTCGCTCGTTGCCAGGCGCATTATGTCTTCCATCGAGTCTTTAACCGACTGGATAAAACAAGCTGACGCCTGGGGATACCCGTAGCTGTTATTACATGGCACTGCGTCATTTAACTGCGGGTCCCAGTGGAAGTTGTGTTTACTACCGTCTATACCATAAACGTCAGAAAGGCCTACATTGAACCATACAGGTGAATTAAATGCTCCGTATTGATTTACACATAACCAGGTCAGCTCGTTATAGAAAGTTTCAGCATCTTCGTTAGAGGCAAAGTAACCATCTTTTTTGCCGCGGTCGGCTATCGTTCTGCAAACACGGTGGACAAGCTGCTTTACGGAATGTTCCCGCTGTCCGGTTTCAACATCACCATAGAAATATTTGCTTGCTACAACTTTGGTTGCCAATTGGCTCCAGGTCAGCGGTACTTCGATGTTATCCTGCTCGAAAACTACCTGTCCGTTGTCGCCTGTGATCTTAGCCGAGCGCGTCTCCCATTCCAGTTGTTCAAATGGATGCACACCCGGATTTGAGAAGAAATGCTCGATTTTCAAACCCATCGATCCTGGGGATTCTGAGGCGGTTTTCTGTTCGGCTTGCTGACTTCTGAAAGGATTCTCAGGCTCGAATTTATAAGACATCGATGCGCCTCCCTGCGAAGAAAATATAACCACAATATATAGAAAAATATAACGGAACAAAACAACATGTTGTTGAGAAAACAAATTATCAACTTACTGATCGTCTTAGTTAGTGTAAAGTTAAAAGTTCAAAAATTCCGTGCATATTCGATGACTCTTTTCTTAGTCCTTATATTTGCTTAAGCTACGAAGAAAAATTTTTTTTATTGAGATGATTTATTGAAGACCAGTCGCCTGCAACCAGCGCTGAGCAATCCAGGCGTGCGCCCACACATACGGATGAACCATATCCGAAGACCATTTTTCGGAAGGCACAAGCTTGATTTGCTTGTCGATTTCGCTCTGCAACGGTACTAAAATGGCTCCAAATTCCTTCGCCAAACGCTCAACGATGTCGATATAGCTGCGCAGGGTCTTGAGTATTTCATTTTCTTCTTTACCCCGTGAGATAATGTCTTGATCTATCTCACGGGGTGAATCGCAAAACATAAATGGTTCCATGAGGATTAATTGACAATTACACCTCTCTTTTACCTTTGAAAGCAACTGCCTGTAAGTTAGCTCATATTCATTCTCATATACGGCCTGGGGCAGCTTCTCCGGAGTTGTGTATTGTCTCCAGACATCGTTGACGCCGATCAGAATACTCAGGATGTCCGGCTTATACCTGATGCAGTCTTTCTCCCATCGGTGCTTCAAATCCCGTATGGTATTTCCGTTGATACCCGTGTTTATAATACTGATATTCAGTTCGGGGTACTTCGCCAGAAGGATGTTTGCTGCGAAATGTACATACCCAAAGCCGAGCGGCTTGTAAGCCGGCAGGTCTCTGTCGGCATCTGTTATGCTGTCGCCGATGAATAAGATTGTTTGATTGCTCTTTAACTCAATTTTAGAGTGCATATTTGGCGCCTTCTTGGCGGATTATTACATCTGAGAGAAAAGATTTTAT
>CAZRMQ010000106.1:0-6876 GCA_964601185.1 uncultured Pirellulales bacterium
GTATTTCATTTTTTAAATAGTTCTTTTGCCAATTCAATTTCCAGCTCTCTTCGGGCCTGAGCCAACAGCACCTCAAGCGAAGCATTATTTTTTATCTTGCCATGTTTTAGGATAAAACCACCGCCGAGGTCCTTCCTTTCGTCGGACAAGGTAAGATTTCCCCTGCCGCCTGCCCTGAGCGAAGTCGAGGAAACTGATTGCAATTGCTCATTGACCTGATTTACCAATTGCAGGTCGATTCGTTTCTCGTTTTTGTCGATGATGACCTCTTCGTCGCCGGTTTCAGCTGCCTTGAGCATTAGATTGGTTATCAGTTGGCGATACTGGTCGTCCGGCAGATTCTGCAATTGACCGCGGGCTTGAGTAAAGACTTCGTCAAGTATCTTGCGTTTCTCTGCCAGCAGATCCCTGGCGTTCTGCATTCTTGCCGCTGCAAGTAGATGCAATTTCTTGTTTTCAGCAGCCTTTTGAGAAAGAATCTCCGTCTGTTTCCTGTACTCGCCTAATTGCTCATCGTACCCGGCTTGCTCAGCGGCTTCTTTTTCCTGGGCCTGGTTTTGTATCTTCTCGGCCTCTGTTTTTGCATCGGACAATATCTTTTCTATAACCTGTTCAGCTTCCATAATTTTGTATCTCGTAACTCGTATTTCGTATTTTGGTTAAGTCATTAAGCTACGGCTGGCCAGCTAATGCCGAACAATATCATAAACAGGGTTATAAGCAGTCCTAATATGGCGTAAATCTCAACCATGACCGCATAAACAACACCTGCTTTGAAGGCCATCTCAGGATGTTTGGCGGCCATCAAGATACCACCTGAGCAAACCTTGCCCTGATAGATCGCGCTTACCAAACCCGCAAAAGCGATCGGCATACAGGCCACCAGAACTTCCAAACCCAGTGCGAAGGTCAAATCCGGAACCTTCTTTTCGAAAAAGTGAAGCTGAAGCATAACCATAAACGCAGCAAGGAAGCCATAGAAGCCCTGGGTGCCCGGAAGCACAACCATAATAAACATCTGGCCGTACCTCTCCGGCTTCTCACTCAATACGCCCGTAGCACTTCTGCCGGCAATACCAATCCCGATTGCCGAACCGATACCGGCTAAAAGAGCCGCCAACCCTGCTCCGATCAAGGCTAATGTCAAACCATTCATTCCAAAACCTCTCTTTCTCAATGAAATTTTTTTTAGATTTCCTTCGTGACATAGATATGTTCATATTTCTTGTTGAGCGGCTCAAATGATCTTCCGCCGCCGACGAGGAACTTCGGAAAGAACTCCACATATTGGAGCCGCAGTGTATGAACGAACGCGCTTAACACCGCCAGAACAAGATTGAATAAATGCCCGCCCACGAGCACTAATATCATCACCAGGATACCTATCACAGGAATCTTGTATGAAATTCCGGCTATAACGTTGATAGCCATCGCCAATCCCGCACCTACCATGCCAAGCGCCATCAGCCGAAGATAGCTAAGTACGTCGCCTAAGTAGAATATTGAACTGAAGAGATTATAAAATCCCATTCCCAGGCGAGCGGCCAACCCGCCTTCACGATGGCTAAAGAGGAATATCATCGCTGCCGGAACGATTGCGACCTTTCCAAAGATACTGCCGATGTGTGGCGGGATGTATCCTGCCTTGCTAACACCAAAGATCAGGACTGAATTCAGCATTACAAGCCAGGTTAGTTTGTTGAACAGCGCCGAAGCATAATCTTTCTGTTTAATGCTGTGCACTAATGCTATCACCAGACCTGTCTGTATCTGAAAATACCCGAGGCCGACAGCCGCGGCAAAAAAGTACATCGGCTTATCTAATGGATCGAACCACATCAGCTTTTCCCGCAGTGGCTTTAGGGCCGGGACAAACTGCTGAACCGCGTCTCCAAACCACCCTCCTGTTAACGCACCTATTACAATAGTAGCCGCTCCACAGAGCCCCAGCATCATTATCAATTTCTTGTCACCCTGCATTTTTCGCGTGAGTAATGCGGTTAAAACAACCATAATAAGACCATAACCCGCATCGGCCAGGCACATTCCGAAGAATACTGCAAAAAACGGCGCAAGATACACCGTCGGATCGACGTTCAAATGGTGCGGCATACCATATAGACGCGTTATTACCTCAAACGGTTTGACAACGGTCTTATTTTCAATCTCTACCGGCATCTCCTCGCCCTCAGCCGGTTCGACTTTCGTCACACTCGATGCCCCGAAACTCGACACAATCTTTTCCAGGCGGGGATAATCATGTTCCTTCACCCAGCCCTCTAAAAACACTGCGTGCTGTGTCGCCGGGGCATTATCTTTGGCCTGCTCTCTTTTTAAGAGATTCTCGTAATGGTCCAAAAGAATCTGCAGTTTGAGCAGATTTTCAGTCAGTGCTGCCGCGGAATTTATGCGGTTGTTTAATTGATTTTTAGCCTCTTTTAATTTTTCAGTATGCTTTTTTATCAGTTCTGTTATGGTACCGGTCCAGGTGCCAAAGTTGACAGGCTCGAACTCGGCTGAACGTAGAAGCTTTTGTACCTCGCTGGCGTTTCCTTTCAGACAAACCACAAGACAGGCAAACCGATTGCCTGCTGCTCCGACCTGCTGGATTGCACCGGTAAGCTCGGATAATTGTTCCTGGATGTTCTCAAAGTGGCCCACAGGCAGCAGTCCCGCCAGACAAATTGTCTGCTGAAGCTGGCTGATCTCTTCCACGGGAGTTTGCAGAGATTGCCACGGGCTGAGCTGCTCTAAAGTGCCGCGAAGGCTTTCGCATTCGCTCCTGAGCCTTTCGATCGATGATTCAAGCTGCTCGCATTGGTTGATAATTTTGAAAATTTGCTCATCTGAAACGACATCGTTGTACAATTTCTCATTGACTACCACACGTGGAGAAAGAACGCTGGTCAGGCCCTTTTTGACATCGGAATAATTGTCAAGAAATGCGATGCTCTTTCGCAGTTTGCCCAGCAGCTCTTCGATATCTCTCGGGCGTCGAGTCGCAACAGCCAGATCGGGCGAATCCTTGCTGACCATTGCCTCTTCAGCATTGAGGATTTGGCAGATACCTTCGTGCTGCAACTTCTCCAAAAGCTCGGATGCCTCCGTGTAGAAGCTCACGATTATTACTTTTGACATTCGGGCTATGGCCATAATAAACCACCGAAAGTGACTAAAGTGACAGCAAGGCTGTCATTCTGAGCGAAGCGAAGAATCTCTCTTTCGTTGGCCAGATCCTTCGGCTTCGCCTCAGGATGACACGTAAAGTGTCACTTTAGGCACTTGTGTTTTCTTGCAGATAATCCATTACTTTTATTGCGGCTCCACCAATTTTGCTTCCCACCTTGTTGTGTAATTCCTGGCGTTGCTTTTCAGCCTGTGCTCTCAGGGACTCTACTTCCTGCCGGGCCTGCACTTCCGCCTGGTCGACGGCTTCTGAGGTCGCTTTTTTCCTGTTTTGCTCAGCTTCTTCCATGAGCTGACGGCGATGCTCCCGGCTTTGTTCAGCCTGCTTGACCAACTCAGCTTTGGCCTGTTCGATTATCTGCTGAGCCTGCTGCTCAGCCTGTTTGACTCTTTTTATCAGTTCCATTTATCATCCTGCCGCTAAAGAGTTAAAAACAGATAAAATACAATATTATCCGCCGTAGCTCAACAAATAAGTTCAACTGTACAAAACAAAATTTGCGTATACTTCGACTTCGCTCAGGACAAGCTTATTATTACCCTGACACGGGATTTATACGCTAAAAAAGCGAAAATAGAACTACATGCTTATTCTCGATAGATTCAGGAAAAAGTTTAATGCTGATTTAGTCTTTTTTCCCCCGCGTCTTCTTGTCGAAGACAAGAGCGGGGGCACATGCCGGCATTAATCCGACGTAAGTCGGTCTCCTCGGACAAGCTCGGGGCGGACTTAAAGAAGTTTATCAACCTTAGCTGCAAGCTGTCGTATGTGAGAAAGAGATTTTTTAAATAGATTCCGTTCGAAATCGCTCAAATCAAGCTCAATAATTTTTTCGATGCCGTCTTTACCGAGGACGACAGGAACGCCCACAAAGTATCCGCCGGCACCATATTCGCTATTACAATAGGCACAGCAGGACATTACAGTCTTTTTATCTTTGAGGATTGCTTCAGCCATTTTAACAGTCCCGGCGGCTGGGGCATAAAAAGCGCTGTAGCTCAGCAGATTTACAATTTCGATACCGCCGTTTCGGGTCCTGTCGATAAGCTCGTCGATTCTTTCTTCGTCGAGCAATTCGGTAATAGGTATTCCGGCAACTGACGTAAACCGGGGCAGCGGCACCATATCATCGCCGTGACCGCCCAATAAGACGGCATTTATATCCTCGACGCTGACACCAAGGTCCTGGGCGAGAAAGTAGCTAAAACGGGCCGAATCCAGGGCACCAGCCATTCCCATGATTTTTTTCTTATCGAAGCCGGTAACCTTTGCTGCAGTATGAACCATCGCATCGAGAGGATTACAAACCACAATAACTATGCTGTCAGGCGAATATTCGGCAGTTTTTTTGCTCACATCCTTAACTATCTGGACGTTCTTGGCGAGCAGGTCGTCGCGGCTCATACCCGGCTTGCGGGGCAGGCCGCTTGTTACGATGACAATATTGCTGTCCGCCGTTTGTTCCCAGTCGGTAGTTCCGATAATATCGCAGTCATAAAGCTGAACGGGGCTTGCCTCGGCAATATCGAGGGCTTTGCCCTCGGCCAGTCCTTTTACTATGTCCAGCAGCACAATATCACCGAGCTGTTTCGTAGCGGCGATGTAAGCGGTTGTTGCTCCGACGTTGCCCGCCCCAACTATTGTTATCTTATTCCTCAGCATTTAAATCGCCTCTGCCCGCTTACGCGAGGACAAGTTTTGTGGTTCTCGAAAAAAAGCAACCGTGATTATAAACAAAAAACGGCACATTGCTAATAAAAAACACATTCAGTACCTCATAAGTTCGGCTCTAATTACGGCTCCTTCCGAAGGAAACGTCAGGCCGCGATCGGTAAAATCGCCGTTGCGAAGCCCTGTTCGTTTCCAGACGCCATTATCGTAAATACCTTCCTCAACGAGTAGAAACTGGACGCCGGTATATTGTGACCCCAGGGACGGCTTGAAGTCAAGGGCGGCATCAAAACCAACGAACAGAAATTCATTCTGCCCTAATTGACCGACCAGCACACGGCCCGACGGTTCCGGCGGGCCTGTAGGAGTTAACGGCTGACCGGAACTCCGGCGCGGCGGACGAAAGCGAACCAAAATATCGTATCCATCGAAATATAACATGCGTCCCGATATAAATTCTTCCTCAACCGCCGCCTGCAATTTTCCCGCTGCCTGCAGCTCAGCGATTTTAGAGAGCACTGGTTTTATCACACGGAAACTCTCGGCCATAGGGACAAACATCGAACTCAGCCCACTTTCAGGGCCGTAATCGATGCCGAATGGCGTGAAGCCTATCGCCGAATAGTCCGCCAGCGCATAGAAAAAGTAACACGCGTATTTCATACTTCCTCTGGTTTCGACTACGAGCAGGGGATTATCCGGGCGGGTGTAACGTGATAAAATCTCCCGGTAAATGATGGGCGACTGGTGGTAAATGTCCGGACCAATCATGTCGATATCAGGTGCCGATGCCTTCCAGAGGTCCAGCATGTGTGACACAGCCCCGCCGCTTGGGTAGCTGTCGCCCGGACGGTCGAACTCCATGAATCGGTCGTTTGTTCCTTCACCGCCCATCCAAACATTGACAAACGTCGGCAGCGGATAAATCTCTTTGCCGGCGTGAGCAACCTCATTGATGAAACTGGAAAGATAATACGCGGTAAAGGCCTCTTCCGCGCGTCTGCTGCCGAAGACTTCTTTCCACGTACCCGGCTGTTTTTTGAGGGCCTTTAAAAGCTTCTCCGGCACGGGGCCGTTGAACAAACGCGTAGCTTGCGGTGAATAATCACGTGGAGAATACCGCAGGCCCGGCTCGTTTTGGACCTGCATGAGGATAACGGTGTTGTGGTTCTCGTCTATTTCCCGCAGGTGCTTCATAAGCTCGGCGTAGGCTTTGCGGTCGGCTTCCATGTTTGCCTGCGAATGCGGCGAAAGCACCCGGATAGGCTCGCCGGCCTTATTGATGACCCTGTGGAAACGTTCAGGATTGGACTTGACCCATGCAGGAACATAGTCCATCGTTCCGTTCTTCCATGTGGCAAACCAAAGTAAAATGGCCCGCAAGCCATGCTCGCGTGCGCCGCGAATAATCTGGTCGAGCGCATCGAATTCAAATCGGCCCTCTTCAGGTTCGATTTGTTCCCAGTAAACCGGAAATTCCACCGTATTTGCATTCAGCTCCCTGAGCTTGGGCCATGCCCGCTCCATCCGCTCCGGAAAGGCACTTGCATTGCCAACCTGGCCGCCGAGGATGATAAAGGGCTTGTCATCAACAAACAACTGTATGACTTCGCCATTTTTGCGAAGCTGTGGAATATTCCCGCCGGCTGCTCCATAAACCGGTGCGAACAATCCAGCTACAACGAGACAGATAATTAGCGCTCTAAACGTGCCTGTATAAATCACATTTCTTGCGAGCATCGGATAGGCCTCCTTTCTCTGGGAATGAAATTCCTTTCAATTCTTATTTAATATTGCTTTGTAGAAAACACAGGACTTGTCATTCCGAGCGAGCCGAAGGCAAGTCGAGGAATCTGCTTTGTGTGCAGATTTCTCCACTTCGTCCCGATGAATCGGGACTTCGGTCGAAATAACAGTGAGTCTTTTCTACAAAGCAATTTAATATATTAAAACGCACTTGTAACACCGGCTTGTAATTCTACAAAGTATCAGCGAAGATTGAACAAAATTTTAAAAGT
>CAZRMQ010000107.1:0-1715 GCA_964601185.1 uncultured Pirellulales bacterium
AATTACTACAAGTAATTCTATGATGGTAAAGGCTTTCCATCTCATACCACCTTATTTTAGATTATTTCTTATGCGGGTCAAGCTCAATGACCAGCCTTAAGAGCGATGAGTAGTGAGAAAGCCAACCTATTGACATGCCCGCATAAAATAGCACGTCCATTCACCTGTTACAGTACAAGCATAGAAATCATAAGGGCTGTTTATACAGGGCGATTCAATCTTCCTGAGCATTTTGGAATTTGTGCAACTACCACTCGGAGCAGATTCACAACCCCATCGTTCATAGTACTGCTGGTAGTAACCCCCACATTCTCCGCCGACATAATCACAAAATATTACATCGTATTCCTGGTAGAGCTTAGTACAGGCATAACCTGAAGCACCGATTATGTTGCGGAGCTGGGCATCATCAATTTCAGCAAAGTTGCCATTAATTTGAATAGGTTTGTCGGAAATCAAAAGGGCTGTGCCTTCTGTCCAATCCATTGGGAAAAAGTTAATATCTGTGTGGTAGTAAAATTTATTATTTGCCAAGTCTACAACCCACACATATTTTCCATCAATATAGTCAAGTACAACAAAATGGTTCTTTCCAGGAATGTGCAGAATCACCTTGCAGCTATTTGAACTCTCAAGCGTCTGGATGTCCGTCTTGATAGCTTGGCAGTATAATCCAAGGCCTCGTACAAATTGCTTCATTGCATATAAACTCGTTGTTTTATTCGTTCTGCTTACCAGTTGCTCCAACTGCCGATCCGTAACAGCTTTGCCAAGCTGCAAAGCAGTGTATTTCACTGCGGCTGTTGCACAGTTCTGTGGCTGTGTACCTTCAGACGCGGCGAAAGCCAATCTCTCGGCTAACTGCAAATCCGTATCAGCAATGTGCGAGTAACGATATATCAAAGGTTTATTGGTGACGTAAGAGCGGTACTCTATTAACGCATCAGGTTCATAGTCAACGTTAAAAATATAGGGGGCAGGAACAGCATCGCTAATTCTGGTAAGGTTCCAGAGGTCATACGCTAATAGTCTATTCGATCGAGCATCGTATCGCTCAATAGAAATGGTAGCGGGAACCCAACTGCCTGATATATGTTGGTAGTTATCATATAGTTGATAGATAACCGAATTGTCCGAGTTCTTTATTGAACAAGACAATACTGCATAATCTCTCTCTGGGTCTAAAACGCAAAGCATTTCTGAACCGTCTGAAGTGTTGAGTGTTAGATGTATCTGGGTTTGGCGAGCTATATTTCTCTCCTCCGCAGAAAATTTGGCGGCGGAAAGCCTCTCATACGTATAATAGCCATATCCCCATGGAATAATTCCTGCGGTTAGCGGACCATTAACAACATGAGCAGTACTGTCTGTTGAGTCAACGATTGTGTAATTAGCAGACAAAGCATAAGTGGTGAATTTTTCTCCATCCCATGCGAATGCACGTCTGGCATTCCAGTTCAGATTGAACTCTTCGGTCATAAAATTACCTTCCAGGTCTTTGCCCGGCCTTATAGAGTCCGTACGTGAGGTTACATTAATTTCCCAGTAAAATTTTTCTCCATCGTATCGTACAGCCACTGTGGAGCTCATTTTTGATTCATTGGACAACCTATAGCGGACGTTGAATGGTATGGCATCGAGCTTCATTTTCTGCAATTCTTCCGTCAATTCCCTACTGTTCGTGCTGTTTTGATACTCTCGAATCTCTTGATTGA
>CAZRMQ010000107.1:1815-6856 GCA_964601185.1 uncultured Pirellulales bacterium
CAAAGAGCGCGAGAACATGCTCATTGCCTGCCCTGAGTAAAATCTTATTCACATAAGGCCGGTAACTGGGTATGGAATAAGTAAGACCAACCACAGGCGGCATACTGAGCAAATATATCTATTGTGTGCTTTCAAGCCAGTACTCGGTAAATAGTAGTAAATCATTCCAATCAACGTTGCCATCCATGTTAAGGTCGGTTCCACTACACCAGCCAGTATCGCTGCAATCGGTTAGCTGCCAGTATGAAGCAAACACAGCAAAGTCGGCAAAGTCCACTTTAGCATCGTTATTGAAATCGCGTGTGGGAACATGAGAGAATGTGAGGAAATAAATGGGATATTCCCAACTTACAGCGTAGTCGTAGAACGCAACATTGCAGGTGCCTATACTTGTGGCAGTGTAATCAATAATAAACCAGTCACCTGCTACAGGACTATGAACGCTTTCCAAATCTATTATTTGAACATCAGGTTCTATCCACTCCCATACACGTGCCCTGTCGCCTGCAGCGGGGAAACGTGACCCTGCCCAATCGAGCGTGATTTCATTGAAATCTCTGGCTGATAGCATTCCATAATCCAGGTCTTCTCCCAAAATAGCCAGTTCGGCACTCAAGGAACCTTCGGTGTCTGAGCTGACAACAATTGTGAGCCTGGTTCCAACCATAATATCTCGATATACAAAAGGAATGTTGGGGTCTGCAAACTCAAGGGGAGTATTGCCGTCAGCTAAGCATACTCTTACTGAAACCTCTCCTTTAAGCACCGAAGCTATATTAAGAAAAATAACGAACAATATTAGCTTTTTCATGATCTACATCCTGGCGAAAAACATTTTTAGGATAAACAGCGTATAAAATCCGAATAAATCATTCAGAAAACTGAGAATGTTTTATTTCCATTAAATGTTTCTGCGCCAATACATACAATCATCTATTATAATCAAATCAGTAACACAAATCAAGGAAATAGAGATTTGTAATATAAAAGCTCCCTTCGATGAGAATCCGCCAAAGTTTGAAGGTAGTGCATTAGATCCTGGATTGGGCACTATTTCCCTTGTTCATACTATTCTGCGCAAGTACTATTTCTGCAACGCCGTTGCAAATTCTTACAGATTTTTCGCAAATTCAATCGACAACGGAGCTCTTATTTTTTACGATATAAGCGTTTCATAGGGATTAGTAGCTTATCATGCACCGTGGACACGCTGGATCGCAATAGAAACGGACTCCATGGCGGGGAAGCACCTAATAAAACCGGGGAAGATCAGCCGACTCATGAAAATCGTAAACATTCGTTATCATTCGTCTTGTGAGAGGCAAGATACAGTAATTGATTTAAACCGTATAATCTAATGTATGACGGCCACACATGGTATGTGCTTGGCAGGTCGGTCTTCAAAAAGACCTCCGCGCTTTTAAAATTAGAAGGGTCAAGGAATTAAACATGTCGGATAAACGTTTCTTTGAAGATGAGGAATTTGATATCGGTGAATATCTCGGCAGGGCCTTGTCAATGGTACCCGAAAACAAAATCTATAATGTCAAGCTCAGATTTACGGCGGTAGTAGCCTTTGATGTTGCAGCAGTCCAATGGCACAGAACACAAAAGGTTACCTTTGAAGACGATGGTTCTGCGATCCTGGAGTTTCGCGTAGATGGGCTGAATGAAATAATATGGTGGATCCTAAGCTATGGCGATCGTGTACAGGTTCTTGCGCCAAAGACCTTACGGGAGAAAATCACCGAGATAGCTCAGCGTGTTGTAGAAGTCAACAAGCAGGAATCGCACGCTAAGTAAGCTTTAGGTTACAACATATCCCCCTTTAGTCCGCAGATACTCGTCATGTCGCGGGCCAAGCCGCAGCGAGACTTGTGATAATCCTGTAGTACTTCTATGGGAATGATTCTAATTACAAGAAAGTTGGTCTTGCTACCCTTCGTAAGTTACCTGCGGTCCACTTCAGCTTTTTGCCTGGTCGAGGATGAGGTCCTTTACTTTCTGGCTGGGTAAATTAAGCGCACCATAAGCGGCAGCGGCTGAGCTGCGAAGACCAGGATCGGTCTCATCCGATTTGATAAGCGCGTAAATCTCATCAAGCGTGTCTTCAGCAAGCATATTGGCGTTTATTTTCGCCGATGTAGCCAACGAGTTGAACGCCAATATTCGCACATCAAGCCCATTGCCGCTATTCAGACCCACCACTGCTATCGCACGCTGAGCATCAGGGCTGCCAAGATGAGCCAAAATCTGACTGGCAATAATCCGAATGTCACGACGGCTATCATTGGTTGCATTTATAATCGCAGACTGAGCCAAAGACAAATCAACAACTCGATTGCGAGTCTGAGCCAGGTTTAACATAGCCTCAGCCGAGCGAAAGGCGTAGCTGTCGGCTAATTCTCCACTCCATCGCTTTGTTTCTTCGCCGGCCTGCTCTGCTGTTTGTCCGAGAGCCTCGGCCAAATTCGCAGCGACAAGCTTACTCTCAGTGAAGCTTTGCTGAGGACCTGCTAAGGCTATAGCTATCGCTGCACTATATCTTACCGCTCTGTCATCGAAAGTAAGCGCCGCAAGCAAGGGCTGTTCCGGGCTGAACGGATAAAGCAATGACTTTTCGCCCGCCGTAACAGCCAACGCCTCGACAGCACCAAGTGCCACATCGGCGTTTCTATCTTTAATAGCCCTTGCCAACGCCTGATGCAGATACTCAGGACCCGCAGTGGTGGCATAAACAAGCGCATTGGCATGCCTTTGGCCAAAGTAGGCCGGCATTTCAACGCCGGTCGATTCAGCCTTAAAAAAGGCAGCGAGCCACATACCGATCGCATAGCCGAATCCTGGATCGGCTCTGAGCGCCCACTCACAGCACCGCATCGCCATAAGCTCGTTGAAATAAGCCTTATCGACCTCTTCCCGAGTCAGCCTCTGACGCTGTGAATCCCAGAACCATATATTGGCAAAATCGGCATCCTCCGCCGGTGTTAAAGATTGGGAATGATAATAATAACCCTCCGCAAGCCTGAAGAACAATTCAGCAGCGAGAACCTGTGCCGCTGAAGGATCAATTTGTCTTACACTCGCTGCTGCCAAGCCCTTAAACTCATTAGAATTGTCCTTCTCGATAATGTATTTTAGATATGCCAATGATTGTGGATAGCCAATTTTGCCTAAAGCTCTTATTATTTCCGCTTTTACCCCGGCATTTTCCGTCTGCAACGCAGCGACAAGCGGCCTTATCGCAGGGCGACCGATTTGCGGAAGTGCCCATATAATGTTTTGTAATTCATCCGCAGGGCAATCAACCATCGCATCGAGCATAAATGGAATCGCATATTCGCCCGCATCCTGGAGCCGTTTCACCGCCGTGAGTTTGCCGCGCTCTGTACTGCTTAGCCTTTTTATCTCCTCCACGATAATCTTAGGCTCGCTTCGACGAAGGAATCTACCCCGGTCTATTACAGCCATGACCTTGCCGGCCAGCTCCACCAGCTCTGCGTCGGAACAAAACTCATTGACCCTTAATAAAAACGAATAACCGGTTGGATTTGCTTGACTTAAGTCAAATAATTCCAAAGGATTAGGCTCACTTTTTAGAATAACCTGAGCATATCCTTTGGCCAAGTCGAATCGCCCGATTTGAGTGTAATGCAAAAAGTCATTCCAATTCTCTTCAAGACTGGCGGCCAAACCTGTACTAACTACAAAAAGTCCTATTATTAAGGCTACTATGACGGTTTTTTTGCTAAACATCTAAATCTCTCCAAAAGTGCGAATTCTGCTAAATTTGGGGCTTCCCTGCCTACAGGCTGTTGATAAATCATAAGTCATTATAGTAATCGTTCCTCCTGGCCACATACTACAGTAAAATCTCTTTTCTGTCAATAAAAACCCGCTTTCTGCAAACTCAATAAATAAAGTTTTTAAACCTTTCATGCTTGAATATTCATAAATTTGCCAATATAATATTGGACGTAAGAGTTTGATTTACCTTAAGCGAGGCTCGGATTCAAAGAAATCAATGAAGGGAGAAAGCGGTGAAAAAAGCAATTCTATTTTCATGTGTACTGTTATTAGCAACTTCTTGGCTTGTAAAAGCAACCACCATTGACAATAACGGATATACGACGGAGCCGCCATGGAAAACGCTCGGCGGCGATTTCAAACGAACAGGTTTAAGCAAACACTCTGGACCGGAGATCGGTTGTGTCAAATGGAAGTTTGAGACAAATGGTCCGATATCAACAAGCGTTACAGTCGGTGCTGATAACAGAGTGCATATTGCCTGCGAAGACGGGAAACTATATACGCTCGATATCAATGGCAACTTATTGTGGAGCTATGATGCAAATTCACCGCTGCTTAGTTCACCAACCATCGGGCCTGACGGCACTATATATGTCGGAAGCCAAAACGGAAAACTACATGCGATTGACATTAACGGCAGCTTGCAGTGGACTCATAATACCGATGGATTGGTCTATTCGTCTCCAGCCGTATCAGAGGACGACAATGTATATGTTTGCTCACAGGATGGTAAACTTTACGCGCTGGCTCAGGATGGCAGCGAGCTTTGGTGTTTTGAGACGATTGGGCCAGGACAACTTTCCGGTTCGATTCTCGCCTCACCTGCAATAGCAAATGGAACAGTCTATATTGCCGGTTTATATGACCCAAATCTTTACGCACTCGATCAAAATACAGGAGCCGTTAAATGGAAATGCAGCTTTGAATCTCGTGGCTGGCCTTTTGCCTCGCCGGTCGTCGGAGACACCGGCACAATATATCAAACGCTGCTTTACGATACCAAACTTTACGCAATCGCACCAGACAACGGCTCTATTATCTGGTCTGTAAATTTAGCAGACCCTAATAGCAACTTTTTTGATCCCAACTATATTAGAAATTATTCGGATGCAGATGGCTGGTCCGAGCCGGCCTTGGGGCCTGATGGAACAATCTACGTAAGCTTCGATGACCCATATCTGCGGGCAGTTGACCCCAACGGAAACATAAAATGGGTGACATGTTTGGGAAC
>CAZRMQ010000108.1:0-6789 GCA_964601185.1 uncultured Pirellulales bacterium
AATTCTTCGTCGAGCCGGCCACAGGGATTATAGTATCCCTTGTATTCGCCATTAATGTAAAGGTTGGCAAACGTTCCTGTAAGCTGGGCCGCCCCCATCTCCCTAAACAGGCGCCTGACCCATTCGTCCTTGATAAACGGGCTGCAAATGTCGTTATGTCCTGCTCGCAGCGCAATGCTTTTGTAACGTTCGACAGGTACAAACGGGAAGAATGGATATTCCAGGCGGTTATTTCCGTAGCTGCTGCGGAAAAAGAGATTGAAGCTGAACTTGTTATTATTGCAGAGCCAATTGTCGCCGCGAGTGTAGCGCGGCCGTGTGTAGTCGCTGCCATGAACACGGATACCACAGTTAACCTGGAGGTCTGTATAGGCTTGCGAATTGATTATTTCGACAGAAACCGGCCGTTCGTATTCTATTCCTCGATGTATAGGGTTGTTGTAGGCACCGGGATCGCCGCCCGAGGTCCATTCCTCGCCGGCATAGTAACCCCCTACAATGGCCATGATGCCATCAGGTTCAAAGAAAGTTGAATGTTCATCGCCCACAAGCGAAATTACGGGTAGTGACTTTATGGTTTCTGAGGCGTTAAAGATATATGTGTGAGTGTCTGTTTTCGAAGGCAGCCAGCGGGGCTTGATTGCCGCCGCGCGTAGACAGGTGGTTTTGGTAATGGAGATAGGCCCGGTGTAGATCGCACTATTTGGTGACATACCCGGAGCATCACCCGGCTCACTGCCATCAAGCGTATAATATATAGTAGCATCTTCAGTTTCGGTGGTGACGGAGACAGAAAATGGCGAATCATAAAAACCACGCAGGTGACTAAATTTTAGCTCGGTTACGACACCTGAGTACCCGTCATTATTTGCAGCGCCTGGCGTAGGAGAGGCCATAAACCGCATGTTATCAGTGGCGTCGGGGTAGCGACCGTACGAAACGTCAACAGTCTGCTCGTCAAAAGTAATGCTATCAATCAAAGAACTACCGTCAGTACCTGTGGCAGAGCTATCGAACAAGCCAAGCTCTTCGCCACCGGCATCAAGTTTGAAGTTCGCGTGAAGACCCGAGTCAGCAATATGATTGTCAATCCATATCAATAGATACCCGCATGCGGGTATGGTAGTCGCGGAAGGATTATTTTCCGGAAACCGCCACTTGTTGGGTTCTGTTAAATCATCCGTGAGGTACATGCCGCCGACATCCATAGCCGTGCTGCCAAAGTTGTAAATCTCAACCCAGTCATCGTATTGGCCCTGCGGGTCCTGGATAGTGCTGTTATTGGAGGCCATAAGCTCGTTAATGACTACAGGAAAGTCTTCAGCCTGACAGTCAACTACAATAGAACAAACAAAAAATACTGAAAACGCCAAAGAAAATAATGGGCTTTTAGTGAAACCTGACATTTTCTATCTTCACCTCAGAAAATTTACTCGCCCGGGGGATAGGGAAGAGGCTCGCCAGTTGGCTACGTCGTTGCCATATTCCGTAGCTACCCGGCGAGTAAGCGATGACCCGCCGCCATCGGCCTCTATAGGCCATAAGTCCACGCCGCCGGGACAATTCTGCGGATGAGAACCATCACTATAGCTGACCCTGTCAATCCGAATATAATAGGTTGTCCCAAGCTCGTCAGTATTGCCGGGCATTGAAAGCTCCAGCCTCTCACCGGCGTTATCCAACATGCCACCATAAGGGCCAAGAAAATTATCAGTAAGTATACGCGGATACCGCCAGGTAAATGCCCCCGGATTTCTGACTACCAACAAATATCCGCCGGCAAGTATCATAACAGGTTGTTCATCAGGAAAGGTGAAGTCAATACCATCGGTGAACTTCCATCCCTGTAGGTTTACAGACTCTGTGCTTATATTGTATAGCTCGATATATTCGTATTGTTCATTGGTATATAGACCAGTGTCTGTCCAGTCTGGATTGTACATAATCTCGTTAATCACTATCGGGCCGACTTTCGGATAAGAATTGGCAGAACCCGGTGTGTTTTCAGCCATCGAGACAAAATTATACGTGCCTGTACTGCTCTTAAAGTAAAGGCCGAATGATATGCCCTGCTCTGAAGGGCCGAAATCTTCGCTGTAGCGATAACCTGTAAGTGTTCCGTCCTTTGCTGAGCTTAGATATACCGTTTCGCCGTTTGCGCTGAGTGCAAATGGCTCCAGGGTTCCAGGGTCATTTCTGTTACCGAAGTGCTGGTCCTGATAGAAAACAATATAACCGTGTGGATTTATTATTGTTCCTGCTGCTATTCTGTATTTGTTCAGGGCTGAGCCGCTATCACTTAAGAACCAGCCGCCAATATCTATAGATGTTTCGGTTGTGTTATACAGCTCTATCCAGTCGGCAGCGCCGGCTGGTGAATTAGCTAAAAGCTCATTGATGACTACAGCGCCGGGGTTGGGAATGATGCCGCTATCATCCTGACCTGGTGAGCCTCCTGCGTATGCACTGGCCCGCCAGGAATCCTTCGCAGACCAGCTATCAGTATCTGTGTTGGCCGGGTCTATGATAGTAAGAGAAAAGCCTTGGCCATCAGTAATACTTCGCCAATTGTCACTATACTCAAAATCCAAGATAGTCTGGCCAATAGCATCCTGGAGCCTGATTCTTTCTCCGTTGTTGTTGAGCTTGCCAGAGTATTGTCCTGCAATACCTGTGTCCGGGCCGTACTTGGCCTCGAACGCATCGCGGTTTTCGACAACAACGATGTATTCGCCTGGTGCGAGTTCCGTGTTCGGGAAGGTAAAATCGATTCCATCAGTGAAACTTACGAGGTTCAGGTTGATTGTTTCTGCTCCGATGTTGGTCAGCTCGATATATTCTTCGTTCGGATCGTTGGCGTCGTTGAAGTTGTACGGATGATACATTATCTCGGTGATTCTCAGATTTTCTGCAACTGGTCCGATGGCAAAGATGGCTTCGTTCAAGGCACTCCAGGTGCCGCCGCTCAAGACTCTTGCCTTGACTTGTGTGCTGTGGGGCAGTGTAATCGGCCCGGCATATTGGAGCACACCGGGCGAGACACTGTCATTAATAGGTGTATTGTCTTTGCTGGTGACCAGCTCGACGGAAATGAGTAAATCAGAGCTGGTAGGGGAGGTATTCAAACCCTGGATGGCCAACATATTCAAGCCACTCTGCATCGCGCTAATGAAAGCAGAGATATCGATATTCTCGAAGTTGGTGGCTTCATTATCAGAGTGGCTGGTGTTGGCACTGGAACTCCAGGTAGGCGTGCCGGTGAAATTGCGCCGTGCGACTTCAATGCCATTGAGGTAAGCAATAAAACCATCATCGTATCTGATTTTCAGTGTCAGCAAGTCGCTATCGTTCACATCAGCCTCAAGGTAGAACGGGATACGGATGTAACAAGATGTGTTTGTAGCATACATTTGTTCTTGAAGGTCAAGGCTGATGAGTTCTTCATAGCCGAAGCCTCTTTCGTAACCGACGCCACCTGGGCTACCAATACATGATAGCCAGGCCGAGTCATTGAAGGCTGCACCACTTTTCCAGTTGTCATCGACAGGGCCGACAGGAACAAGCACTTGTTTGGTAGCATTCTCATTTATAAGAGTCGTGCTGACGATTTGACTATCAGGTCCCTGTGGCGGTCGCGGATCGGAACCATCAAGTGTATAATAAATCTTGCCCGTTGTGGTGCTCATCGAAAACATATCGTCCTTAGAAATCCGCCCGCCATGCTGATAAGAGCCATTGACGTGGAAAACCGGCGCATCGACTCTGGGATACCAACCTCTGGCTTTGAACTGGTCCAACACTATGTTTGTTCGATTTGGAAAGTAGGTGTCTAATAGCCAGTCACGTTCGAGGAGCCAATGAGGATCGCGCATATAACGGATATTTGCAAATCTATTTATCTGGTTGTCGCCCCAGCGTGCGGACTCCCCGACAACAGCCCTATCAACATCATTTAGCCGTATCTGGTACAAAGCCGTTGCGCCCTCAGGAGTAAGAGCACCATCGTTGAAGAAATGCCGGTGTACGTGGTCGGCAAACAAAAGGCGATACTCAGCATTTTGCATAAGCCTGTTATGAAGACGTGTGGGACCACCGGCATTATCCCGACCTGTAACATTCTCATAAAGATTCTCCAACATGTGCTCTCCGTCCCAGTGATGAAACCGCCATCGGCCGTTGGGGTCGACAGCATTCCGAGTGGCATACCAGTTCTTATGACCCCAGTCGTAATTTCCGACGAAGTAGTTGGGAATCAAATAGTCTATAAAGTTATCCACATCAAGGTACTGCTGAATTAACTGATATCGCTCGTTGGATTCCAGGCCGGATTCGGCGATACTAAGCATTTGATTAAAGGTTGCATTAGTGCCATTAATAATTTGGCCACTGTCATGCTTAATACAGTCGTAATCGTCCGCGTCGCCGCCGAAGGTTGCAGCAGCGAAGCGATGGTCCGGTCGTTCGTGAAGATTATACAATCCCCAGTAAAGGCCGTTAAGATACAGATGAACGTGCCTGCCATGCTGGCCATAGCCCCCCAAGGCGTTCTGAATATCTGCAACAAACTGGTCTCTTGTGTATTGAGCAACATCCGGCTGGTAGATTGGCCGACCTGATATCCAGGGGCGATTGCCGGTATCGGTAACGCCGCCACCATAGTTCCAAACGTTTCCCAGGCGGGCATCCAGAACAAGGGTATCGAAGCTCTCAGTTGGAGAATTGCAAAAAACTTTGTAATTAAGCTTTGCCGGCCCGCCGGTAGGAGTTCCATCATCCGTTTTGTCTTTGAATCTGGGTCGCATGGAGAGTTTATAAGACTTCCATCTATTGAGACTGGTGCCACCACCACTGACACCTCCTTGCATCGATATGGCGCAGTTGATTAGAAACTCATCGCCGTTGTTAGGGTCAATAAACTCCATCGAAACTACACGCTCAGAACCATCCTGGGATTCGTTGATATATATGCCGGAGCTGCCGAACCAGTCATCTTTGTCCATTACCAAAGACACTGTCGGTATCGATTTCATATCGTCCTTGATTGTGCTGCTGTAAGCGCTGACAACAACAGGGTCCATCTGGTAATCACCGGACGTCGCTCCAGAATTGGAACCACCGGGCCAGATAGCGGGGTAACCCGGCGGTACAACTTGAGCGTTTGTATCCGGGTCGGTGGCCTGCCTGATAACGTCATCAAGGAAAATATACGTATGGGTTACTATGTTGGTAGATTTGAAGCCGGATTTAACTGCGACGGCCCGCAGGCAGGTAGTTGTTGTAATTGGGATGACCCTGTTATAGAGCGTCCCTTTGGGGCCATCCCGCACAAAATCGTAGGGCGAACTGCCATCGATGGTATAAAATATCGTGGCACCTTCGGTTTCGGTGGCTATTATGAGCGAAAACGGCGCTTCGTAGAATCCCCGCTTACGGCTGAACTTAAGGGGTGCGACCTCGCCCAGATAACCTCCAGTATTTTCCGTTCCCGCAGTTGCAGTAGAAAAGATGCGCCAGCTATCAGCAGCATCCGGGAATCGACCATAGGAAAAGTCGGAGGTCTGTTTTCCGAAGATGATGCTATCAATTAAAGTACTTCCATCGATGCCTGTGGCAGAGCTATCGTACAGACCAATCTCCTCACCGCCGGCATCAAGCTTGAAGTTGGCGTGAAGGCCTGAGTCAGCAGTATCATTATCAGCCCATATCAATAAATACCCGTGTGCGGGAATGGTAGTAGCGGAAGGATTATTTTCCGGAATTCGCCATTTGGTGGGCGTAGATAAATCATCCGTGAGATACATACCGCCTATATTTATAGCCGAGCTGCCGAAGTTATAAATCTCGATCCAGTCATCGTACTGGCCCTGCTGGTCCTGGATAGTGCTGCTATTAGAGGCCATAAGCTCATTAATCACTAATGGTTTACTGGCTTGCTGCTGATTTGCTGCAAATAAAGCAAAGCCGGCTATCAGTATATTCTTTATGAAATTCAACATATTCCAGCTCTTCTACAACTGCTCTACCTGCCGGGTGAAGGCGACGCTGCCTGCCAGTTGGCTACATCATTGCCGTATTCCTCTGCTACCCTGCGACCAAGAGATAATCCACCACCATCAGCTTCTATAGGCCACAAGTCCACGCCGCCAGGACAATCCTGCGGATGTGAGCCATCACTGTAACTTACCAGGTCCAGCCGAATGTAATACCTGTTGCCATCCCCATCCAACTCACCAGGCATACTAAGCTCTACCTTCTCACCATTATTACTCAACTGACCATCATAAGGACCCTGAACCTGCACACCTGCAGCAGTATCGATATACGTCAAGGCAAAAGCCGACAGGTCCTTAACCAACAGCAAATATCCTCCAGCAGGTATCGTCACAGGAACATCAGCAGGAAAAGTAAAGTCTATGCCATCGGTAAACTTCCACGGTGCCTGCTTATCGTAATCATATAAAGTAACCGGCTCTGTGCTTATATTATAAAGCTCTATATATTCCTCATTCTGATTGCCTGATGGAGGATTGTACATAATCTCACTTATAACAATAGGACCTACCTTTGGATAGGCATTAGCAAGGCCGGGAGTGTTCTCGCTCATTGCTACAAAGTTAAAGTTGTCCGTGCTGCTTTTATAGTATCGGCCAAACGATACGCCGCTCTGCGAGGCGTCAAAATCCTCCGACTGCCTGTATCCCGTCAATACTCCATCCTGAGCTGAGGTTAAATACACAGTCTCACCGTTGCCGCTTAAGGCAAAAGCCGTATGACGGCCGGGGTCATTTG
>CAZRMQ010000109.1:0-3371 GCA_964601185.1 uncultured Pirellulales bacterium
GCCAAAACAAGGCAAAGAGAGAAAAATAGTCAGGAAAAAAACCAGGATACTCTCCACAGGACGCCTTTCGGCGGATACTCGATTCGAGATTGTCTTTTTTCTTTTATCTAATGTTTGCCGCATTTATTCCTACTTGGCTACCGGCGGTGCCATCCGCGCAACGTGGCGAATATCTCCCATAGATGGGTCGTACGGACGCAGACAGAAACTGTACGCATATTTTTGGCTCCCAGGGAGTATGAACAACGGATGCGTACGGGCACCCCAACTATCGTCACCACCAACACCCATCTGCCGGTAATCGAGATTCAAATATACTTCATCACGACGCTGTATCTCAAAGGGATGTTCCGGACCGACGTCATCTTCGCTGGTAAGGTCCTCAGCGCTATAGTGCAAAGCACAAACACTGAGATGCGGCATACCAATTGCAAGCAAACCAATACCCTTTTCATTAGTAAGAGAAACCCAGCGAACATCGACTTTGTTGCCTGTCTCCTGCAACTGGGAATAATAAAAGAATTGATCATCGACGCTGCCTTCATACAGGTCGATCCGGGAGTCGCAGCGATCCCAGTAGGTCTCCTGCGGACCGCGGCCAAACCAACGAATAGTCTCGAACCCTTTAGGCAGCGCCATCTGCACGCCGAACCGTGGGATCTCAGGCAGTTTCTCGGCAGAGGCCTGACCTTCTACATCAACTATAATGGTGCCGTCACCATATACACGATAGCCCAACTTGTAGTTGCCCTTCACATTTTCAATACGCGAGACCACTGAGATTTGGATCTCCTGTGGTGAGATTTGTTTTGCTTCAACACTCTGCGGCTTGTAGCTCTGCATAGCGGTCTTCCAAATGGCGCAGCGGCTCGGCATACGATTGCCGCGGTCATTGTCTATCGGTGCGCGCCAGAAATAAGGAGCTAACGGTTCTTTGACCAATTCCACATTTTTATACCGCAACGAGTTGATAAAGCCGGACGCCCTGTCAATAACGACTGAGAAGTCTTTGCCGTCCACGCGGATAGTTCCGTCCGTGTCCGTTAACTTAAGCGACGGAATTTCGGCTTGAGCCGCAGCGACAGCCGGTTTTTCAATGGGCAGCTTAAACTGTTCCCATGCCACCTCGTGACCAGCCGGTGCCCAGGCTTGCTTATCCTTCAGTACAAAGCTCAAATCAAGGAAATATTCGACACCCGGCTCGGGAGAAATCGGCTTAAATGCAATGGTTAATTGCCTGGACTCGCCGGGTTTAATGTTCAGCTTATCCAGGGTGCCGGTTTCAATTACATTATCATCAGAACTGATTGTCCATGTACCTTTCACAAGGTCGCTGAGTGTTGTAAAGAAATAGCCATTTTTAATCTCGATTTGTCCCTTAGATAAGTCTATTGCCTTGACTTGGATATTCTGATAGATTTTCTTCATTTCTGCTAAGGCTGGGTGAGGTGTTCGATCTACTGAAACGAGTCCATTGCAGCAGAAATTGTCGTCTGTGGGGGTTCCTTCAGGCCCAAAGTCACCACCGTAGGCCCAGAAGGTTTTATCGCCTCTTTTTACGGGCAGAAACGTTGCCAGCGGCAGTTTGCGATCAGCAGGGATAGACTGACGGAAAGCCTGATCTACCCAGTCCCATACCCAGCCACCCTGCAAATAGGGCCTATTGTAAATCAGATTCCAATAGCTCCAAACATCGCCATTGCTGTTACCCATGGCGTGTGTGTATTCTATCAGGATGAAAGGCCTATACTGCTGCTGGGAAGAATATCGTTCCAGCGTTCCTATGCGGCTGTACATCGGACAAACGACATCGGTATTGGGATGTTGTCCGGCTTCACAGGAAATAACCAATCGACTGTGGTCACGCTGGCGCATCCAGGAGGAGGTGGCTTGCAGGTTGATGCCCCAGCCGTTCTCGTTGCCTACCGACCAGAAGATAATCGAAGCATGGTTTTTGTCTCGCTCGACCATACGTATAGTCCGATCCATATATGCTGCCTGCCACTCTGGATTTCCGGTGAGAAATTGAGCACCGTGACATTCTATGTTGGCTTCATCGACCAGGTATATCCCGTAACGGTCGCACATATCATACCATGCCGACGTGTTCGGATAGTGGCTGGTACGTACCGCATTGATGTTATTCTGCTTCATTATCATAATGTCCTGGATCATATCTTCCGGCAGTATATAATGTCCCCGTGTAGGATGGTGCTCATGCCGATTGGTGCCCTTGATAAAAATGCGTTGGCCGTTGACTAACAGATTTCCATCTTTCAGTTCCACCTTGCGGAAACCAACATTGACCGGAATTACCTCTATAACTTTTCCGTTCGCGCCCGTCAGAGTCAGTATCAAGCGATACAGGTAAGGGTCTTCAGCCGACCACAAACGAATAGCAGCGCCTCTTTCTTCGGCACGACCGCGGCCACGGCCTCGATCACGAACACTACCAACAGTACTCGAAAGAGTACACTTGCTTTCCTGAGCGGCAAGTAAAGCGCATGATGTAGAAATTGCAGGTGCGACTTGTTTCCCATCCGCATCCAGCAGATCAGCCGTGACAGTGACGGCCTTAGCCTGTTGCGTTATGTTCTGGATAGCCAGGTCAATCAACAATGTTCCGCCACGGTATCCCTGATCAAGCGCTGTCATTACCTGAAAGTCACGGATATGAAGCTGGTCAGTTGACCAGATATATACATCACGAAATATACCGCTCAGACGCCAGAAATCCTGGTCCTCCAGCCAGGAACCGTCATTCCAGCGGAAGACCTGCACCGCAATCTGATTTGCGCCCGGCTTGACAAAGTCAGTGATGTCGAATTCGGCAACGGTGCGACTATCTTTACTCATACCGATACTCTGGCCGTTAATCCACAGGTAGAAAAAGGAATTGACACCGTCAAACACGATATACATCCGTCGTCCATCCCAATCCTTAGGAACTTCAAAGATTCGACGGTATGAGCCGACATGATTGTTGAAATTGGGTATGACCGGCGGTTGCGGTCTTTCACCTTCTTTGAGGAATGGATACTTAACATTTGTATATATAGGCACTCCATAGCCCTGCATCTCCATATTCGATGGAACGGGGATGGTCTTCCATGAAGAGTCATCGAAGTCAACACGGAAAAAATCGGTTGGTCTTTCCTCTTTGCTTGGTGACCATAGGAACTTCCAGTCTCCGTTCAGTGAGCGGAACCACGGAGACTTCGACCGGTCTTCGAGCGTAGCCGTTGCGCCGACCTGCTTTGCGGCTTCTATATCGGGATATATCATCATAGTAGCGTGTGGTGCCAGACGGTTCCTTCCGGTAAGTTGAGGATTCTGCCAGTCAGGATTGGTTTCCTTCGGCTCGGCAGCAA
>CAZRMQ010000109.1:3471-4972 GCA_964601185.1 uncultured Pirellulales bacterium
ACATCACCGTATCGTAAGCGGCAGCGATTATCTACAAGGGACCGCACGGTTGCGGAAGTGAGTTTGCCCCCCGTCCACTCAATGTCCACCTCGAACCCGCCGCGGGCGCGAAGCCCTTTAACCTTCCCGTTCGGCCAGGCCTTGGGTAGCGCCGGCAGCAATTCTATTTCATTGGCTCGGCTTTGCAGCAGCATCTCTGCAATGCCGGCTGTGCCACCGAAGTTGCCGTCAATCTGGAACGGCGGATGAGCATCAAACATATTCGGATATGTTCGTTCAGGACGCAATAACATTTCAAGAATCTTATAAGCATGTTCGCCATCCTGTAGACGCGCCCAGAGATTTAATCGCCAGCCGATGCCCCAGCCAGTAGCTTCGTCACCACGAATCTCAAGCGATTTGCGTACTGCAGCGGCAAGCTCAGGTGTATCATGTACATTGATTTGGTCGCTGGGATACAGTCCATAAAGATGTGACACGTGACGGTGATGAAGGTCACGAGCTTCCATGTCCCAGTCCTGGAGCCACTCCTGGAGATGGCCGCCTTTGCCGATTTGATTCGGCGCCAGACGGGCACGCGTCGCGATAAGCTGCTCACAGAATTCCTTATCAATTCCGAGGATTTCTGCGGCGTGGATACAATTGGTGAACAGGTCTCGCAATATCTGCATGTCCATTGTCGGTCCTGCACAGATACTCACGCGGTACTTGTGCCTGTTCTCAGGCGATATCGAAGGGCATGTAACGAGCCACTTGGTATTAGGGTCCTCTACAAGAGTATCGAGGAAAAATTCAGCCGAGCCTTTCATTGCCGGATAAACCTTTTCCAGGAACTTTTTGTCTCGACTATAGTCGTAGTGGTCCCAGAGATGTTTGCACAGCCACGCGCCACCTGTAGGCCAGAAGCCATAAGACGCTCCGTCAACCGGAGCAGATGCACGCCAAATATCGGTATTGTGATGGCATACCCAGCCACGAGCACCGTACATAACTTTTGCTGTGCGAGCACCGGTTTCAGTAAGGTCCATTACAAGCGAGATGAGCGGTTCAGCACACTCGGCAAGATTTGTCGGCTCAGCAGGCCAGTAATTCATCTCGGCGTTGATGTTGATGGTGTACTTGCTTTCCCACGGTGGGGTCATGCTTTCGTTCCAGATACCCTGCAGATTTGCAGGCTGGCAGCCGGGCCGCGAGCTGCTGATAAGCAGGTATCGTCCGAACTGGAAATAAAGTGTCGCAAGCTGTGGGTCATTGGTCTTTTCCGGATTGCGGATTCGCTCATCGGTAGGAAGTTTCGCCATAGCCGTCGTTCCGAGGTCCAGCTTAACTCGACGAAACAGCCTTTGATGCTCTGCAATGTGATCTTTGCGTAAAGCCTCAAAAGATTTTTGGCTCGCTGCGTTAATATAATTTTTTGTCAATGTCTCAGGGTCACCGGTAACATCCTTGAAGCTTTTATAACTGGTGGCTGCTGCTATAAGCAGTATTGCGGAGTCGGCGT
>CAZRMQ010000109.1:5072-6716 GCA_964601185.1 uncultured Pirellulales bacterium
TGCCGCCAGTAGTCATTATACGCACGCGGCATTGAAACTTCAGCGCCCCTTCGATACCCTGATATGCTCCGTTGACACCGTTCATCACTAATATATTCGGCGCTTCGGTTGTGATGATTGCCCTCTGAGGAGTTCGCATGCCTGCTGTGAATGAGATTTGTCCCGGCTTATCCGCAGTGAGACGAATGACGATTACTTGGTCCACAGGGCTTGAAAAAACTTCACGGGTGAACTTAATGCCGTTGGCAGTGTAGGTTACGGAGGCAACGGCGGTGTCAAGATTGAGGTCTCGGCGGTAATTCTCAACGCGTTCGACGTTTGGGAAAGTCAGAATCAAATCGCCGATCGTCTGATACGGTTGCTGTCTTCGAGGCTTAGCCAGCATTCTTTTATCGATTAGATTGTGTGCTTCCTGGAATTTGCCCTCGAAAATCAGCCGCCGTGCTTCCGGCAGTAACTCAAGTGTCTCCGGATTGGCTGGGTCATACGGCCCCCCGGCCCAGAGCGTGTCCTCGTTGAGCGCAATGCGTTCCTTTATAATGCCCCCGAAGACCATCGCGCCGAGCCTTCCGTTGCCGATAGGCAATGCCTCGACCCACGCCCCTTCCTTCTGCCTATAATTCCAATATTGGCCATAGTGCCCTGCCGGTCGGCGATACCAGAGACTCAATGGCTCGTCCGGCGGCGGTGCCTCGCCAAAGAACTCGCCATTGAAATCTGTAATGGCTCCGGCACTTTCAGCCTTAACGGCTGCTGCTGGTGTCAACATTAAGCCAATAAAGATAACAGCAATTCCTCTTTTGAAAGATTGCATCTTAACCTCTCGAATAATGGAAAATTTTATTCTTGCGTTTTACCGTGAAGGTCGTTGCGGGCACGAACCACGCGGAAGGTGTCACCGACATCTTCCATCTCATAAATCTTAGCGCGTGACAGCGGTGGGCGAAAGGGCTGGTGAAGCACTAGCATCAATTGGCCTTCAAATGTCTTAAAAAGCATTCCATGGCCGCTGTCATCATAAACTAATGGTTCAAGCTGTTCCCACGGACCTTCAATCTTCCCTGATTTTGAACGCGCGATAGTCTGCACGTAACCATCCTTGTTATAGCTCGACCAGAGCATCACAAGCTGGTCGTTTTTAGTGCGATAAACCTGTGGGCCGTCGGTGACATATTGACGCTGGCGCACACTTGGCGTTGACTCTGCATTGATCCACGGCGCATCAGAGGCCTTAAACAGATGGATAGGCTCGCCAACAGCCGACGACAGGTCGTCCTTAAGCCGAATCGCTTCCATTGTTCCATCAATCACCTGAATCCACTCATGACAATACACCATCCACGGCTGTTCATCTTTATCAACGTAAAGTGTGCCATCAAGCGTCATAAAATTCTCAGGTGTATGTGGGCCGTCTTCCTTGAGAAGCTTGAAAGGTCCTTCAGGCGAGGAGCTCTCCGCTATAACCGTTCCACGCCAATGGTTAATGCGCCATACCTTTGGCGGTTCAGCAATGATTTTGTCTCTATTGTGCAGCGTAACAAAAAGGTAGTATCGGCCTTTGTATTCGTGAACTTCCGGTGCCCAGGTTCCGTGCATCGGATTTGCCCAAACATCATCAGGCACGACAAATACCACATAAGGTCC
>CAZRMQ010000110.1:0-3743 GCA_964601185.1 uncultured Pirellulales bacterium
CTGAGTCTGTGCGGGCGGATCCTCTTCACTTTCACCAGACGAGCTGTGAACAACTTCAGAATCTTTTTGATGGATTGATTTGGCTGTTTGCTCTTCAGAGGTCCACTGAACCCTCCGCAAACTCAAACCAATCTTACGGTTCTCAGCATCAACCTTTAGAATCTTAACTTCAACTTCATCACCCACCTTAACAATATCCTGGGGCTTTTCAATTTTATGGTCCGCAAGCTCTGAAATGTGCAAAAGTCCTTCAAGATCCGGTTCAAGCTCAACAAACGCTCCAAAATTAGTCAGCTTTGCAATTTTGCCTTTGATTATATGGCCGGGAATATATTTTTCCGGAATGGCTCGAATCCATGGGTCTTCGTTCATCTGTTTTGTTCCAAGCGATATACGCTGTTTCCCTTCATTTACCTCAAGGACGACACATTTGACTTCCTTACCCTTCTGTATGGCTTCGCTGGGATGCCCATATTTTTTCGTCCAACTTAAATCAGAGATGTGTATCATACCGTCGATGCCCGGCTCTATTTCCAAAAAGGCGCCAAAATTAGTCATGCTCCGCACCTTTGCAGTAACAATTGTTCCGGACGGATACTTCTGAGCAGCTACCGTCCAGGGATTCACTTCAGTCTGTTTCAGCCCCAGCGAGATTTCCTGTTTTTCCTTATTAACGTTCAGCACAATTACCTCGATTTCATCTCCGAGATTGACAATCTCACTGGGATGTGTCAGGCGCTTCGTCCAGCTCATTTCGCTAATGTGCACCAGTCCTTCAACGCCATCTTCGAGCCGGACAAACACTCCATAGTTCATTACATTTACGATCTTACCCTTTACCCTCGCCCCGATTGGGTAGCGTTCTTCAATATCTTCCCATGGGCTGGGTCTTTTTTGCTTCAGACCCAGTGAAATCTTCTCATTTTCCTTATCAACACCAATTACAATGCATTCAATTTCCTGATCAAGCCCAACCACCTCTGAAGGGTGTGATATCCTGCCCCAGCTCAAATCAGAGATATGCAGCAGGCCATCCAAGCCACCCAAATCTACAAATACGCCAAAGTCTGCGATATTTTTCACCACACCTTTTCGCAATTGACCAACCTCAATTTCCGATAGTATCTTTTCCTTGCTGCTTCGTCGTTCCTCCTCAATAAGTTTACGTCTCGATACGACGATATTCCGGCCTTCAACATCGATTTTGAGAATCTTGCACTTGACCTCCTTGCCGATGAATCTGCTGATGTCGCCCGGCTTTCTAATATCAACTTGCGAAGCCGGCAGAAACACCGGCACTCCAATATCAACAAGCAAGCCTCCCTTGATACGGCGTATAACCCTGCCGCTTACAACGTCTCCCTCCTTCTTCGTATTGATAATCGTCTCCCATCCTCTGATGACATCGGCTTTGCGCTTGCTCAACAGAATAAGTCCGCCTTCAGCGTCAGTATCTTCAAGAAGCACTTCGATCTGTTTGCCTGGATCTATTTCCTCGGGACTGCCGAACTCACTCGCATCTACAACTCCCTCGCTTTTCAAACCGACCTCAACAATAACATCGTTGCCGATTTGTGAAACAATGGTTCCTTTTAGAATAGTCCCCGGCAGACGTGAATCTACCTTTGTTTGAAGAGCTTCTTCCAGAAATTCATTTTCTTTCTCACCAAACAAGTCCTCGACCTGCTGGTTGAGCTTTTCTTCCGTTAATCCTAATTTGTTAATTATGTTTCTATCTACCATATACCTGAATTCCTCTGTGGAGTCTCAATTTTCTCGCCTGTCGCCGCCCCACAAACACGGCGACAAGCTATAGTGCAACTTTGCACAAATCTACACTTTCGGCCCCTTAGGGGTTTGTTAAATCCCGATACATCGGGACCAATTACCAATCACTACAAAGCTTTCAGCCTTTTTACAAACTCATCTATTATCCATTCAGGCGTCGAAGCCCCTGCTGTAATCCCGATTGTATTTATCGGGACTACATTCTTACCCGCCGCCCCGCCTCGTGTCGGAAGACGCGGGGGCAGGCCAAAAAGTATATTTATATCAAGTTCATTCCAGTTTTGCAAATGAAACGTCAGCTTATTTTCTTTTTTGCAAAGTTCTGCCAATTTCCGCGTGTTGGCACTTTCCAGCCCCCCAAGCACAAACATCACATCAACCTTCCTACACAACTGCACAGCCGATTCCTGCCTTTTAATCGCTTCCTGGCACAAAGTATTGATTACCTTCATCTCACTGAAGCTGCTCCGCCCTATAGCACCAAGCATCCTTCCGAAGTGTTCCGGGGTCTGGGTGGTCTGACAAACAATTCCCAGCCTGCCGTTTATAGGCAGCTTATGCAAATCCGATTCATCGGCAATAACCACAACATTCTTAGCACAGCCCACTACCGCCTGGACCTCCGGATGATTTTCATCGCCAATTACAACTACTTGATAATTATCTTCGGCCAGCTCTTCGGCTATGTGCTGCACCCTTTTAACCAGCACACAGGTGGCATCAACTATCTTAATGCCCTTCTCTTTAAGCTGCTCTATTTGTCCCTTAGGGGCACCATGCGAACGGATAATAACCGTTCCAGAGTCAATTTCTTTCACGCTGTCGATGGTTTTCAGCCCCGCTTTGGCCAGACGCTGCACTACATCTCTGTTATGAATAATCGGCCCGAGACTATAAACTTCTTTTTCCTGTGCCAGCACTTTTTCAGCTATTCGAATGGCATTTCTAACACCATTACAAAAACCACAAGTCTCTGCAACAAGAACTTTCATTTCTAATCAGAAGACAGTGGTGATTGACGAATGTCGATTTCCGATTTTCGATTTCAACTCGACAATTGGCAATCTGAAATCGAAAATTTCATCCACGCTGTCTTCTTCCTTCTGTTTTCTGTCTTCTGTTTTTACTCCACGGGTTCAACCCATGAGATAATAGCTTTCAAGCATATTTTATTTCTTTAGATTCTATCTCACGGGTTCAATATAGATATTACGAAACTCTATGGTTGTACCTTCGCTCTGCAGGCATATTCTGCCGGATTTCTCTCCGTAAGGAGTCCCTGGGACTGAGCATTTGGTAGCCACGTTTTGCAAAATGCCATTGACCAGCACTACTACCCAGTCATCCTTGCAAATAATATCGTATGCGTTCCATTGTCCGATTGGTTTCTCACTACTACTTTTAAGCTTTATTGTCCTTCGTCCGCTGACTCGCGGGCCTCCTTCGGCATGTTCTTTGAACTCGACGCCGCCGATGGCCCAGAAATCGCCCGCATTTCCGGATGCCAATTGGCATTCAAGGCTCTTTGGCCAGACTACGTCATCGCCGCTATTATGAATAAGCACGCCGCTATTGCCGGCATTCTCCGGCCACCGCCATTCCAGATGCAGTAGATAGTCGGCGTAATCCTTCTCTGTCCGCATATAGCCATTGGGCTTTCCCTCACAGCGAATCACACCATCGACAACCGACCATGTCTTAGTCACATCGTGGTTCGGGTCCGGCACAAAAAGTTTCCAGCCAGTAAAGTCTTTGCCGTTGAAAAGGGCGATTTTTTCTTTTGGAACAATCGGCTGCTCCTGCACCGGTGCAACTGCAAATGCGGTTAGCGATATTATTGTCAATATAATCGCCACCGTAATTATCAAACAATTTTTCATAAAACACCCTTTCGCTTTCTTACAATAAAATCATTTTTTCTATGTTCTGCTTCTGGTATCTCCATTTCAATAACA
>CAZRMQ010000110.1:3843-6687 GCA_964601185.1 uncultured Pirellulales bacterium
CGCGAATGCGAAAACAAAGAATACAAAAAACTCTGCAAGCCCATCGGGCAATCCAATACCATGCCACTGAGATCAGATGACAGAGGACAGATGACAGATTTTCTATCTTCTGTCCCGCCAGAGGCGGGTAAACTTCTGTCTTCTGTCTTCCGTTTTCTGCCTTCTGTCCTCTGTCTTCAACGCAGCGTAAAACTTTTTCCACAACCTGCTCTAATGTTAGATTAGTGGTATCGATAACAATAGCATCGTCAGCCGGTTTTAATGGACCAACCGTTCGGCTTTCGTCATTTTCGTCTCTTTCTTCTATGGCCTTTTGTATCTGCTCCAGGCTTCCAGTGCTTCCTTTTTCTTGCAGCTCAGCTTGTCTTCTTTTAGCCCTTTGGCACGAATCAGCCATCAGATAGAACTTTATATCAGCATCTTCAAACGCCACTGTGCCCTGGTCTCTTCCTTCGGTGACTATTTTTTTTGCCCCTGCCGCAAATTGCCTTTGCATTCGAACCAGCTCGGCCCGCAGCGAAGCCTTTGAGGCAATATACCGGGAGTTGGCAGTAACCTCTGGATACCGTATCTGCTCGGTGACATCTACGCCATTTATACAAACCGTCATTTTGCCCTGTTCGGCTGAGAACCGAAAGTCGCTCTTTTGCATAATCCTGAGCAATTCATCCTCATCATTCATATCCACGCCGGTCTGCATAGCAGCAAGCGTCACAGCCCGATACATCGCACCGGTATCGAGAAAGGTCGCATCGAGTTTTTCAGCCAGCCGACGGGCGACGGAGCTTTTTCCGCTGGCTGCAGGACCATCAATCGTAATAATTAAATCCGCCATACATAATCAGAAGACAGAAGACGGAAGACAGATGACAGAATTTCTGTTCTCTTTTATCCGTCCTCTGTTCTCTGTCCTCTGTCATCTAATTTCCTGTCTGCTCCAACTTTTATAACGATGATACTCGTATCATCAATCTGGTCGGCAAGTCCCACAAACCGCCTTCTGTACGCCAAGATATTCTTAAGCACCTGATGAGCCGAACCGTCGGAAAACTTTTTTGCGGTCTCGAGCAAATTTTCCTTGCCCCACCACTGCCCATCAAAGTTAGCAGCATCGATCAGGCCATCGGTATAGAAAATCAAACAATCTCCGTTTTTCAGCTCGACAGTTTCAATTTCATATTTCGACTTTTCGTCAACTCCAAGCACCAGTCCGCCTTTTTCCAGATTAATAATATCGCCATTTCTTATAAGTACAGCCGGCTCATGCCCGCAATTACAATAGCTTATAATCTGCTCTTTAGCGTCGATGACCGCGTAAAAGAGCGTGATAAACTCGCCGTCGCTGCATTCTTTGCAGGCCATTTTATTTAGTTTATGAATGGCTCCCTGGCTCCAGAAGATATTCGCAGCACACTGTAAATCTCTCTCCATTAAATCACTGTTACCGAGCCGCTCACCATAGTCCAGCCGGACGTTATCCTCGCCGTATTCGACATCCATATAAGCCCACAGAGCGCCTCGAAACAAACTCATCATAAGTGCAGCGGGAATCCCTTTACCTATCACATCGGCAATCGCCACTGCAACACAACCATCGGCAATCTGAAGAAAATCGTAAAAATCGCCGCCTACATCAAAACAAGGAATATAAGTAGCCGCGATATCCAATCCCGCCATCTGAGGTGCGATTTGCGGAATCATTTTTCGCTGGATAAATCCTGCCAGCCGCATCTGTTCCGTAGCTCGCGCACCTTCAATGGCTTTGGCATAGAGCTTGGCATTAGTTATAGCAACGGCACACTGCGAGGCGACCGCCCGTGCAAGGTTAATATCACCTTCATCAAAGTGCATCGGCTTGGGACTATAAAGCCGAAGTACGCCGATCGGTTTATTCCTGAATTGCATGGAGACGGTAAGCTGGCTGACCAGGCCTTCTTTAATGGTTGCCTCTTTGTACTTAACCCTGTCATCGACCCGCATATCATCCAGCACTACTGCTTCACCTGCAAAAGCAGCATTGACCACGGTGTCATCTTTAGTAACCGGCCCTTTATTGCGGTATTCCTTGCTGAGTCCGTAAGTGCTCCGCATCCTCAAATCATTGGTCTGCTCATCCAGCAGGCGTATCGAGCAGGCTTTGACGCCGACGATTTTTACCGCCGCCTCAGCGAGCTTATCCAGCACCTCCTGAAGCGAGAACTCCCCCGCCACCAGCGTAGTAAGCTGGTAAATCTGCTCGTCTCTTTTTAATTGTTTCTCTGTCTTTCTTGGCATAATGCTCTACTACTATAAAACCGCTCCCCGCTTTGGCAGAGTCAGGCAGGATTATACTCAACTTTAGGACACAAGTGAACCCAAATCTACATTATACTATCCAACACTGAAATTGTTCACTTGCACCAACCGGTTGACAAAAGACCAATAGTACTAAATAATCAATTAGAAATGGATAAGGTAGCCAAACACACAATTTTCACGGGGCATGTTCAAGGCGTGGGCTTTCGCTTCACCGCTCAACGCATAGCTAATCGTTATCAGCTAACAGGTTTTGTCCGCAACGTGCCGGATGGCTCTGTCGAAATGCTTGTCCAGGGCCTACCTGAAGATATAGATAATTGTATTCAAGACATTAAAGATTCTTTTGCTGGCTATATAAGAGAAGCCCAAATCAATGAAATCCCAGCCGACCCGATGGATTCGGCAGGCTCACCACAAGAATACAAAGACTTTAGAATCACCTTCTAACTAACATGCGATACGAGATTATTCCCCAAGATGACGGATGAGGCCATATTTGCGAAGCACAACCAGGTCCGCTTTCCGGCTGGGCTTTTTTATTTGAAA
>CAZRMQ010000111.1:0-3887 GCA_964601185.1 uncultured Pirellulales bacterium
TCATTTCGACCGAAGCCCCTGTGTCTTCTGTCGAAGACAGAAACAGGGGTGAAGTGGAGAAATCTGCCTTATTGGCTTCGTGGCCGGATTTCTCGACTTCGTCCGTTCCGTCTAAAGTAGGACCGGACTCCGCTCGAAATGACATTCTGAAATTCTTTTCTACAAAGCAATATGAATGTGAAATGTAAGCTAATGTTACACGTGGGATTTATCGAGCAAAATTCGTGACGAGAAAAAGCAATAATACCGAATCGATTCGGGCCTTCGCAGAGGCGTGCCGTCTTTTGCCGGGTGGCGTCAATTCACCTGTACGGGCCTTTCGAGGTGTCGATTCAACACCGCTTTTTATAGAACGGGCAGCTGGCTCGAAAGTTTATTGTCTCGATGGAAATGAGTATATCGACTATGTAGGCTCCTGGGGTCCGATGATACTGGGGCACGCCCATCCGATGGTTATAGAAGCGGTTCAGAATGCAGCGAAGAAGGGAACGTCCTTCGGGGCACCGACGTTGGCTGAAACCGCCCTGGCTGAAAAAATTATCTCTGCATTCAAATCTATCCAAAAGATTCGATTAGTCAGCAGCGGAACCGAGGCGGTAATGACCGCGATTCGCCTGGCCCGTGCATATACCAAAAGAGACATGATTATAAAGATGGCCGGCTGCTATCACGGCCACAGTGATTCTTTGCTGGTGGCTGCGGGTTCCGGACTCGCTGAAGCCGGCATCGCCTCCAGTGCTGGTGTTCCTGAACCGCTGGCAAAACTGACAATCGTTATACCGTATAATGACCCCTTAGGGGCAAAAGCCGCATTCGATAAACATAAAGGCAAAATCGCAGCAGTATTAATTGAGCCGGTCGCTGCAAATATGGGTGTTGTGCCGCCTGTCGATGGTTATCTGGAACGGCTACGAAGTTTATGCGATGAAAACAATGCGTTACTGATATTTGATGAGGTGATAAGCGGATTTCGGGTAAGCTTAGGCGGGGCACAAGAGCTATTCGGCGTAAAAGCAGATATTACATGCCTGGGAAAAATAATAGGCGGAGGCCTGCCAATCGGCGCTATCGGCGGTCGAGCTGATATTATGGATATGCTTGCCCCCACAGGGCCTGTTTATCAGGCGGGAACACTCAGCGGCAACCCAATCGCAACCGCAGCAGCAAACGCAACGTTGGATATCTTATCGTTGTGCGTCGTGCGTCATGCGTCGTGCGAAGAAAAGAATACGCAATACGCAATACGCAATACGCAATACGAGAGACTCGAATCTACGTCAGCCCTATTGGAGGCTGGCCTGGCTGATGCTGCGAAACAGGCAGGTGTCTCGATTACGATTAATCGTGTCGGCTCGATCATGAGCTGTTTTTTCACTGATCAGCCGGTGCGGAACTTTACTAATGTGCAGGCTACCAATATACAACAATTCAAAACATTCTTCACAGAGATGCTCAAGCAGGGCATCTACTTAGCTCCAAGTGCTTATGAAGCGATGTTTGTATCGCTCGCCCATACAAAAGAGGATATCGAAAAGACAATCGAAGCAGCACAAAAGAGTTTCCGCAAAATCAAGTAATTAGAAAGTGAACTAAAGTGACTAAAGTGAGCTAAAGTTATAATTTATGATTTTAGGCACTTTAGTCACTCCCAACTTTTGGCACTTCAAAACTTGATACAAATCGATAGTTCCCCGAGCCTACAGCAAAGACCGCACAGCCATCTTCCATGCGGAGAAATTTTATCTGCTCAGATTCATTTATGGGTCGCCTGCCTTCGGTGATACTTTCAGCATTCTTGGCCGGCACGTATACAGTGGCGGTAGTATTAGCAGGAATCGTTATGTTCAAAATAAACGAGTCATCTTTAATCTTCCAATCGCTGATAATCAAGCCATTGATGGATTTGTAGCTTGCTTTTGTGTAAGTAAGTCCACCCCCCTTCTTGCTTTCGCAAGAAAGCAGGGGGGGTCTGGGATGAATAATAATATGTTTATAGCCGGGCCCATCTGTATCGATGCCTGAAACAGTCCCGAAGAGCCACCGGCCAACCGCACCGAAAGAATAGTGGTTAAATGAATTCATGCCCGGGTCATGGAAACCTTTTTCCTTGGTCCAGCCGTTCCATCGCTCCCAAATGGTGGTTGCACCATTTTTGATGCTGTAGCCCCAGCTTGGGAAAGTGTCGTTATTAAGCAGGCGATAAGCAATATCAAGATTGCCGGTTTGAGTAAGTGTGGGCAAAAGATAACTTAAACCTACGAATCCCGTAGTCAAGTGCCAATTACTTCTCTTGACCGTTTCTACCAAATGTTGGGCGGCGAGCTGGCGTTTGCTTTCGGGCAGCAAATCAAAGTAAAGCCCCAGACAATAGCAGGTTTGCGTGTCACCCTTAATTTTACCGTCGTCGGAGACGTACGCTTTATTGAAAGCATCTCTAATTTGCTCAAAAAGAGCTTCATATTCTTTCGCATCCCGGTCTTTGCCGATAGCAATCGCCATTTTCGCCAGCAGCCGTGTGCTATATGCAAAATAAGCTGTTCCAATTACATCTTTAGGTGTTTCTTCACCGATGGCAACCCAGTCACCATAACCGGTAGCCGGTCGCAACAAGTCCTCGCTGTTGGCTTTTAGATATGCGACCCATTTTTTCATTGAGTCGTAGTGTCTTTCGATAACTTGCTTGTCACCGTAGACGTCGTAAATTATCCAGGGACAGATAACACCGGCGTCACCCCAGGCGGCTGTGCCGTCACCCACGGCTATCTTGCGCGGAGCTACATCCGGAAATGCACCTTCTTTGCTCTGAGCATCTTCAAGGTCTATCAGCCATTTGGTGAAAAACGCTGCTACATCCATATTATAAGTTGCAGTTCGGATGAAAATTTGAGCGTCACCGGTCCAGCCTAAGCGCTCATCACGCTGCGGACAGTCGGTCGGCACCTCGATAAAATTGCTCCGTTGGCTCCATACTATATTACTGTATAGTTGATTGATCATTAGATTGGAACACTCGAATGAGCCGACCAGCGGTGTATCCGAATGTACAACAATGCCGGTAATATCACCAAGCCCAGGCTTGCCGGGGTAGCCGGTTACCTCTACATATCGAAATCCATGAAAAGTAAATCGCGGCTCCCAAACCTCCCGTCCTTTGCCCTTTAGAATATACGTATCGGTACAGCGCGCACCACGAAGGTTCTCGGTATAGACAGTTCCGTCGGGATTGAGCATCTCAGCAAATCGCAAAACAATCTTCGTTCCCGCATCTCCCTTTGCTTTCAGCCGGACCCAGCCGGCAAAGTTCTGACCCATATCGAAAACGTACACGCCATTCCTTGGCTCTGTGCACTTTTTGGGCTTTATTTCCATGATTTTTTTCACCGTCACGCCCGGATAGGCCTGTACCTTGGTATCGACTTTTTCTGTCACCGTTACCGCATTCCATGTTGAATCATCGAAGCTATACTTATCCCAACCAGTCATTTCCTTACGACCATCGTATGTTTCACCCATCTGGAAGTCCGCCTCGACAATCGGGCCGTATGCTGCCTTCCAGGACTTGTCGGTCGAAACGATTTCTTTGCCGCCGTCGGCATATTCAACTTCAAGCTGCATGAGCAATCGTGGCTGGCTGCCATAGTTTTCCCTCTTTTGGCCAAAACCCACATACCCTGCGTACCAGCCGTCGGCAAGGATTGCGCCCACGGCGTTGTCACCCTTGTTAATCATGTCGGTAACTTCATAAGTCTGATAGTACACCCGCGTGGGATAATCGGTCCAGCCGGGCGTGAAGTAATCCTCGCTTACGTGTTTGCCGTTGATGTGCAGCTCATAAAGTCCCAGAGCAGAGACATAAACCATAGCTCGCTTGACAGGTCTTTTAACCG
>CAZRMQ010000111.1:3987-6659 GCA_964601185.1 uncultured Pirellulales bacterium
AGTACTGCATGATTAGCGGCATCATTCTCATTTGTGCTTTCTATTGCCAGAGTATTGCTGCCTGCCTTGAGCTTGTCACTTATATCAATCGTCTCAGAAAGCTTCAATCCCGGAATACGATGTATTTCCTTGCCATTGAGAAAGAATATTACGTCATTGTTCGCAGCTAATCGAAAGCGTGCTCGTTTTATTTTTTTATCCTTGTCCCGAGCGTAGCCGAGGGAACGGCTTATTTCGATTTTACGTCGGAAAAACCGCCTGCCCTTTTGGTCGCTTTTCCGCGGGTCACCCTCACCAAACCACACCCACTTGCAGTCATCAAGACTAATCGCCTTGGCCTCTTCAGTGCCTAAAACTTCCCAATGGGATGCATCATAACCTATCCATTGCGCCTGCCAATCTGCCGTACTGAGCAGCCCCATCGTCCAAAATGCTGGTTTGCTCCAGGCGGAAACTTTGTCATTTTTATCCCATACGCGCACCTTCCAACAGCATTGCATGCGTGACATCAACGGCTTGCCCGCATACATTACCTGATTGCTCTGGTCAGAGCTGATTTTGCCACTGTCCCAAAGGTCGCCTATATCGAGGTCGAGAAGGTTGTCACTGCTGGCGACTAAAATCTGGTAGGCGCTTTGCATCTGACCTCTCTGGTTGGATTCCATAATCCAGCTTAGCCGAGGCTGAAGAATATCAATTCCGAGAGGATTGACACGGTACTCGCAACGCAAATGCGTGACGGTAAGCTGGCAGATTCCAGTGCCTTTTGTGAACATCGTGGCTTCGTCCATGCAACCTAAACTTGTCCCGAGCGTAGTCGAGAGAGTGGATAATAATAACAATTTTATCGTAATAATAACAATTTTATTGTTCTTTTTCATCCAGCGACTTGCTCTTCATGTAGAAGGGGGCTGTCCCGAACCACAAGACCATGCCCACGATCATAAGATAATAATGCACTTTGATATCGAAAACGCCCTTGAAGACAAACAGCGAGGGCACGATCGTCAGCACCAGTCCGAGATAGGAGATTATTTTGAGTATGCGTTTCATTGTCCGACCTCCTGGGATTGAATCCGGGTGTTAGCGGTCTTTTGTTGAATGGCACTAAATATCGTGTATAGCGTTACAGCAACAATCCACTCGGGCGCCACCAGGAACAACAGGTCGGCCTTGATGTTCGCCAGCCAGGCCGGCTGTTTGCCTTCGAGCAGTCTCGATAACCAGCCGTAATGATCCTTGCCGTAAATGAAAACAGAAAACAGGAAAGCGCCTATCCACGCGAATGTCGCCGGCCAGCTAATCATCAACCTGGCTTTCTGGGCATAGTCGCTAATCAAACCCAATTTCGGGAAGACCCAGATATCGATGAAAATGAACGCCCCGAGCGGCATGAAGAACAATCCGTAATACCCGACGATGCGGTCCAGGTTGGCATTGACCGCCGGAATACAGGCCGTCATAATCATGAACACACCGGCTGCAAATGTGACCTTCCAACGTTTCCAGTTCGGTGTCGCTACCTGGATCGCCAGACCTGCCCGGTAGAGCGTTGGATTGGCTGTTGTCCAGCCGGCGATCACCACGCATACGGCCCCGGCAAAGCCCGCCCCGAACAGCGCGATATTTCCGGGTTGAGGATTGGCGTTCCCAGCCGCCAGGTAAGCCGCGCAAAGAATGCCCGAGCAGACCCAGGCACCGTAATGGCCCAGATACATGCCGAACGCCGAGGCAAATCCCTGCGTCCATTTCTTGGCGTAGCGGAAGATTGTGATGTCGGCCATGCCGATGTGCTGTGTTGCGTTGCACAACCATGCAAAACCCATCACATGCCAGAATGTGTACTTGGAATTCAATCCGGCCGGCACACCTGTAAAAATCTTCTCATTGGCCACGCGCCAGAAATCCCCGATTGAAGAGCAGCCGATATCCGCCAGCACCGCAATCGCTCCGGCAAAAAAGACCAGAACCATCCATGGCGCACAGATTTTGGAAAAATGCGCAATTTTCTCGAATCCCAGCACTGCCAGTGCCGCAATCACCGCGCCCACGATTACCGCCAGCAACATCCACGGCACCGTTGGAATCACCTCGCCCGCCGCGAAATCGGGGTTTGGGATGTTGAACGGAATCGACACCGCTGTCACTGCGACGTTGACCATCGCCCCTGCCAACAGACACAGGATAATCGCGTAAAACGCGCTGTAGGCGATCGTCAGGTAGGGACCGCAAATCCTGCGTAACTGCCAGTAGATAGTCAGGCGAGTCTTGACACCCACGGGAGCGCACAGCAGCGCCCAGCTCAGCACTGCTAAAAAGTTGCCGACCAGCAACCCGAGAAAAAAATCCCTGGCCGACACCCCATGCATGACCATCAGCGGCCCCAGCACAAACTCGGTCCCGGCGATGTGTTCACCCGAGAACATGGCTATAAAAGTCTTCCAGCCGTGCAGCTTATCCCTGGTTACCGGTTCGCGTTCGTATTCATAGAGCGCATCGAGCCGTTCGATGAGGCTTGATTTATGTCCTGTGCTCATAGGCAATGACTCCAAGGCTGGATGGTTCTGCTGCAGAGGTCGCAAAAGAAATTAAATATCAAGATTCAAAATGCTTTGTAGAAATGACAGCAGAGTACGTGTTTAGCCAGAGTAAACCATCCCCAATCCGCCATG
>CAZRMQ010000112.1:0-3167 GCA_964601185.1 uncultured Pirellulales bacterium
GACGGACCAATCCAGATATTCCAGTCTAAAGATTGCGGTACCGGTGGTGTATCCTTTGGCCTGTCAATTCCCTGTGGCCAAACAGGCCTGTTGGTCCAGCAATGCACCTGGCGCACATCGCCTATAGCGCCGTCCCGGATCCATTCACAAACCAGGCGAGTTCCTTCACCGGAATGGCCTTGATTGCCCATCTGGGTCGCGACTTTATATTTATGCGCAGCCTCGGTCAGCATCCGGGCCTCCCAGGTGGTCCGTGTCATGGGTTTCTGGACATACACATGCTTGCCTCGTTTCATAGCCGCCATGGCGATTACAGCGTGGGTATGGTCCGGCGTAGCCACAATCACCGCATCAATATCCTTCTGCTCATCCAGCATCTTGCGAAAGTCTTTCCACTTTCTGGCATTGGGATAACTCTGGTATACTTTAGCTGCATAATCATCGTCCACATCACAAAGCGCCACAATGTTTTCGCCCTCACATGCTCTAATATTATTTTTGCCCATACCGCCTATGCCGACACCGGCTATGTTAAGCTTTTCGCTCGGCGGCACATTACCTGCACCTCCAAGCACATGCCTCGGCACAATCGTAAACGCCGCCGCTGCCGCAGCGCCACCAATAAACCCCGTTAGAAACTTTCTTCTTGAAAGAATGTTGTCTGTTTCTGAAATTTCTAATGGGGTAAACTCACGTCGCGAAATTATTTTATCCTGTTTGTCTGTTGTGTTTTTCTGAACTTTCATGTTTCTATTCCTTCTTAAACAGTATGGATAATTGGTTATTGAATTACAATTTAACCAATTAACATTCAACAAGTTCCTAAGGGACCAGTCCCTAAGGGACCAGTTACCATTTAACTAACCGAATCCTGAGGCAATTCGACCAGCCAAATGTTGCGGTATTGTACAAGATTACCGTGGTCCTGTAGATATATACCGCCGGGTTCGGTTACATTACTATTCGGGCCTGCTTCTGTCGGTCCAGGAACCGCCAAGTTTTCGTGAATCGTCACGCCGTTGTGAACTACAGTCAGCCGGGCATCTTCGACTTTATTGCCTGCTGCATCGAACCGCGGCGCGCGGAAGGTAATATCATAGCTTTGCCATTGCATAGGCGGCGCACACATATTCACCCGCGGCGCACCAACCTTGTAGATACCGCCGCACTCGTTGTCCCGACCTTCCAGTCCGTAGCTGTCCAGTATCTGTACCTCGTACCGCTCCTGCAGATAAACACCGCTGTTGCCGCGTCCCTGCCCGCGTGATTCAGGCATAAAAGGTGTGCGAAACTCAAGGTGCAGCTTAAAGTCCCTGAACTTTTTCTTCGTCACGATGGCACCTGCGCCGGGCCTGACCTCCATCGCACCATCAACGAGTCTCCAGTGAACACCTTTTGTATCCGACTCGCTGATGTTAATCCTTTTGCTTTTAACCTCGGAATTGGGCTTTTCAGGCGCAAACGCAATATCAAAAAGTGCCTCGCCGCCTTTTCCTTCCTCGCGATATGGCCCTGCGACCTCCCAGATGCTAAGAAAACCGTCGTTCTTAAGCAGGTATTTATTCGTGCCTGTGTCACTCGATTCGACAGATATCATTTCGTTGACATTGTTTAGCATTTCTCCGTTCGGCCCGGCCAGCCGCACGCATGCCTCCCAGCCTCCACTGCCCTGGGTAACCTTTAAAAGAAGCTCGTTCCAGCCCTTCTTCAAAGTGACATCGACCTTGTCTTCGCCGGCTGTAAGAGCCCGCATAACGTTATTTGCGTGAACGACCTGGCCGTTCAGCCACACCTTCACTCCGTCATCACTACCGATTTCAAGATGTGCTTTCTGCTGCTGGTCGGACCAAAGCATGCTCCGCAAATATGCCACCGAGTTTTCTGCCGGACCTAATATGTCGATGAGACTAACAAGCCCTTTGGATACCGGAGCCACCGGCTCCCACTCGTTGAAGTTCTCACCGTCGAAAAGAACAATCGCATCGGCTGGCGGCTTGGCCCCCAGCGTCGGCAAAAGCCGTACAGTTTTATCCAAAGCAAAGTCTACCGAGACGTATTGACCTTCGCTGTTGCGTCCTTTAATGGTACCGGCCAACTTTCCATTTTTGATTGCTGACTGTATGTTAGAATCATTACCCTCGCGCTGGATACGGCCTGCAAATCGCACTTCTGTATCTTCAAGCTGGCCTTCGATTACAGCTATGGGTTCGGCTCGTGAGTCGAACTCACGAAGAAGATTCAGACGATACTTTCCGTTGCCCAGAGCTATAACCTGTGCGACAAGAGGTCCTGAGCCGGTTCCGGTTCCTTCGGCCATCGTCCAGTTGCCCTGCCAGTCACCCATAAAGGAATCAACTTCAGCGGCCTTTGCGGGCCGGCTCATCGAGATAGTCACGCAGCATGCTAAGGCCAAAAACAAGACAAAGCCGAAAATGTGTCTTTCGGATTTGCCCGATTCGGCCAAAACGCAAAAACGGCCTGTCCAATTCTTGTTTATCATTTTGTCAGCCTCCAGTTCTTCTTCCGCAGCAAACGCCTACCTGAAAATCCCCCCCGTTCTTGCTTTCGCAAGAAAGCACGGGGGCAAATAAATTGCGGGGCTAAATATTTTTATCTTTTATCTATCGTCTTTAGTATCTCTTGGGCCTTCTGACGCAGCGAATCATTCTTTGAAGTTTGGATGATTTTATTTAAAACATCGTTTGTTTGTTGAGGATGATTTGTATAAATGCCTTCTGCGATTTTGACTACGGCAACCTCGGCCTCCTGCTGTAAAGCTGTATCCTGCAGGTAAGAAGCAGCCATCTCCAAAGCAGCAAGCGATTTAATGTTTGCAAGTCCTGACAGAACCATTTTCTTTTCTCGCGCGTCCTCGGATAACTCCATCGCCTGCTGATACATCTTAATTTTTTCATCGGCTGAACGATTCTCGTCAAGCCCAATAAGACGCACAAATCCTCTCAGGGCTAAAATCCTGTGTACCTTGTTCTCTGAGGTCTTTGCTATCGTTAGAAGGTAGTTGATGGGCTTAGGATTAGGCCATTCCGACAGGGCTCGAACGGAGGCATCCCGCTCTTTTTCGTTCTCGCTTTTCAGGGCTGCACGTATTGCTGCCAGTGCGGTATCATTTCCTATTTTGCCGAGCACACTTAAAAGCGAACACCGTT
>CAZRMQ010000112.1:3267-6639 GCA_964601185.1 uncultured Pirellulales bacterium
GCACAGCCAAAATCCAGTGTATGATACACTTGGTTCTCATTTCCTTCCTCGTTGCCCACAATATAGATGAAGGATGAACATTAACTCTATTTCAACCCCGTTAGAAATTTTTCCTTTCTCTTTTTCCGTGGCTATCTCTCTTCAAGCCTGAGCCTCAGAGCCGAAGGCCGACGGGAGATTTCTTACGGGGTCAACGCGCCAATCATGCCTTTTGCCGCGGCGGTGCGAATGGGCTTTGGAAGGTTTTCCTTTTGCAGCTCTTTGTAGATGGTCAAAGCCTGAGTCTTTTTTCCGCCGGTAACAAGCTGGTCGGCACACAATAGATACGAGTCCATAATCCGCATCTGCAGTTTGCCGCTCGTTTTGTCCTTGGTTTCAGCTAAGATTTTTGTCGCTTGCTCATCGGCGATTCGGCCAAGAGCTGCAGCAGCAGCTAATGCAGCCGTCTCATCGGAGTCGCCAATTAGTTTGCCAAGAGCATCAACCGCCTGATTGTCACGGCGCTGACCCAACGAGTTAATTATACCCACCTTCGGCTTGCCGCTTGCTTTCGGCAGAGCGTCACGAAGGGCCGCATCGCAAGCCTTCCCGGGTATCCGCTCCAGCGCGTATCTTGCCATATCGGAGGATTCCTCGCCAGTCAGCATTTTAGCCAGGACAGGCACGGATTGTTCTGTGCCTATGGTGCTCAATTGTCTGCAGACGAAATCTTTGCTCGCCCGCGTAGCATACGGCGATTCGAGCACGTTCAACAGATCCTTCTCAATCTTCGCTAATTCGTCCTTGTTGCCGTACGCCTTTTTTATTATCTCTGTTACCTCCGTCAGCGCTAAACGGCTCTGGCCCCAGTCGTAAGTTTTTACTTTCTCTAATAATTCTTGTAACTCCGCCATTTGTAATTCCTTTCAAGAACGAGTAACTGGTAATTGGTTACTGGTAATTATTTAACCATTTAACCAATTACTATTTAACCGGTTTCGTGTCAACCCCGTTAGAAATTTCCCCTTTCTCTTTTTCTGACGGGAGATTTCTAACAGGGTCAACTTTGAAATCACCCATCGCAAATTGGATGCCCCGCAAATAATGCTCCAACACAGCGGGGTTCCACGTAACATCATGGTTGTGACCAAGTGAGCAATAAAACAGCCGTCCTTTGCCCAATGTTTTTATCCAGGATATGCCCGTATCCGTATCGGTGGGCTTTTCTGCTTGTTTACACGTCACCTCATCGCTCATATCAAGACTCATCAATACAAGCTGCTTCGATCTCGAATAAAGCGGAGGTTCCGTGCGATATATCTCATCGTTGATTTTAAAGCCCTTGCCTGCAAATGGCACCATCAGCGGATGGTTCGGCTCATCAATCTTTATTGCCCAGGTTCCGCTTGCGGTCCATGGATGACCGCTGAATTTGCCGCCCATCATCTCCTGCGCCTCCGGCCACTGATTGAAATTGTCGGTCGCCGCGTGAATACCAATAATGCCTTTGCCGCCTTTGACAAAATCCATTAGTGATTTACATAAATCAGGCGTCTTCTCGGGACTGAACGGCAGAGCCGTCGTGTTATTAAAACATACCGCGTCAAAATCCTTGAGATTCTTGGCCTTGAAGACATCCATATCGGAACTTATCACGACACTAAATGCTCCTGTCTTTTGAGCCATAATCTGCAGCGCCTTGTCCCAATAGGGTATTGAGCTGTGTCTGTATCCCTGGCAGAGATTAAAGACCAGCAGTTTCCGCGGCTTGTTAGGTTCAACGATGGCTTTATTCGGCATGGCCTCTTCCATCCTCGCAATTTCTTCCTGGCTGGGTCCCCGCTTCCTTTGCTGAGCTGTTAGATTGCTTATCAATAGCGATAAACACATAAAGGCAAGAAATAGTTTGTAATATCGATTCATTTTTTTGTTCCTTACTTTATAAATGCCACGGGCTGCGCATCGGCCTGGTAAGCATACGGTTGGCGGTGTCATCGTTAACAAACCGCTCTTTGTCCGGGTCCCATTGCAGCTTCCTTCCGAGCAGCATGGCAATCTCACCCAATAGCCCCACACTTATCGAGCGATGAGCCACCTCAATGGGCGCGATAGTCTGTTTGCGGCTCCTTACGCAATCCAGGAAGTTTTGCATGTGGTCATTGCTTTCATACAACTTGATCTCATCAGGCCCGATTCTTTCATCCAAAATGCTCTGAGGCTCGGCCTCGAGCTTATCATCACGATCTACATGTATCCATCCTTTTTCGCCATACCACACAGTTCCCATACCTTTCGGCTGCTGTCGGCTGTTGGCTACTATCATCGTTAAGCCATTTGCGTATTTACAGGTAAACTTATACCGCGTCGGAGCATCGAAAGTACCGTCTTTGGGATAGACACCCTTACCTTCGATCTCGACGGGGCCGGTGTGCTCCAGCCCCAGTCCCCAGTGAGCAATATCGACATGATGTCCCGCCCAGTCGGTCAGTTGTCCGCCGGAGTAATCCATTATCCAGCGCCAGTCCCAGTGAGGGCCGTCCTGGCCGAACTGCTGGTAAGATCGCCAGGGAGCCGGACCCAGCCAAAAGTCCCAATCTAAACCTTCAGGGACATCCTGTACCGGTATGTTGCGTCCGAGATGGCCGGTTGGCAGGCCTACCTCGACCGTATGGACCTTGCCGATTCGGCCGTTTCTGACCAGCTCGCAGGCACGGCGAAAGTTCCACAGCGACCGCTGCCAGCTACCAGTCTGCCAGATCAGGCCGTATTGCTGGACGGCCTTGACCATTGCCTTGCCTTCATAAATCGTTCGAGCCAAAGGTTTCTCGCCGTACATATCTTTACCTGCTCGTGCAGCCGTTAGAACCGGAATGGAATGCCAGTGGTCCGGCGTCGCCAGCGAAAGCGCATCAATATCATCCCGTGCAATTAAATCACGAAAATCCACATACATCTTACAGTCATTATTGCCGTAGCTGTCGTCCACCCTCCATTTCGCCCTATCAAGATGCCTTTTATCCACGTCACAGACAGCCACAATCTGCACTTCATCCTTGCTGAGGAAACCTCTCATGTTGCCTGTGCCCTGGCTGCCTACGCCTATGCAGCCCATTGTAATCCGTTCGCTTGGGGTCCCGACTCTGTCGGGATTACCGCCCAAAGCTGAGGCTTTAACAATAAAAGGAATGCCGAAGCTACCGATTGTAGCACCAGCGGCTTCTTTTAAGAACTGACGACGATTAATGCTTCTTTTGCTGCTCATAATTATTTTCCTCACTTTTTCTCAAATGCTGCGTCAAATGCAACTTGTGACGGCTTGAAATCAACACTTTTAATGAACTCACAGGCTTCCATCGCACCATGCTCACGATCCATTCGGCTGTCTTCCCACTC
>CAZRMQ010000113.1:0-4994 GCA_964601185.1 uncultured Pirellulales bacterium
CACGAAAATTGGCCACAGAGGACACAGAGTTCACAGAGAAAAGTATATAAAGATAGTCGATACTGGATGCTTGATACTCGAATGAGGGGTGTATTTTGCGTAATTGAGAAATAATTGTTTAGCCCCCCGATTCATCGAGGGGTTTGATGGATAAGATTTATGGACGAATCGGAATCCAAAAAGGAAAACAATAAAAAGGAGCGGCAGTTTGACCCTGAGCTTCTAAAGAAAGGCTTGCGCTGCGACAGGGAACAGTACGAACGCCTTACGGAAGAGGGTGTCGAGACATGGAATAAGTGGCGCCTTGGACATACAGGCGAAGATATCCTTCTTGAAGGTGCTAACCTGAGTGGACGTGACTTAAAAGGTGTTTACCTTAACTCCGGAACACTCAAAGACGACGATAAACACTGGTTCAAAGGCGAGGTTTATTTGAAAGGTGCCAATTTTTATAATGCTCATCTGGAAGGTGCCCTTCTGACGAAAGTTCATTTGGAAGGTGCAAATCTTCGGAGTGCTTACCTACAAATGGCTGAATTTACTGATGCTCGTCTACAAGGTACTATCTTAAGTAGGTCACATTTGGAAGGTGCTAACTTTGAAACTGCTATTGTCGATGGTTCAACAGCTATTTGGAAGCCAAGTATTGACCGGCAGACCAATTTCTGCGGTGTAGCACTCGATATAGTGCGTATAGATCCAGGGACAAAACAGCTTCTAGAATACAATATCAGGCGAAAGAACTGGGAAGATTGGTATAAGGTGCATCCGAAAATGAAATGGCTGGTGCAGTCTTTCTGGTGGGTAAGTGACTATGGGTTTTCGACCGGGCGGATTATAGTTACTTTCTCTGCTTTAGCTTTTATTTTTGCGAATATCTACTATCATTGGGGCCGGATAGCTCCGCCGGGGATTGTGGAGAATCTATTTGTTGACCGAAATGGAATTGTAGTACCATCGTGGTTAGTGCCTTTGCGGACGTTGTATTTTTCCATTGTTACAATGACGACATTAGGCTTTGGTGATATGTACGCTAATGCGCAAAGTATATGGGGACATATATTGCTGAGCTTGCAGGTGATTTTGGGTTATGTTCTTTTGGGTGCGTTGGTGACGCGGTTTGCGGTTTTATTTATGGCCGGCGGGCCCGCAGGAAAATTCGCAGATGAACAAGAAAAGAAAAAGTCGTAGTCGTAGGATGGGCAGATTTCCTGCCCATGCGGACAATTAGTCTGATCAAAACCTGCATGGGCAACAAGTTGCCCATCCTACCTTGCTGTGGCAAATAAGGAATATTGAATGTCGAACAAGGAAACAATAAATCCTGAATCGAGTCACCAGTCGCCAGTTACTAATCACCAGAAAGTTGCCTGGTGGCATTGGCACAGGCGGTTGTATGACTGGGTGATTCACTTCGCCGATACGAAGCACGGCTCTACGGCTTTATTCTGTCTGAGTTTTGCTGAGTCGAGTTTTTTCCCTGTCCCGCCGGACGTCCTGCTTATGCCGCTGGCATTAGGCGCGCCAAAAAAATGGTTTCGCTTTGCCCTTGCCTGCTCGATAGCCTCGATACTTGGAGGTGTTCTGGGCTATTTGATTGGGACTTTTTTATGGTCTTTGATTAGTCCGTGGGCTTATGCTCACCTGGGAGCGATTGGCTTGACGGAGGCGAATTTTGCAAAATTTGCAGGCTGGTATGATAAATACGATTTCTGGATTGTCTTTACATGCGGTTTTACCCCTTTGCCATATAAAGTCTGCACAATATCCGCAGGCGTTGCGAGAATTAACTTTTTAGGATTTTTTATCGCCTCGGCAGTCAGTCGCTCGGCGAGATTCTTTCTTGTGGCGGGGCTGTTCGGCTGGAAAGGTGAAAAAATCCGGCCTGTCATTGAAAAATATTTCAACTGGTTCTCTCTTGCGTTTGTAGTATTATTGATTGGCGGATTCCTCGTGATAAAATGGTTACATTGAGTGTTGATTAAATGGTTATTGGTGGCATATTTGATGGACGAAGCGCAAAAAAGGATTTTACTTAAAACTGCGCGTGATACAGTTGAGGCGGTTATTACCGGCGGGCCTATCCCTAAGCCCCATTCGGATGACCCTGAACTGAATGCCCCTTGCGGCTGCTTCGTGACATTGAAAAACAAAGGCCGACTGCGCGGCTGTATCGGCCAATTCACTTCGCAAGGCCCATTGATTGAATTAGTCAGCCAGATGGCAAAGGCCTCGGCGACCGGCGACCCGCGTTTTCTGGCTGAGCCAATAACGCCACGCGAATTAAAAGACCTGGATGTCGAGATATCGGTATTGTCGCCGTTGCAACGGACAGATAATCCCTTGAGTCTACAGCTTGGTGTTGACGGCATTTATATAAAGAGGGGACGTGCTTCCGGCTGTTTTCTGCCGCAGGTAGCCACAGAGATCGGCTGGAGCAAAGAGAAATTTCTCTCGTACTGCTGCTCACACAAAGCGGGCCTTGCCGCCGATGCCTGGCGTGACCCGGAAACGGAAGTCTATCTATTCACCGCTGAAGTATTTGGTGCGGACTTCAAAGAAATCTGAGGAAAACCCCGCTTCATGTGTAAAGAACACTCGGTTTGTATCATTTTAGCTTCGGCCTCGCCACGGCGAAAACAATTATTAGCCGAAGCAGGCTATAAATTCATTTCTATTGTTCCCGACATCGATGAGTCGGCCTTTCCGATGGAGGGACATAATGCCTGTGAATACGCCAAAATATTAGCCTTGGCTAAGGCAAAGAATGTTGCTGAAAAGTACCCGGATTGTTTGGTCATCGGCGCCGACACCGTTGTTGATTTTGACGGCGAAATTATTGGAAAGCCCACCGATGCGAAAGATGCCGAGCAGATTACACAGAAACTTTTCAGCAGACCTCATAAGGTCATAACCGGCCTTGCCATTGTCAGGCTAAGTGACGGCATCGAAATAGTAGAAAGTGACACTACGACTGTTTATCCAAGGAAGATGACCGCTGAGCAAATTGCTGAGCATATTGAAAGCGAGTCCTGGCGAGACAAAGCTGGCGCTTATGCTATTCAAGAAACCGGCGATAAATTTATAGAGAAAATTGAAGGCAGCCTGACAAACGTAATGGGCCTGCCAATGGAACTTTTGCAGCGATTACTGAAAAGATTTATTGATCGAACCCCGCAATAACCTAAATATTTAGTTTAGCCGTCGCCGGCACGGCGACGGTCAGCAAAATCCTCTCGTGGAGCATAAAGACCCCGCGTGAAACGCGGGGCTAAATATTTCGTATTACCAGGCAAAGTGACAACTATAGTGGCGATAGAACAGGCCTATCGCACGCATCGCAATGATAGCAATCACCTGGGTTACAAGATCCAGCACCAAATGGACCACATCTGCCGCAAGATTTACGCCGGTAAACGGCCTGGTTTGCATCTCAATAATACCGGCGGCAACAAGTAATGTCACCACCATCAGATACGGTCCAAGCGCCTTGAATACCGGCTTAAAAAGGTAATCGGGCCTTAACAGTGTGATGTCCTTGCCGACTGCTACGGTCAAAATCGCTACCGGAAAAAGAAATAAGCCAAGGATAAACAGAGCCAGCAAAAGTAACTGCGGCCCGTTTCCTGTTTGCTGCATATTGTCACCAGCCGGACCTTTATTTTGCAGCAGACCAAACGCAATAACAAATGGAATCTGCACAACTGCCATAGTCCATAGAAAGACAAAAAGCGGCTTAAAAATGTACCACAAAAAAGTGAGACTTGTACCAAGATAAATTTGCGGCAGTTTATCTATCTCGGATGCTGTCTCGTAAATGATGTTCATATAAAATCCCAGCAGCCAGCCCCAGACGACTACAAACGAGATGATATTCATACAGCATATCCCTGTGCCGAGAAGAAATTTAAAGCACACCGCGGCAATGACAAACACCAGTGGGATTGCGTTTTCCGGGTCGATAAACAGCTTCCAGCTATCGACAAATATCGCCCGGTAAAAGCCGGGCAGTGGATCAGCTCTTTTAACTTTGGTCTCAATTTTTTGCGGTGTTTCATAGTCTTCGGATGGTATTATGAAAAGCTGTCCGCAGGTTGTACATCGGGCGCGTTTGCCACAGTGCTTTCTATCAAAGGCAATAATCGTATCGCACTTAGGGCAGTAAAATTGAACAGTCATGTATCACCAGGGCAGGTAGCAGGTATAATGTTTGTAGAAAAAGCCTATCGCACGCATTGCCATCAAGATCAAGACCTGCGCAATAATATTTAATAGTAAATAGCCAGCAGCAACCACAGGCTCCTGGCTGTTGTATTGTCTTGCTTGAATCTGAAGAAAACCGGCGACACCGAGCAGCATCGACATCGCCAGGTAAGGTTTAAACGCTCTGATGATTGGGATCACAAAATAATCGGGCCTTAACATTGTCAGGTCTCTGCCTATTGCAACCGTCAGTATTGCTATAGGAAACAGAAACAATCCGCAGAGTAAAAGCACAATCAATTCATTGCCCGTTATCTTTGCAATTATAGCAACAATTAGGAACGGCAGCTCAACCACAAGGAGCGCGATAGCAAAAGTATATACTGATTTAATAATGTGCCAGATAAGACCGTTAAATCCCCCTATAACGACGTCCGGCAGATTTTCCAGCTCGAAGGCGGTTGAGTAGATTATCTCCATGTAATACCAAAACAGAAATCCCCAGGCCGCTGTGTGAAGAATATGTCCCAAGGGCACATAGAAATCTATGGAACGCCTTGGTCCAGGTACCGTCACGGTAAAATTCAACCGGGCTGTGAAGAACTTAAGGCAAACCGCTGTTATTATAAATACTAAGCCGGTGACATTTTCCGATTTTGTGAATAGTTTCCAGTTATCAACAAATGCAGCTCGGTAAAAGCCAGGTAGTGGCTCACCTGGTTTCTCTTTTTCGGGCTTGATTTTCTTTGGCTTTTTTTCGTCCTTGAAGGGGATTATGAAGAGTTGCCTAC
>CAZRMQ010000113.1:5094-6616 GCA_964601185.1 uncultured Pirellulales bacterium
TTGATTTTCTTTGGCTTTTTTTCGTCCTTGAAGGGGATTATGAAGAGTTGCCTACAGGTCAGGCATCGTGCGCGTTTGCCGCAGTGCTTTTCGTCAAAAGCAATCACCGAATTACATTTAGGACAGTTAAACTGAATAGTCATATATTCGTATTGCGTCGTGCGTATTGCGTAAATCGCTTAGCATTTTATTTGACGCACTACGCATCACGCACGACGCACGACGACATTACTCCCGCTGCATGCTATCGGTAAAGGCTTTAAGGTCGTTGGCCCACTTCTTGGCTTCCAGCAGATCGACTTTATCCTGTTTTACGAGCATTGACAGATGCTTTTCCATAGTTATCATTTTTTCGTCGGGCTTTTCTCGAATCCTTGTTTGCAGTTGCGAATATAATTGCTCGATCTTACCGGTACGAATCAGGTTGGCGCAGGCATAGTTATTGTTAAGGATTTCCATAGCTACAATTCTGCCTGTGCCGTCTTTTTTGGGCACGAGCTTTTGACAGATAATGTAGGCCAGCCCGAGTGAGAGCTGATTTCGCACTTCAGCCTGTCTGCCGGATGGAAAATAATCCAGGATTCGCGTCACCGTGCCGGTGGCGTCCCTGGTGTGCAGTGTGGAAAAGACCAAATGGCCGGTCTCGGCGGCCATAAGTGTCATGGCTATAGTCTCGGGGTCGCGCATTTCGCCGACAAATATTATATCGGGGTCTTCCCGCATCATTTCCTTTAATCCCTGAATGAAGGATTTGACGTCCCGTCCGACCTCGCGTTGCGAGACAATCGAATATTTCTGCTGGTAGATGTATTCTATGGGGTCCTCGACTGTTATGATTCGGCAGGCGTGTTTTTCGCTGATTCTGCCGATAAACGAGGCAATTGTCGTGGATTTTCCGGCACCGGTGATACCGGTTAAAAGGACCAGTCCGTGTTTGAGATTGATAATATCTTCCCAGACGTTATTTGGAAAGCCGATATCTTCTATTTTGGGAACATCCAGCGATAATGCACGGATGGCCGCGGCTATTCCGTCGTTTTCCTTGAAGATATTTATCCTAAACTGTAGCGAGCGCAGCCGATAAGAGCAATCGACGCTATTCTGGCCCTTCAGCTTGTGCAGATTATCGTCGCTAAGCAGCGGATAGATAAGCTGCTTAGCCATGTCCGTCGTCACATCTGGGCCTTTAAGTTTTACCAAGTTGCCGTCAATGCGATATGTAGGCGGCGCGCCGACTTTGATATGCAGGTCTGAGACCCGCAACGCGCCGTGCTTTTCAAAGTAGGTCAGCATGTCGAGGATACTGAACTGGCCCATTTTTTCGGTTGGATAAATCCTCGCTGTTTCAGAACATCCTTCAGCCATATTTGTCTCTACCGCAAATACTATGCAACCTATTTTGGTACCAGTAATTAGTATATCAGCGCAACTTTTACAATGCAAATGGATTCGACAAGCTCACCACAAGGGTTAAGTTTAGCCGTCGCGACTCGACTGAGCTCGTCGAAGTCCGGCACGGCGA
>CAZRMQ010000114.1:0-6562 GCA_964601185.1 uncultured Pirellulales bacterium
CCTTCACCTTACTCAGAACTTTAATTGCAGCCGGGCAAATAACATCCGTCCCGGTACTTCGTGGGCAGATAATTGACCTAACCCAAAGTAAGGACCATTTGTTTTGTTTAACATGTCACTTACGCCAATCATAAATTCGCCATTACCTTTGGCGAACTGCTTTGCCAGGCCCAGGTCTATGTGGTGCGACGGACCAGCATCTAAAATGGTTGTGTCAAGGCCAAGCGTACGGTTTGTACTCATATATTTATAGTTTGTATTAAATGTCCATCCGTCAGATAGAAACAAACGACCGGTTAATCCAACCTTGTGTTTAGCAGGAAGATAGGCGCGGACGCCTTGTTGAGACACATCCTCCTGGAAGTCGTTATAGGCATACCAGGCTGAGAGCTTTCCGATTTTACCCTGCAGGGCCAATTCCAGTTCGGCACCCCAGGAATCTGCTCCGTCAATATTATCAGCCTTATGGTAAGGTATCGAACCAACGTATGTCTTGGTATATCCGATGAGCTTTTCAAAGCGTTGGTAATAAGTGTCTGCCCGAAGGGTTAGGTTTTTGGCAAGTTTTGCCGTGTAGCCTGCTTCGAGTGAGTAAATTTCCTCGTTCTCCAGATCATCAGACGGTCTAACATTAAATGCATACAGGCCGGCCGGATACGGAGGAGAGGGTAAAGGAACGCGACTGGTCCAAACTTTGCGAGGTGACACGAAAGGAGTACGAAAAGCCTTGGCGAAGCTGAGCCGAAATATGTGGTCCTTTTGTTTATCCATTGCGTATAGAGCAGTCAACCGATTTGCCCAATCAGTTTGTGTTTCCGAATAATAGTCGGTACGAATCTGGCCTTCAAGAGTAAGCCGGTCGCTCAGTGTCCAGCGGTCGATTAAGAATGCTCCTGCAAATTGTTCATCGAATGGGCTACCTATGTAGTTAAGCTGCTGAGACGTCTCCATTTTGGTATTGGTATCAAGCCGTATAAACCGTACATTTCCACCTATCGTAACGTTGTGGACATCTGCAGCCGTGAAATTCAATTGTCCCTCGATATCATTTTGCATCCAGTTCCACTTCATAAGGGTCTCTACATCTGAATTGGCGTAATTACCGAACCATTGCAGGTAGCCAGTATTACCGTTATCAAATTCGTGCTCCAACTTTGTATAGGATCGAACTGTTTCATACCAGCCGGTTCCCCCCGGATAATATCCCCCCCACTCCCTGTCACCTACTTCGGTGTGTGAATAACCGGTACCGAATGATATCCTTGTCCGGTTGGAATAATCATATTGGGCTTCGGTATCAAATCGTGAGTTACGCATGAAATCATCCGCCGTAAAACTGCTAAAACCCATTAGAGTATTAACTGTAGCAGTAGTATTGGATACATATTCACCTGCGCCGGCATCATCGGAATTTTTAAGGTCCTCATATCCAGCGGACAGACGCCAACTCCATTTTCCTTGCTTTTCTGCCCAGCGAAGGTGGGTGTAACTATCTCCAAATTCAGTCATTGTCGTTGAGGCAAATACACCCAGAACATCTTCAGGCTTTTTTGTTATTATGTTGATCACACCATTAAGGGCGTTTGCGCCCCAGGCCGCTCCACCAGGGCCTCGTACAACTTCTATCCGTTCAATATCTTCCATAAGAATCGGCAGCGTATAGTATTCTGAGCCGCCAAAGAGTGGGCTCTCGGCAGAACGTCCGTTGATAAGCACCAAGGTACGGTCTGAAATGAATTCATGTAGCCCCCTGACTCCAGCCGCAAAGCGATAACGCTCTATCTTTAGAACATCCATTCCTGGAGTAAACTGCAAAAGCTCAGGTATGTTAGTCAAGCCGCTGTAATGAATATCTTCTGCGGTAATGACGCTAACCGGGACCGATAACTCCTCAATTTTTTGGGCCTGACGAGCGGCTGAAACCACAACCTGCACCTCCATTAGCTCCTCTATGGACATTTCGAAGAAGTCCGCTGGCTTGTTTGCGTCCTGCTGCTGCGCTAATAGACGAGCGCCAGTACCAAACGATACCAACAGCACCAAAACAAATATAAATTTACCCGTTAATATATTTCCACGAGAGCTCATAGCAATCCTTTCTATACAGTTTTTACACTATTAAGATTGTTAGTAATTAACGACAGCTTCAAGCTCTGCATTTCTAACAATCTTTTCTTGCTTCGGCAGCGTGAATATAAATGTACTTCCCTCGCCCACTTTAGATTCCACCCAGATCCTTCCCCCATGTGTCTCAACTATTTTTTTAACTACTGTTAGACCGACACCGGTGCTTTCAAACTCATCACGCGGCCTTAATGTCTGGAACATCTGGAAGATTTTCTCGAAGTATCTTTCTTCAATTCCAGGGCCATTATCAGCGACACTGAACTTCCAGGCCGCCGAATGTGGGCCTTCTTCGACGCAGCCTATTCTTATTTGTCCCTGTGGCTTATCCATAAATTTTATAGCATTACTTAGTAAATTCTGGAAAACCTGAATAATACGAGTCTTTTCACATTCGATCATAGGCAGCTCATCTTCAACTGTAATGGTGATGTTTTCCGGCGGAGCAAGTGTATCGATAATACTCGGCATAAGCTCATTCAGATTCACCTGAGTTTTTTCCTCTTTAACACGTCCGACCCGGGAGTACTGTAGGATTCCGTCAATCAAGTTATGCATTCTGTCCACTCGGCTCAAAAGCAAATTCATCTGCTCTTGACCTTCCTCGTCAAATTTATCCGCATAATCACTTGATATCCACTTTACTAACGTGTTGATCCCCCGTAGCGGAGCTTTCAAATCGTGCGAGACTACGTACGCGAAGTCCTTTAGCTCTTGATTTGTCTTTTCGAGTTGCTCAAGCAAGTGGGCCTGACGCTGCTCCGACTTCCTGCGCTCGGTGATGTCTCTGTCTGCTCCTCGATATCCGCAAAGATTTCCTTCATCGTCTATAATCGGCGTGCTGGTTTTCTCTAAAATGACAACATTGCCGTTTTTATGTATATTAGGATTAATAAAGCCTCTGAAACTCTCTCTCTTAGCGAAAGCCTCAAAGGCTGCTTTCTTTAAATTTTCTTTCACGTCCGGGGCAAAAAAATCATAAAAATAATTCTTTCCAATAACTTCTTTTGACTTATAGCCAAGTATTTTTTCTAAAACGGGGCTGGAATAAGTGTATAATCCTTCGGCATTAACCTCCCAAATCCAGTCGCCGGCACTTTCAGCTACATGCTTAAATCGATCCTCGCTCTTTCGCAGAGCCTTTTCTACCTTCTTGCGAACGGTAATCTCACGATTGAGATTATATATCGATGTAGTTGTCTTCTGCAGGTTCTCAGTCATATTGTTGAAGGCATCAGCAAGTACGCCAATTTCATCTGATGACTCGACCACAACTCTCTTATCAAGGTCGGAACTTTTCCGGATTTGCTGAATCGTGGTAACAAGGCTGGATAAGGGTTTCGTTACCGAAATTGAAAGACCGGTCAACAATAGGAATGTCGCAATGCCTAAAGATGTAAGAGCCACCATAAAACTGTAATGAAGAAACTCTTGTATCTTGCCATCGATAAGTGTCGTGGGAAATCCTACTACCACAGCGATGTCAGACCCACTTGACCCGTCTCCCACCGGGACAATCGTATTATAGTACCTTCGCCCATTCGTTTCATACAAACAAACCTTCTGTTGCTTGTTCGTAAAAACCTCTTTGATATGCGGGTCGTTTATCGTCGTACCGTGGTATGCTGGGTCATTGTGAAATAAGATCTTGCCATTTTTCTGAACCACCATAACGTAGGCTACTTCTTTGTTTTTCCGCATTATTTCCTGACACTGAGTCTCGAATCCCTCGATATTCTCGATAGTGATACCCAGTCCAATTAGTCTCTCTATTTGCGACCTGAGCGTATTAGCAATAACATCCATCTTTGACTGTAATGCGGCAGAATACCCTTTTCTAAACATTTTGCTAATAACTAAGGTATTCGCACCAATCGCCAGTAATAAGACCGTAGCGGTTATTATCAGAATTTTCTCACGTACTTTTAATCGCATGGCTGTTACCAGGTAAATTCTGTGACGACTTCAACTGTTAAGAGCACACTTGAGCTTGGATTAAGATTCAGCTTTTTGGCCCTGGCAAGGCTCACAACGGGTATCCCCTTTTCAGTTGCTTTCATCAGGAAACTGGCAGGGCTGCAACCCTCGGACAATATGCCTCTGGCTATTTTTCCGGCCGCTCGACCCTGTTCAAAGCCTGACGCCGCAACCGCACACAGTGTCCCCTTATCGACACGGTCTTTCCAGAATGCAAAATCAGGCAGGCCGCTGTTTTCTATCGTCCAGCGCTGTACCTGCTCTAACGGAACATTAACACCATTTTCATCTTTAAACTCAAAAACGCCGAGCATTCCTATCGCGTCAACTTCACTTTGGCAGTTTTTCACCATCTTCTGGTACTCTTCAAAGGTATTGAGCACATAGTATCCTAAAATTTCTACATCCTGTGGCAGTTTACTTTCACTCTGCTTCATTGTTTGTATTATGGGGGACCACATTTTCCCCGGGTCTGTTATGATAGCTATCCTATGAGCTGTTGGGACGAGTTGCTTTAGCAACTTAATAGTCTGCTCAAAGTGAAGCTGTTCCAAAACGCCGGTTATATTTTTACTCCCTACAAATCCATAATCGGCAGGGTCATTGTTAACCGCGCAGAAAACAAAAGGTATATCTGTATTAATATAGTGCTTTGCAACATACTTCTGTGCATTATCGTCACCTGTAAAAACCAAGTCCGGCTTCCATGTGTCTATAAGTCCTCTCGCTTCGACTGCAACCTTTTGTTTCCACTGCTCGGAGCTTTGTCGTTTGGTATCCATCTGGACGACCTTATATTCTACTTCAAGGTCCCTCAAGGCGTCTTTGAATCCCTCGAACTGACTATCCGTCCACTCCCATGGCGAATGGTAACTCATCACGTGTACAATCTTAAACTTCTGTGCCGGCTCGATAGACTTAGGCACAGATGTACCTTCTACCTGTTTATCTGACCCGGCTCGTGACTTTTTCGGCGTGGCTCGGCTGAGAAAAAACAATACAGCTATGCCGGCAATTGCAATTAACAAACTCAAGTAAACCAATTTTCTGCTGTTGATATTGTTTCTTGCATCAACCATCTTAATTCTCCATTCACGTTCTCTTCTTTTTGTTCTTAACAACCAGCAAAACTTATCTACTACCAATGCGTTTAGAAGCTCATCTTGAGCCTTATACCCGGGATCAAAACTGGATCTTTGTCAGAATTTGTGCCCGGGTTGAGTAGCGTTTGAACATCGAGCATCAGTAAACTCCTGGTCCGCTGAGGATATGTTGATGATGGTCATCCAATATAATACCAATACTTGTTCCATATTTTTCTTCCATCTGCCTTTTGAAGTCTTTCCATGACCCCAGCCAATCTGAAACGGCCTCGTATGGAAGCACAGGCCCCTCAGCAGGAGAGTACTTGACCCGTAGCAACATTATGCCAAGTAAGTCTTCAAAAAAGTTTGAGCTATTCTTGAATTCCTGTTCGTCGGCACATACTTGCCTTACAGGCAAGAACTGACTCAGCAGGACTAATGCCAATACGAGACTCCATATTCTCGCCTTTTTCCTCCCTGTCATAATTGTCACCCCCAATTAAAAATGTGATGCAAACGCCACGTCACAGGGAGCGGTTGCAATCATTTCCTCACCGGCCTCGGTTATCTATTTAATCAATCCTGAATATATTCTTACGAGGATTTAACCGATACCGGCCTTTTTCCTTTTCATCCTTCAAACTGATATGCCAGCAGCAAAGACAAAACCATTCCTGAAGACTTTTCGTCATAAAGGGGCGGCTAATTTAGAAAAATGCTCCCCGGAGTCGGTTTATACTTGGCTTCTCACATTTTAGGACGTGCTATCCTGGATTATTTGGTGCGATAATGTCTTTGTTTTTAGGTTATGGCAGGATTGTTAAAAAAATCTATTATATTCAGACATAATAGAGTGGGAAAATACGGTCTAAATAAAACCATTAGCTGCATAAAATTTAGAAATTTTAGTTCCAATAAGTGGGGTTGTATCGATGGTAAAGGCAGGAACTCAGAACGTCCGTCAGCTCATGTGGTTCCTGACCCAAAGCATTGCATTGTTGAAATCAAGAACCATCACGGTGTCCTGAAAATATTGCATACCTAATATCGCGTCGCAGTCACTTAATAGCGGACTGCTCGCCGGGAAAACCGATATCTTGGCATTTGGAATTAGTCTGTCACCCACCTGAAGCTTTGAGATGACACCTCGCTTGCAGGACAGTCGCCCGATATACGGGTATAGCTCGGTATCCTCTTTGAGCTTGATGTTTTGTAGCTTGCCAGACATTGTCTCCCAAAGCTCCTCGCTAAGTGACAGGCCGTTTCCGCTGCCCGTATCAAGCTGTATTTTCATCGATTCACCGGCAATAGGAATCTGAACAAAAAGAAATGCGTTGCCACTGTCTTCTTCAATTGAAATTGGATATCTTGACCAT
>CAZRMQ010000115.1:0-6549 GCA_964601185.1 uncultured Pirellulales bacterium
GATAAATATGCTCAAGAAAATGGCCGTAAATTTTCTCATCGATCATGCCTTCGACTTTCGACGGATTCACCGAGATAGATACTGTCTCCTGTCTCCCCGCCTGCGCGGGGACAGGCTGGCCATTGCAAAAGGAGGGATCTATGGCTAAGCCATAAATTAAAATTACAAGAATCGAAATAAACGAGAGCTTGTGGCTAAGCCACTGGAATTTCAGACTTGTCTTTCTCATTGTCTAACCTCCTAAAATATTTACGTTCTTTCGCAATGCTCTGTAGAATAGACTCATTGTCATTTCGACCGAAGCCCCCATTTCTTCTTTCGCAGAAAGCACGGGGGCGAAGCGGAGAAATCTATTCAATAGCAGATTTCACTTCGTGGCTCTTCGCTTCGCTGCGTGTCTCGACTCGCCTTCGGCTCACTCGAAATGACAACCTACATTCTTTACTCCAGAGAAAATCTTAATTATCAAGAAAAAGCACATCCGTCAACATAAACTCCAAAACCGCTGTATATTTTTTCTATCCGTTTAGTTTTTGCCATTGCCATTTCTGCGAAGCTCGTGCCCGCGAAGGCGGGTAACGGGAATCCAGACCTATGAAAATTGGTGTTAATCCGTATTATTTGAATGGATTTAATGTATCAGAGGAGTTAAAATTTGGATTTGTTAAGAAGAAACGATGTTCGTTTGAAGGAAGAAATGAGATGACAGGTAAGGAATTTATCAACTCTCTGGCAAACGGGAAATCGGACATCATCCAGATACTTTTAGACATTCTTTCTAAAACGGGTTCGCGGTATTGTCTAATCGGGGGCCTTGCCGTAAACGCTTATGTTGAACCTGTCGTGAGCCTTGATTTGGATATTGTCCCGGCGGCTGAAGATATCGGTGCTATTTGCAAAGCAGCTAAAGAACACAGCTTAAAAGTTGAGCAGTTTGAGCATAGTGTGAACATCACCAGCGGAAGCTCCGACCTGCGGATTCAACTACAATCCGATCCCCGGTACCAGAGCTTTGTTTCAGTTGCGGAGGATAGAAATGTGCTGGGTTACAAAATGAAGGTCGCAAGGCTTGAAGACGTGCTGCAGGGCAAAGTCTGGGCGTATATGGATAAAGCTCGGCGGAAAAGCAAACGGCAAAAGGATTTGGCTGATATTTTTCGTATCATAGAGAAGTATCCGCAGCTTGAAGAAACACTGCCACAAAGCCTTCGGGACGAATTGAACAAATAATCGGCTGCTATAGTCTCCAAATTTTTAATAGTTATATTCATTGCTCAAATTAGTTTTTTCACCTAAAATATTGTATTATGCCAACAGGCTTAAGGAATATCCTGATAATCAAGCCCAGCGCGCTTGGCGATGTAGTTTTGGCTTTGCCGGCTCTATCGGCCCTGCGCAGAAATTTTCCCGATGCCAAAATTAGCTGGCTGATCCGTCCTGAATTTGCGCCGCTTCTTGAGAATCATCCTCACCTGACCGAGGTAATTCCTTTCGACCGGAAATTCCTCGGCAAGGCCTGGTATCATCCCAAAGCCTTCGTTGCTCTCGTATCGCTCACTCGGCGACTCCGTCGTAGTAAGTTCGACGCTGTATTTGATCTTCAGGGTCTTTTTAGAACGGCCTGTTTAGCGTGGCTGTCAGGCTGTAAAAAGCGATTCGGAATGGCAAATGCCAGAGAACATGCACACCTGTTTTATACGCATAAAATCGAGCAAGGCCATGATTGTATTCATTTGGTCGATTACTATTTGAAGATAATCGAAGCTGCCTTGCAGAAGACAGAGGACAGAGGACAGAAGACAGAAAACGGAAGACAGAAGTCAAAACCCATATTTCTACTTCCTGTAAATCCGCACATCCGCGACTCGGTCAGTAATCTATTAGCAGGTCATAATATCAAATTCGGTGAATATATTGTTTTTGTACCCGGCTCGACACACCACGGCAAGTGTTGGCCGGTAGAGCGTTTTGCTGCCTTGGCCGATAGAATTTCATCGCGTTTTAGCTTGCCTATAATCGCTGTCGGAACGGAAGCCGAGAGTAGCATAATTGAAGCGATTAAAGACTTGACCGACGTCCACATAATAAATTTTGCCGGTCAAACCTCTCTCACTGAGCTGGTAGCTCTACTTAAGGATGCAAAGCTGGTGGTAAGCAACGACACCGGCCCCGGGCATATTGCTGCGGCTTTGGGCACGCCATTGGTTTTGATGTATAGCTGGTCAAACCCGGCAAGAATTGCTCCATACGGCAGAAGCGAATGTATGGTAGCCCGCGAGCCTTACAGCAGGGGATTCGAGATAAAAAGCATTGACGCCAAACACAGTGTCAAGAACATAACCGTTGATGAAGTTTATCAAAAAGCATGTGAGCAGATAAACCCGTGAGATAACGCAGTGCTATCTCACGGGTTAAATTCGTAGAGCGTAGTACGTATTTCGCATTGCGTATTCACCTTTTCGCAATACGCATCACGCATAACGTACGACGCTAACACATTGCTTGCACAAATCAGTCGGTAGGGCACGATGAAATTGCACCGACACCGTGCCGTAAGGCATCCCCTAGCGGACTAAAAACATCCCCAAATGGTCTTGGCCATGCCTTACGGCAATGTTCCTGACCTATTTTCATTCTGTCATTTTAAGACCTGAAGATGCATCTTTTTGTTGTTTCCAGATTTTTCTACGCCAGTGAATATCATTCCGTCCACTTGGCCATCCGTTCCTCATAGTATTGGCGCAGAAGGCTATATCGTAGTGTATGTTTGTAATCACCCTTTTGTGAGAACCGTTCGTGCTCCCGATGCGCAAATGCAAGGCCGGCTTCCACGATAGGCCGTTGATTGGCTGATCCGAATGTTCGCCGAAACGCATCACCGAGATAGTCGATAATCGCCACACCATCAACATCTGGCGCAATGATGCTCAAACATGTCTCGGCCAACTTATAGTTCATCTGGTCGACAAGATCAGCACACGGTGTTCTCATCATCTGGTGAAGAAACTGTATTAAGCCTTTGCTAACTACGATGCGCGGCCATTGTGCCACTTTTTTTTCCAAGTAATCTACGGTCATTAACGCGGGTCCGTATAGATCGTTGTCGTGTAGCTCCATGGCCACGCCCACATCAATGCCACCGCGCAAGGCAACCTCGTCTGAGAGACTATGTATCAAGGTCGAAGCTGCTGCTAATACCATAGTGTATACGCCCTTTGTGCTAACTCGACCAGAACTGGTGGAGAGCGGAGAATAAGCTATCACTGTATCGGAGAACATCTGTGTACCAATTCGGTAATCGTTAAGAATATCGTACTGCACGCGTTGTTCATTAGTGAGCTGGCTTAGAGGAATGGATGACGTTGTGTTCAAATATGATCTAAAGAACTCAGATATTAATTGTCTTACTTCGTCAACCTTACCGGCGGAGTCCTTCACGGCACGAAGATAGTTGTCCTTCTGTTCCTCAGTTTGAGGTAGAGAGGCGAGGCGAGAGATCGCTTCACCTTGGCCCAGCACGTCGACGAGCAGAGTCACGTACCAACCACAATGAACCACATCTTCTTCCATAATGATTCCATCATCTCATTGTCTTTTCTGATGCGACTTCCCGTCGGCGTCGGATGAGAAATCGAAGGAAACAAAGAACCTTTTCTGCCGGTCTTCGTGCATCATCACGGCCTCAAAAGTATCTATATCAGGCCTGCCCTGAGCAACATCGAAGGATTTACCTGCTTCCATCTTCGATTTTGCCGCCTTCTTTGCCATAGACTATTAGTGTAATCCCTGCTCAATAATTTGCAAGTGCCCGCTGGCAAAAAAGGGTTAATCTTACTAAACTACAAAGAAAAGCCATATCATTGGACTGCCGACGGCTTTTATCTCCTACGGCACTATCCAGTAGAACTTGGAAATCTATGGAAACAATTAAAAGTATTTTAGAGAACCATCTTCTCAAAGAAACGCATAAACGTCAGAGAGCGGAGTTGAAGATGCGTTTTCCTGAATTAATTGATTGTCCGGGACAACACTTTCTGATGCTTCGAAAGTATATTATTTCTTCACCACAGAAGTTCTACTTAGAATCATCTTATTTACTTTTTCTTAGTTGGCTGAAAGAACGGGATTGTTTAGGCCGTAATGCTCTCCAAGATTACTTGACTATTAACAGCGCAGAATTGAATCGAGCTTTCCTGCATCTTGATGAAATTAATAAATACAACTGGCATGATTATTTTGATAAACTTGATGATTACGAATTGATTAGGTTCATAGATCAGCAGATTCATCCCACCTATCTTAGATTGATTGAAGCTGTGCTCATACCATTTCTTCGAATTGTGGCTAACTTTTTACGTTTAGATCGTAATAAAAGTACAGAAGGACTGAATGCTTGGTCAGTTATAGAAGAAGTCAATCGCAGTAGCCTCTCAGAACTTACCCAGCCATATCGTCATACGGTGAGAAATGCAATTGCACATGGAGCAATAATATACCTCATGAAACAGGTATGCTACAGAGATCAAAAAGCCGAAGAAACGTATGATGATACTGACGTTATCAGAAACTTTGATGATTTGCTTGATACGTGCAATGCTATTACCTTTGGATTATCCATATTTCTTTTCTCAAGTCAATCAAAGGGGTATATACTTCCACAACAACTGCTTTTGGATGAACTCAGAGAAGAAACTAAAACACCATGGTGGGAAATAACCGGCTGTGTACCTTCGGAAATCAGTGGTTCTAAACAGTTAGTTATTTATGCGCGTCCACGAACTACCGTTTTTAATAAAGTGCGATTCTCTGCTTTTCAATCGGGTGTTCTTGCGGAATCTTTTGCTCCGGGTTATGATTGGTATTTCTTCTCTATTCGTTCAGAGAAATATTGGCAAGGCTGGGCGAAATTTAACGGGAAAGAACTTCGGCGACTCAGGTTGCAGCCAAATGTGCAACTAGAAGAGTATAGAAATGCTATTGAAGATATCTTTTACCATGTCCCAGGAATTAAACCACCCAGATTTTATTCAAAATTTGAAACTTTTCTATTTTCTTTTCGTTTACACCTGCCTTATCTCATTGCTGACATCCGAAAAAATTTTGGTTGGGCGAATATTAAAGTCCGTCAGGCAAAAATACATCGAAACGGATGGAGGAGTGTTCTGAAGGGATCTGTTATAATCGAAAATTCTGACCCCAAAGCGGAGATAAATAAAGATCTCGTACGTAAATCATGTAGGCGTATTATCCGTGACTCATTATCTTATGCCCGTACACAACATTCAAGAATGGCCATTTTGCGTTATCTACCACTCGGTTTTGCAGACATATCAGTTTTTCGTAAGGACTATCGCCGTCGACGCCTTAGTGGTTTCGGCTTAGGGAAAGACTTGATCTGCACGTTAAAACTACGACGAATTAGGTGCATCCGTATTATAGATATCATGGGATCAACCATTGAATAGAAAGTAAAGTATCGAATTGCATGGAACAAGTCTTGGTTTGATCAATTATCCAGTAAATAGCCAGATTAGCCTTATCCAATGCTAAAAAATGTTTGAAGTTTTACGAAAGGAAGGATAAATTAAATTTGGTGACACCATATCAATTTCTTTTTACCGGCAGGTTGCAGGCTCAAGACCACAGCTATGTAGGTGCGATTTCATCGCACCTACGTTTATCTAAAACCCTTGATCCTTAAAGCAGTCTATAGGTATATACGCATATACTTATATGGTATTGACCCAATTTTCAAACGGAAAACAAAACACTCATCGTTAACGCAACCGTCATACGGACGGGTGACGGGTGGCAGCCACTGAACCCATGTCTTTGGGTGAAGTGGATGGTATTTTAAAAGTGTAAAAAATTTCTCTTAAAACAATCTGTGGTGAGCGGAGTCGAACCATGGCCAAGTCTGCTTGTCAATTCTGTATTTTCTGAAAGACTTTTTGCCATCCACTTCGCTCACTGTGTTCGCTCAGTGGCTGCCACCCATTGCTAAAGACAGAAGGCAGAAGTTTACACACAATGTTCCTGACATTTTGCTTGAAAATTAAGCTCTTTTCGGGTATAATATGACCTCGCATTGTGTGATGCGTATTGAGTATTGCGTATAGCATATTGAGTACATAAAAGTATAGCAGATCCATCGACCCTGCTCGGGACAAGCATCGAAGAGTAAAATCCATTGAGGTTCACCCCATTAGATGGCGGCTGCGCTTATCTCACGGGGTAAATCAGGAAATTAGATATGGAAATGTTGCGAATTGCTGCTCTGCCAGGCAAAGGATACGGAAATTGTGCGAGGTTTCGCACCCCACTTTCTATTGTTTGTGTATATTGCCAATATTATGCAAAGCCACGTTGTTCGACAAATGCCGAAAGTATTCTACAAATCGGCCTATTTTTTTGCAAAACAAAGCCAATTTTTGAAAAAGTCAAATGGATATAAAGTTAAATATATCAAGGGATTATGAGAAAAGCATTGCACTGGACACTTGGTGAAAACAAACCCAATCAAAGCCAATTTCAAGACAGAAGACAGAT
>CAZRMQ010000116.1:0-6514 GCA_964601185.1 uncultured Pirellulales bacterium
CCACCAATCCCTTTTGAGATATTGAAGGTGTGATATCCGCTTTTATATAATCAGAACTCGTCGCCGTTCCATCGACGGCTAAACTTGAATCTTGAGCTTTAGTCCTGGCTTTTATGCTGGCAATTAGCCGGTCGATATCTCTAATGTTGATCTGTCCTGGGCCGGATTGAGAAGAAGGAAATACCCCTACATTTGATTCGGAGCTTTTCGTTCCTAATGACCTCCATCCATTCATCTCTTGCTGCGAAGTTGTGTATATTTCGCTCCTTAAACTTCGCAGATTATCTAATTGAGACAGATTTGCGCCAAGCTCATCAGAGATAAGCTTTTCCATTTCTTGTGGCGTCCTCGACAAGACCGGTAAAGCCAGGCCTCCATCGACAGCGATACTTCTTTTAGAATCTGCAAGACTATTCACAGGGATCTGCCGCCCGGCTTCTGTGGTTGCGACTGTTCCTGATTGTGAAAAAAATGGTCTATATTGCCCCGGAGCTGAAGAATAAGATGAACCAGCGCTAATCCATGGATGATGATCCAGGTCAGCAGGGCCGCCGATTGTGTCGGGAGTCGAATATCTCAAAAAAGAATCAAGCGATGCGGAGCCAAGCGAGGCCCGAAAATTTGTAGTCGAGCCATAAGGTATCTGAGCACGAAAGTGCTTGCCGCCGGTAACGTTACCGGTGATCACCAGGTTACTACTGCTGTCTATCGGGTTCGGAGTTGAAATCAGTCCGCTGGAAATGCTGCTCGGAGGAACCGTGCCTGAAACGATGGGACTACGAACCGAAGGATTCTCAATCGCCCAGCCAGGTTCCGATAAAATGATAAATATTATTGCAATAATGATTGATGACACATTATTCATACGTTTTTATCCATCGTATATTGTGTTTTGTATATCGTCCGTCCTGTTTTACTATCCTTTTTCATATTTCGGCGTTTCGGCCCAGCCTAATTTAGCAGCTAATGTATCCCAGCGGGTCCGCAAAGGATTATTAACCACTAAAAAATCGCTGTCAGCCCTATCAAGCTTAATCACATCACCAACCGACAACACTAACGAGTCCTGCCCGTCAATAGAAATAGTTGTTCCTTCGCTAAGCCGGACACAGAATACTTCAACCCTGCTATCAGCACTGATAACGATGGGGCGAAAACTTAGGGAATGTGGGCAAATCGGAGTAATAACCATCGCCTGCATAGAGCTGTCCAATATCGGCCCGCCTGCCGATAGATTATATGCGGTTGAGCCGGTAGGCGTAGAGATTATCAGACCATCACCTACGCAAGCTGCAATTGGCTGACCATCGACGGCCATCTTCAGCTCAATCATTCGATGAAGCTGGCCGGATGTAATAAAGACATCATTAATGGCTGCTGAACTAAACTTTTGCCGGCTCCTGTTAGAGCTGTCACAAACCTTGCATCTGAGCATCATCCTTTTTTCGATGGTTGTTTTGCCACTGATTATATCAGAAAAATATTTTTCGAGTTCATTGATACTAAATTCTGCCAAAAATCCCAGTTTGCCCAGATTCACGCCTATCATAGGTACGCCGGTTTTGCTAAGGTTTCTTGCAGCCGATATAATACTACCGTCACCACCGAGAACAATTGCAAAATCACAGCTCTTCAACACGTCAGGAGAACAATCCTCAATGCCACAGCTGATTATTATCTCGGCTTTACCCTTAGCAAAATTCCTGAATTCCTCAACGACCTCTGAGACTTTTTGCCTTTTCAGATGGCCGAATATTGCTAATCTGGGTAATTTTTTCCTCTGCATACTGAACCTTGATACTCGATTCTCGATACTCAATGAGCTACGAGTATTGAGCATCAAGCATCGAGTGCGCCATTTCTTTCGCTGTTTCTACTATCTTTTCGGCATTAATACCTGCTTCCATAAGCTGGAAGCTGCGATAGTTGTGTCCGATAAATCTGCTCGGCACACCAAGCGTCCGAATATTAGCTGATTTGTTATTTGTAGTCTTGGCTGCTACCATTTCGAGCACTGCTGAGCCAAATCCGCAGGCTAAATGGTGGTCCTCAACCGTTATTATATTTTTACCCGTCTCCGAGAGAGCGATTATCGCCTCATCAACGGGCGCAGCGAACCGGGCATTTATTACATCAACCGCAATTCCCTCTTTGGCCAGCAGGTTGGCAGCCCTCAGCGCCTCCGTTAATACACTGCCATAACTGACAACAGCGATAGCTGAATCTCTTGTCTTTTTAACAACCACGCTTTTACCTAATTTAAAGGGTCTGGCGCATGCAGCTCTGGAAAACTGCGACGGTGGAACAAGGTCTTTTGGATACCTTATAACGGTTGGCTTATCTTCAGCCAGTGCAAACTCCAGGGCCAGCTTCATTTCAATCTCGTTCGCAGGTGCCGTCAGCACCAAGTTCGGCAGCATCCGCAGAAAGCCGATATCCATTAACCCATGGTGTGTGGGGCCGTCTGAACCGACAAAACCAGCCCTATCAATACAGAAAACAACGGGTAGATTTTGTAGAGCAACCTCTTGAAATATCTGGTCGAAGCTACGCTGCAAAAAGGTTGAATAGATGCAAACTACCGGCTTTAGGCCGGTTTTTGCCAGCCCTGCTGCGATATCGACAGCGGCACTTTCCGCTATGCCCACATCGTAAAACCTGTCTTTGAACTTTTTACGGAACTCCAGCAGTCCTGTTCCGTCACACATAGCCGAGGTTATAGTAACGATCCTGCGGTCTTTTTCAGCCAGCTCCGTCAAGAACTTGCCGAAAACGCTTGTAAAGCTGGGCCTTTTCACATCGGTTGTCGGCTCAATCGCATCACCGTTTATCTTAAAGGGGCCTGTTGAATGAAATTTGCTGGGCTGAGTGTCAGCCGGCTTAAAGCCTTTACCTTTCTCCGTATAAACGTGTAAAACAGCCGGATGATTCAACTCAGCCATTGCCCTGAACAGTCGTATAAGTGAATCTACATCATGGCCGTCAACGGGGCCGAAATAAGGAATATTCAGACTCTCAAACATCTGGCTGGCTGGCAGAACCATACGGATACTTTTCTTAATCCTTTCAATTGCTTCTTCAACGGTCTTGCCGATACCGGGCATGTGCTCAAGGATGTTTTTTGTGGTCTTGCGGAGGTCTTCGTATGTCTGGCTCAGGCGAACCTTCGCAAGGTATTTTGCCATAGCCCCAACGGTTACATCTATCGCCATAGAGTTATCATTGAGCACAATCAGCAACTGCCTTTTGACCAATCCGAGATTATTGAGCGCCTCGAAAGAAACGCCGGTGACGATACTGGCATCGCCGATAACTGCCACAATCTTATCTTCTCGATTCTCGTCGGTTATCGAGTATCGAGCATCAAGCATTGAGCCAAGTGCCATTCCGATAGCCGTAGCAATAGATGTTCCTGCGTGGCCAACTGCAAACTGGTCATAGTTGCTCTCTTCCGGATTGGGAAAGCCGCTTATGCCGCCTGGTTGCCTCAAACGGTGGAATTGTTCTTTTCTACCGGTGATGATTTTGTGCGTGTAGCATTGATGGCCGACATCCCAGAGCAGCTTATCCTCTTTGAAATCAAAGACATAGTGCAGAGCCAGTGTCAGTTCAACTATGCCGAGATTGCTGGCTAAGTGCCCGCCGGTTTTGCTGATTGAGTTTAGAATAAACTGACGTATTTGGTCAGCCAGAGTCCTCAACTGCGGAGTCGACAATTTCTTCAAATCACTGGGATTATTGATCTGCTCTAACAATTTACTCATCGAAATTCCAAAATATCAACCCAATGAGCGGGTAGTTTGGGGGAAAATAGTGATTTATAAAATATTTTTACTACTTTTATAGTAACAGGTTACCTTAGTAGCTCATGTTTGTAAAGCCATTTTTTTCGCACCAAATTAACAGGTTCGTCCAAATAAATATGGAGTCATTGTTTGTGTCGACGGTACGGCGACGGCTAAACACCATAAATAAAAAAGGCCTTAAGCAAAGCGCTTAGGGCCTGTTAATGGGTAACCAAAATGTATTTTAACACAATAAAGTTCTGAAACACCTCGAGAATAGAGGCGGTGGCCTCACCTGGATAGGCCAATATTGCTTATGTAAAAAGCTATTTGCATTTATCCCGCTTTTGGCGGGTTCAAGTCCATGTACCTGCAACACCGCAAGAAGCTGGATATGTGCAGCCATGATGCAAAGTATTAGCCCGATTGGACAGAGAATCCTTTCTTCCATGGCTTATCCCCTAATTAACGTTTTATGTATCGGCTCACATCCAATTTCTTCGTTAATCATTCCCGGTGCTCGTTTTGCACTCGCTGATACTTGGAAAGTAATCGGCAACCCGATTCAAAATCTCAGAGATTTTGTTATCAATACTGATAATCGGCTTGCTCAGGATATTTATGAATGCGTGGGTGGGAAAATGGGTGATATAGAGATTCTAAAGGAGTTTAAAATTTTCTTGAAAATTTTTATTTTGTTCTTTTCGGCAGAGCTGATGCTAACTGACGAAGAATATCAGCTTTATCACCGAAAGGCTCCAATGCCGCCGCTGCTTCATCAGCTAATTTCTTGGCCAATTGTATTGATTTTTCCATTCCTACCACAGCGGGATAAGTTGCCTTGCCGGCCTTTTCATCTTTGCCGGCGGTTTTGCCCAACTGCTCGCTGGAGGCGCTTACGTCGAGAATGTCGTCAGCTATCTGGAATCCTAAACCAATTTTTACTCCATATTCACATAGACTGCTCAACTGCTGCTGGTTCGCTCCGCCGCAGATAGCTCCCATAGCAGCAGCGCACCGGAACATCTTCGCGGTTTTGTTTTTATGAATATATTCCAGGATTTCTTTAGTACCGGCGGTATTCTCAGCCTTCAGATCGGCCAATTGGCCGGCAATCATGCCGGCCGGCCCTGCAGCATCAGCCAATTCTCTGATCAACCTCACAGCAACAGCCGGCTCATCAATCTCGTTAGCCAGAATCTCGAACGCCAATGTTAATAGGGCATCGCCTGCCAGAATAGCCGTGGCTTCATCAAAGGCCTTATGGCATGTAAGTCTGCCTCGCCGAAGGTCATCGTCATCCATTGCCGGCAGATCATCATGTACAAGCGAATAGGTATGCACCATTTCAATTGCCGCAGCGGCGATCTCTGCATTGCGATTTATCTGCCCGCCGACCAGCTCACAGCACCACAGCGCCAGAACTGAGCGGATACACTTTCCCGGTGATTGAAGCGTGTAACTTAGCACCTCTTTCATCTCATGATCCATCGGCAGGTTGGCTAAAAGCTGATTGATGGTATTATTTACCAATTCACGCTTTTGGTGCAGTTGCGTGTCGAAATCTGAATTGAGCTTATTGTAAGATGACATTAGCTGTTTCCTTTTGCCGTCAGGTATGGTATGCTTTGCATACCGGAAAGGATACCCAAAAACCACAGTAAAGACGAGGGGCTAAATATTTTTATTACATTTTTTTCGCTTTTTTAACAACAAATATGAATCCTGCAAAGATTTTAATTCTTGGCGTTACCGCATCCGGTAAAGGCAGGGTGGCTTTCGAGCTGGCTGAAAATATGGGTGCGGAAATAATCAGTATCGACTCAATGAAGGTCTATAGGCGGATGGATATCGGTACAGCCAAGCCTCCTAAAGAGGCTCGCCAGCGGATTAGGTATCATTTAATCGACGTGGTTGAGCCGGACGAATCCTTCAGCGTCGGCAAATTTCTGGATTTAAGCTATGACGCAATACAGCAGATAACAAGCCGCAATAAACACATTATCGCGGTCGGCGGAACCGCACTGTATATAAAGGCTTTTCTATACGGCTTGTTTAAAGGCCCGGCAGCAGACCGGCAGATGCGCATAGAACTGAAAAAGCGAGCGGAAACCGAAGGACTAAAACATCTATATCAGGAATTAACACAGGTTGACCCTGTAGCAGCAGAACGCATCAGTCCAAAAGACGCAAAACGCATCATACGTGCTCTGGAAGTTTATCAGCTCACAGGCAAGCCTATCTCAAGTTTTCAGAAACAATGGTGGACAGAGGACAGAAGACAGAAGACAGAAGACAGAAGACAGACGACAGAGGACAGTTTAGCCGTCGCCGGCACGGCGACGAACGACAGAGGTCAGAATTCTGGTTGGAAGATAATCGGCCTGGGAAGGGAAAAGGCCGAGGAGAGCAGAAGAATAAACGCAAGAGTCAAAAAGATGATCGCTGATGGCCTGGTCGATGAGGTCAATTCTCTGCTGGCCGAGGAAAAACCGTTGAGTACACAAGCTCGAAGTGCTATCGGTTATGCAGAGATAATAGATTACTTGAATGGCCGTTATAGCCTGGAAGAAGCGGTTGAGCTTATAAAAAGGAACACACGCCGATTAGCCAAGCACCAGCGGACCTGGTTTAAGACCTTCAGAAACATCAACTGGATAGACATTGAACCGGATGAATCAGCCGAGAAAATACTCGGCCGTGTTGCAACGCTCGCAAAAATTTTATAG
>CAZRMQ010000117.1:0-6487 GCA_964601185.1 uncultured Pirellulales bacterium
AGGCCGACAACTGCTCCGATGCAAAATTAGTCGGCGATGTAACTGATCTGGCCTTCGATACAACCCAGGCGACAGCCGATGGTCCCGGCATCTGTATGACCAGCCCCAACATCTGGTACTGCTATACAGCTTCTTGCACAGGCACAGCCACTGTCAGCCTGTGCGGCAGCAGCTACGACACAAAACTGGCCGTCTATAATGACTGCCAGTGCAATCCGACAGTAGCCAGACTGGTCGGCTGCAACGATGACTTCTGCGGCACACAATCGCAGCTCTCCTTCGATGTGGTCGCCGGTAATCAGTATCTAATCGAGGTCGGAGGCTATCAGCAGGCAACCGGTCAGGGCGTGCTGAGCATTAGCTGCGAAGGACAACCTGGTCCGCAGCCACAGGCCGACAACTGCTCCGATGCAAAATTAGTCGGCGATGTAACTGATCTGGCCTTTGATACAACCCAGGCGACAGCCGATGGCCCCGGCATCTGTATGACCAGCCCCAATATTTGGTATATTTATACTGCTTCGTGCACAGGTTCAGCTACAGTCAGCCTGTGCGGCAGCAGCTACGACACAAAACTGGCTGTTTACAATGGAAGCCAGTGCAATCCGACAGTAGCCAGACTGCTCGGCTGTAACGATGACTTCTGCAGCACACAATCGCAGCTCTCCCTCGACGTGATCGCCGGCAACCAGTATCTGATTGAGGTTGGAGGCTATCAGCAGGCAGTAGGTCAGGGTGTGCTGAGTATTAGCTGTGAAGGACAAGGCGCTGCTGCAGAATTAGATTTCGGCGATGCACCGGACAGCACCAATAATTTCGGCAGGACTATGACCGCAACATATAGCTCGACATCAAGTACAAGCGTCCAGGCCAATTTCCCCACCGTGTTCAATGATGGCGGTTCGGGACCTTATGGCCCGTTCCATCGCAGGTCTCGGGAAGTGGCTCATCTGGGCGATAATGTCAGCCTGGAGGCCGAGGCCGACATCGGTGCGGATCAGGATATGATCAACAATATAGACCCGCCGTCCAACTCGGCGAACAAGGACGGTTTTGATGATGGTGTTATCTTCCCGCTGAGTCTGCCTAATTGTGGCTGGGCCACCTTCGATTACAAGGTCAAAGTTATCAACCCAGGCACCGACCTTTGGGTCAATGTCTGGTTCGACTGGAACCGTGATGGTGACTGGGATGACGACAGCATTACCAATCCTACTCTAAGCTGCTCCGGCGGATTAGTAAGGGAATGGGCTGTACGGAACCAGTATCTGTACAACCTGCCGGCCGGCATTAATCAGATCACGTCGCCGGCATTTCTGAGCTGGCATCCGCAGAGTGGAATAAAGAAGATTTGGATGCGTGTAACTATTTCGGAGCAGCCATGGAAGGGTGGAGAGAACCAGGGCAAATTGGGTAATGGCGGATCCGGGCCGCAGAATGGCTATATGTATGGCGAGACGGAAGATTATCTTTTCACGCCTGAGATTCCGGATACGGAATGTTCATTGTGCCAGGATTTGAACGGCGACGGTCAAATTAACTACCAGGACCTTTCGCTGCTCGTGCAACAGTGGATTGCAAAGTGCATGAAATAATCATTCCGGAAATCTGATTTGAAAAAAAAGCTGTGAGCTGCCTTAGCTCACAGCTTTTTTTACATAACCAGCACATTCAACAACTTGTATCTACAAGTTCCTTTTACAACCGCGAAGACATTTGCTGTGCATCTGAGCAACTCCGGTGAAAGTGGATATCACCTTGCATATCTAACTGCTTTGCGTCAGACTGATTTAACTGGTAATACCGCTTGGTAACTTCAGCTATTCGGTAAAGAACCTGTCGGCCTTCGGGACTTGCTTCTAAACCGACGATCTGCAGGCCGAGGTAGATGCTCTTGTGATCTTCAGATGGCAAAATGTTTCTGATATTAGCATTAAACATCAACGGCATTTCATAAGGCATAGGTGTGAAACGCAATCCTATATATTGCCCTTTCCTTAAATCTTTACTCGTCCCATTTTGCTGTGGCAGTATAACCTGCGCACCGCCAGCGGAAATATCAATAAGCACACCCCGGTAGTAATTTCGCGGCTCGCTGCTCACTTCGTTAGAATCTTTTCTTCTCTCTCCTATAAGGCTTGGGTCTCTTTTTCGGCTGAGATGCCACAGCATTACAGCAACATTTAGAAAGTGGGGTACGTTGACACGGAAATAGCTTCTTCTCTGCACCACTTCAATCCGATCAGGTGCAGCAAGGACTATAGTTCCGCCGCTCCCTCCACAGTTTAGACCTGCTGACGGCTTAAGAGCTACTACGGTTGTGTCAAAAACAAATTTGCCGTATGCATGTTTGAACGATACACCAACCGGCTGATTTACCTTAATATCTATCAGACGTTGCCTTGTTCCCGAATCAAATTTCTCTACACTGAGCTTGTCAGCCGAAAGATCTGCTATACGCACCTTTGCAACATGCCATTTATCCGTAGACATATAGGACATAATTGCAAATATTCTTTCATCAATGGCGATTCGTAAGATTTGCTCCACCTCGATTTTACGGAGCATAAATATGCCGTTCATAATCCCCCCACAAATATGCACTTTTTAGCTTCCATCAGTACTAATTAGGCTTAAATCCATACTCAATTAGCACTGAATGAGCCTATATAAAATTATATTAATAATTGAGAAATAAGCAAATCAGATATGATATGAATTTCAACACGTAAGCTAAAGCTTCATAAATACAGATTTATCAGCTGGCTAACTTGCAGGTCCCATAAATACCAAGAAGATAGTGTCCACAGAAGAGAAAGGCGATGCACCCTCTTCCATAAGGTGGTGTTATAAGAGCAGTTTTTAGTACATTAGCTGCCGGGGGAACAATTTTGTTGAAATACCGACATGCTTTCGATAGGATGATTTTTCAGATGTGTGTTATTTTTTTGCGGGGTGTAGCTCAGCTTGGCTAGAGCGCCTGCTTTGGGAGCAGGAGGTCGCTGGTTCGAATCCAGTCACCCCGAGTTTATCTGTGGAGAAAGTGATTAATTAAAAAAGATTGCTCGACCCGCTCAAAGCAGGTCGAGCATTTATGGTTCGTTTCCTAATACCCCTGCTCAATTGAGACTGCTTAAGTCTCAACATCAGGATGTGCTCACCGATGTTTGGTTCCTCAAGGGACTTATCATCTTACGAGCGACAGAGCATTTGCACCCTATGAAATACCTGCGGCTTCCTCTTGGGCATCCTTTCATCTCGCCGAACTAATCTTCACAATCATACCATTGTATCATCGCAGGTTCTGAACGATTAGTCTGCCAATATTTGTCGCAATTTCATCCAGGTATTACAAAAAGCCTGTCAATGTCTGTCAAACTATTGGTGCTGTGCAACAATTCTCCTTTTTTGAAACAGGAAAAGAATAATACCCAGAGCAATCAAACCAACTAGCCCATTCTCGCCCAGAGTACTCAGCAATGCGGTAAGATTGGTAATAACTCTTCCAAAAAATGGAACCGCATCACCGAAAAGTATTTCGACTGCAACTCCGAGGGCGATTAAAAGTAGAGCAATTTCAGTAATCTCAGCAAGCCATCTTTTTGTCTCTTCCAGAAAATGCATAGTTAACTCTCCTTAATCAACCATAAAAATCCACATATCTAAAAACAATAATATTTCCTCGGCTTGTAATTCCTGTTTTCTTTAATTTATTAAGTAAAATTATTGGACATATTACTTTTATATTAATTTTGTCTTCTTACATTCTATAGCGAACAAACCTTTAAAAACGCTTTATCAATATTGAAAAATGGGTATTTTTTTGCTCTATATCTTATAACTGTATCAGATCTTTTAGATCATATTTTATATCATGTATGAAATTACGAGAGTACAAAAGAAGCCATTTGCCAGCTCTGGAACATCTGAAAGGTTTATTTAGGGTGATTATATCCGCAGTGTCACTAATTTTTGCGTTATTTGCTCCAGTATTTATTGAGAGATTATATGTTAAAATGGGGTAATTATACTTGACCTTCACTGTCAAAATAGGCTATAATTGCTTTATGATCACTGGCCCTATATACTTTATATTGCGTATTGCCCTCATCGTGGCCATTTGGGTTTTTATATGGCGGTCCATCAAGCCGCGAACACAATCTGCCCGAATATTGAGAGCCGCCCTGCTTCTGCTCAGCCTATTAACTGTTTTGGCGGTAATAAGGATCACGGGGTGACGATTGGATAATTTGCCCAGGTCAAAGGGCTCACAATTTAGCCTGTCACAAGGTCGGCCAATACCGTTTTGGGTCTTTATCCGGTCTTTCCAACATTGCTAGTTTATTAGGTACGGTAAAAAGCTTAAAAACACACCTAACAGTACCATGAGGTCAGATTTGCCACAGCTCTATCCTAATTTAATCTTGAAAAATCGCCGGAAACTTGAACGAACCTTTTCTTGAATCGTAGTTTTGTTTATGGTACAATTTCAAAGGCATGGAAATTCTTTCGGAGGATACACAAGTGAAAAAGCTCCTGAATGTTTTGGTCGTTTTTTGGATGACCACAATGTGCTCACAGACAGTTCTATGCAGCCAAGACAGCATAAGCCCCGCATTATCAGCAGAAAACGTTGAAGGTAAACCAGAACTAAGCAATTACTACCTACCTTATGAGAGCTCCATTGAGCCTAATGCGCCAGGTTATACTCTTCCACTCGATTTACAGACCATCGGGAATTATACGGAGATTGATACCAGATTCGACCTGGGCAGTGTCGCAACACTGCTGGAGCAAAATGGTTTCGCCATTACAGAATATAATTTCCAGGTACCTGATTCCAACCACGATGATATCGTCAAACCATATGAGTATCTGCGCAGGATGGATGTTCCTTTGTTTGTGACAGCGGACACGCTTCTGCACCTTTATCACATCCAATTTGATGAAACACTGAAGGACATAGAAGAACGAGAATTTAACGCGGACATTCATGCTCTGACGGTGGCTCTTCTTTATGATGCACTGGCCCAGTACGAACAATACTCAGGTGATCTGAAAGAAGCGGCAAGGCGCAATGTAGCATATCTGGCTGTTGCGCAAAAACTAATCGACCCGAATGCTTACGTCCCACAACTCATAGCGGACATCGTAGCAAGCGAATTAGTTAAAATCGATGCGCACGAGGGATTCGCCCAGAGTGACATCTTCATTTATGAAGAGGACTACTCGCAGTACGTGCCGCGAGGCCATTACACCCGCAGCGAAGGGCTAAAACGCTACTTCAGAACATTAATGTGGTATGGACGAATGGCGTTCCTGCTAAAAGGCGCAGAGAATTGGGGGCCGGCTGCGGACGCCCTTATCAGCGAATACGATGCGAAGATTCAGACCATGCAGGCGGTGCTATTAGCAAGGGCAATTGATACAGTTCAGATAGGACTGCGCAGCAGCCGTGACATCTGGGAAAGGATATACACAATTACGGCTTTTTATGTGGGCTTGGCGGATGACCTTACGCCATACGAGTACTTAGGTGCGATAGACAAGCTCTTTGGCGGCAGCTTTGAACCTGCCGATTTGGAAGACGAAGATAACTTTTTCGCACTCAAGGCTGAACTGGCCCTTTTACGCTCACCGAAGATTTTCGGCGGAACAGGCGATGTATATGTGACGCCACCCGTCACACCAGAATCTCTCGACGAGGTGCTCGACAAAACCAAGGGCATGCGGTTTATGGGCCAGCGGTTCATTCCGGATTCATATATGTTCCAGCAACTGGTGTTTCCAGAGGTGCTGGATTATACAGGCACCGCAGTCGTCAAGCCCTTCACTTACGGATTCACAGGCGCCGGCTGGGCACGATGTTACCCCCGCGGACTGGATGCCATGTCGTTACTTGGCTCAGCTCGAGCTAAGGCTATCTTAATTGAAGAAGGCGACACAGATTATACCAATTATTGGTCGCAATTCAATAAACTCAAGGCTGAGTTTGATAAGCTTGAACTATCCGATTGGAACCGAAATCTGTATTGGAGCTGGCTGTATGCGCTGCGAGCCTTGATAGGTGAATTCGGCGAGGGATTTCCGAATTTCATGCGGACCGAGGCCTGGGGGAAAAAAGAACTAAACGCTGCTTTGGCATCGTGGACGGAATTAAGGCACGATACTATTCTTTATGCTAAACAGAGCTATACGCCAATAGAAACCAGCATACCTGCCGAGGTAACAGGCTATGTAGAGCCCGTGCCGGAGTTTTATGGCCGGCTACTTGCGCTAACCAGTATGACCAAGCGAGGTTTGAGCGATCTTAATGCCTTGTCGGTTCAGGCCGAAGAAAGGCTGGTCAATCTTGAGGACATACTGGCCCCACTGATTGAAATCGCTAATAAAGAGCTGACGAATCAGATATTATCCGAGGATGATTATGCATACATAAGGCAATTCGGCAAAGTTCTCGAAGGGGCTGTTATCAGTGTTGAAGAAG
>CAZRMQ010000118.1:0-6448 GCA_964601185.1 uncultured Pirellulales bacterium
GTGAAGAAACGCCGAAAACAATTAGACGCTGCTGAAAAACTCTTTGCGATTATCGAGCCTGGCAAAGAATATCCTTTCGATTTCGTACACTTTCGGATTACTGGTTTTGCTCCTAAGAGTAGGCCGGAGCAGCCGCTCATAAAAGGTGACCAGCTTTTAGAGGACCTGCGGATTTTCATCTTTAAATTAAGCGGCCGGCTTGCCGAGCCTGTCGCCGAGCAAGAAGAAAAAATCTATACCATCGAGGAACTGGCGTCGAACTTTAATGTCTCGACAAAAACTATCTACCGTTGGCGCAAACAAGGCCTGATAGCTCGAAAATATATTTTCGGGAACGGCCAAAGACGCCTCGGCTTTTTGCAATCAGCCATCGATAAATTTGCTCAACAAAATCCAAGTCTTATTTCCAAAGCCAAAAGTTTTCAGAGACTGACGAAAAAGCAAAAGCAGCAGATTATAAAACAGGCCCGTACCCTCGCAGCTAAGACTTCATTGTCCCGTTATCAGATTATAGAACAAATAGCCGGCAAAATCGGCAAAGCCCACGAAACCGTCAGGTACACACTATTAGAGTATGAAAAGTCTCATCCTGAAAAGGCTGTTTTTAAAAAGCCCGGTAGCATAATGAGTCCGGCTCAGACGGCTGAGCTATACAAAATGTATAAACAAGGTACGAGCATCGCAGAATTGATGAAGCGCGCCAGCCGTAGTAGAAGCTCGATACATCGAATCATAAATCAACAAAGAGCAAAGGTGATTTTAGCCAAAAAAATCGAGTTTATTCCCAGCGATGAATTCCTCGAAGAAGAAGCTAAGGAAAAAATTCTCGCCCCGCTATATGTGCAAACAAAATCTCTAACGGCACTGGCTTCGCAAATCAACGGAGAGAAACCTTTTACCAGCAAAAGTATTGAGCCGTTTGAATTTGTAGGCGAACATCTTTTACCAGAATATCTGCAGACCCTAAAAGATACTCCGGTGCTCAATAGAGAACGTGAGCTGGAGCTTTTCCGCAGATATAACTACTTAAAATATCTCGCCTGCAAAAGCAGAACCGACATAAAGCTTTCCAGCGTCTCGGGCACTCGGTTAGCAGAGATAGAGAATTATTTAGCCGAGGCCGAAACCATTAAAAAAATAATAGTCGAGGCAAATCTGCGACTTGTCGTCAGCATTGCAAGCAAGCATACTACCAGTGGAACAGGATTTTTAGAGCTGGTGAGCAAGGGCAATTTTGCGTTGATCAAGGCATTAGAGGAGTTTGATTATACCAAGGGATTTCGATTTGGCAAACTTGCCTCTCTGAACATAGCCAAAGAGTATGCAAAGGTATCCGGCAAAAGTACGGAACTGAGCAGAAAAAGAGCAGCTTCACTGGCAAATATCCAGAGGGGTTTTGAAGGTGCATCAGCGGACATCGCAGCTATCGAACGGGCACGCCAAAGTCTGACACAGGTTATAAAAAATGAGCTTGATGAACGTGAGCAATATATAATTCTCAATCATTTCGGCCTGGTAGGCTCGCCGGTTAAAAAACAGACTAAAAGCTTAAAACAAATCGGCGAAAACCTCTTCCTAACTAAGGAAGGGGTTCGACAAATCGAACTAACTGCCCTGCAAAAGCTGCGGCAGTCCCTCAGTAGCGAAGAGTTTGAGTTACTAACCGGCTGAGTCATTCCTTCGACAAGCTCAGGACAGGTCTAAGCCCTTCGCTTCGCTCAAGGGTAAACTCCACGAAGTAAAGCAAAGAATCTGACCAGAGAAAAAAAGGGGGGATTCTGCTTATTTTGCAAAATTTCTATGTTTAACAAAACCAACTAATCCGGATTTTCAACCCAATAAAGCTGATTTTGGAACTATCCGAATCGGGCGGATTCATCCCCTCCTTCTTAGTTGTTTTAGGATGTTCCGCCCAATATCGTTAACAAAAGGTTAAAAAAAAAACAATGTTGCAAAAGATGTGCCAATAATATAAAACATAAAGGAGTAATACACCTATGGCCCTGCTAACAATTGAAAATAAAATCGCTTATGCTAATATATGCAGTTACGGTTTCAAGGTAGTCATTTCTCACATTTTAACGACGTGTTGCTTTTTATCAACGCTGCATGCGATCATCCAATCACTACTTATAACTTAAATAGCCATAAGTTGTTCTTCAACAAGAAGATTTGCTAAATGTCCACAAAAAGCAACATAAACAGCCAATTGCTTATCGGCTTTGAATGGTCGCACTACCCTGCTCGTTTCACATGCACCTTCAGATGGATTGTTTAGTTTGAGTTTTGGTATTTAACAGAGGAAACCCGTCTGGTCCAGCTACAAAGCCATAAATCGTAGAGCAATTTTTTACCGATTCGCTGCTGATTGATTCGAAAAATGTTGTTTTTCCTCCAGGCAATAATCTCATCGGCAATTTTCTTAGCCTGCTGCTCAGGTACTTCTATCCTAACCGATTCAAATGGGTCGCTGGCCAGGTTATAGATATAGACACTTTTATTCGCTGGAGCGTATGTGACCTTTTGGTTCCCACTGACAAAACCTGCCGGACCCTGTTGCATCCAGCCCGAGAAGTACACTTTACGGTCGTTCGGTACATCTCCAAGTACGCTGATACCATCAAAATCAATGCTGCTGATATCCAGTCCCAATAGACTCAGCAGAGTCGGCGTTAAGTCAACGGAGCTGACGGGTTCAGTAACTCTGGTGCCCGGTTCCGCTAAAAACGGAATCCGCATAACCCACGGTATACGTAAAACCTCTTCGAAAGCTATTCTCTCATGGCCGAGCAGTCCATGTTCACCGAATGCCTCACCGTGGTCTCCAATAACACAAAAAATTGTATTATCAGTAATGTTGAGCTTGGCCAGCTCTACATCGAGTGCAGCTAAAAACTTATCAGTGTAAGAAATCGCCTGCTGATAACAATCTAATGGTTCCTTGGCGGACTTGGCAAACCACTCTGGAACTTCATAGGGATCGTGTGTAACTGAACAAAGAACTGTTATCATAAAGGGTCTTTCATCAGCCTCTATCCATTCTGTAATCGGTTTCAGCATTGAAAACTCATCGCAGCCCAGATAACCCACAAAACTGTTAGGATCATTCAGGTCGTCTCTGGCCCAGAATTTATCGAACCCGAGGTTATGGACTAATCCCGGCCGAGATTCAAAATTACCTTTGGCCGATTGAAAAAAGGCGGTCCGGAAATTCAGTTGGCTCCTAAGGAGCATAGCAATACTGGCATAAGGTTTTTCGACGGGGATTGTCTCTGAGATGTCCTGGGACGCCGATGGAAATCGGCCAGTAAGAAGAGCGAATAACGCCTTTGTAGTATGAGTGACCGTGGAACGAGCATTTGCAAACTCAACACCCTGCCCAGCCAAGTCGGAAAGATAGGGCGTTAGGTCATGTCCTCTGTGACTTAATGAAGTGTAACCATATTGAATTCCTTCCAGGACAACAATAACTATATTATGGTTTATATGTTGTGGTTTTAACGCAATCTTGACCTGGTCAAAAGCGGGTATTTGCCGTTTTGCTCTATCAAAATCGGCTTTAACTAAACGACTGGAATCGCGAAATACTAAACTCGTTATTGCTCGTAATTGGCTATTATAATGCAATCCGGCTGAGGCTATTTGTGGTGAGCCTTGTTTGACCACCAATGCACCGGCTGAAATCGATATCGCGATAATGATAATAGAAATAACGATTCTGCCAACAAATAGTTTGCGATTGTAATTCGGCTGCATGGGCTTTGCCAAAACGGAGAAGAAAAAGGCAAGAGCAACGGCGCTGGGCCCAAGTAAGATAACGGCTGCTTTCGGCATTTTTATCAAATTAATACCAATAATCCACGATATGTTGATGGGATCACGGATTAGCGGTAAGAGTTCTGCTGGTAGTATCTGCGTGCCTGTTCTTATCAGCCACGCCGCATTCATAACCGACCAGGTGCATACTACCGCAGCGATAACAGTAGCCAATCGAATGACCCATCTGCGTGGCCAGCCAAAACAGACCAGCGCAAGGATAACCTCAATTCCAAGCAGAACGGAAATATCGGCGAGAACCCAGTTAAGGTATTCGTTAAGTAAATTGTAGCGCCAGGAATGAAAGAATTTTACAGCCAGTGTGCAAAATAACGCACCAAATACAATAATGCTATAAGCGCGTAGAGCCATAAGACTGTAAAATCGGCGAATCGGCGAAGTTTTTTTATTGTGAGACCTACTTTCTGAGCGTTTTGTATTCATAGCGTCAGGATACTACAAGTTCCAGCAATTGACAAGCTGGTTCATATCGATTTCCGATTTGCGATTTGCGATTTTTAATCGTCATTCGGCAATCGAAAATCGACAATTTAATCGGGTATTATTCAAGAAAGTTACTTTAAGTAGCCGAAAATACCTACTGTTATCAATAAGACTATTTGCAGGATATAAAAGATGGCACCAAACCCAAACGAGGTTGTTCTGGAAGAAATAAAGCCGCTTTTACAACTGAAAAGGCCACTTTTATCAATCGATAAATACGCTGCTCGCGAGGGAGTTACCAGGAGAGTAGTCGAGGAATATGGAAGATTAGGCGTCATCCAGATAAGAAGATATAAAGGCAAAACGTATGTTGTCGATGTGCCTCTTAGCCCATATAACCCGGCTCTTGAAGAGCTTCAGATTCTGCAGGAAAATTCCAGAATGGCAAGTTCAAACACCGAAAAACGCAGCCAACCGGTTAACAGAACCAGCCAAGCCAGGATGATTTCTGAATTGACCCCTCCGAATCCGCCGAGGCCGGCCCAAAAAACAATCAAAGATTCACAAAAAATAGCTGCCAGGCCGACGAAGCCAAACATTGAGACCGCAAGAGTTGAAACAAATCCCGGACTGGCTAAAAATTTGTTATGCAAAGCTTCAAAGTTTTCAAACAAGCTCGTTGGAAAAAATCAACATGAATTTACTCACAGCAGACCCGCTTCTGCGCCGGCCCCGAATCGCCAAGATGAACAGCACCGATCCAATAATGAAACAAAACAAGCTCGACCCCAACGTATGAGGCAAATTGTGGCAGTTTCTTTGATAGTATGTCTTTTTACAGCTTTTATCATTTGTCTATGGCTCTATATGAATCAAAATGTCCACCGCGGCAGACTTGACCAAACATCCGCTAACATTCAGAATGTATATGATGACGTCGTCCGAACCAACCAACAGCTCGCAACCCTCCAAGGCAAGCTTGTCGAATATACAGCAGAAATCGAATGGATCAAAAATGAGCTTAACAATTCCAAGGTCAAATCAGAAAGTATGCGAAATGATCTCGCCGGGTTTAAGCGAAGTCTCGATACCATCCAGCAATATAATAACGCCGCGTTAGGGCAGCTCAGAGAGCAGCTTCAACAAATCACAACTCAGTTAGGTAAGGTTATCAAAAATACCGAGACCTCACCTGGCTCAAATGCTTCAGGCACGTAGAAACAAAATACCAACAGTTCTTTCAGTTCTTTGATACCCAGTCTGTATTTTGCCGATAAATAAATTAGGGCCGCCGAAGGCGGCTTTGATCCAGGTCAGTGCTTCGCCCTGGTCTCGAACTGTTAAAGAACAAAGGGAGATAAACAAATGAAAATGAGAAGAAATCTAATAATTGCGGCAGCAACCATCGTGTGCTGCATAGTGGTGGTTTGGTTTTCCGAGTCCATTCAGGGCAGCCAGAAAAACTATGAGGTTCAACCTCATATTACCATACCTGAATACAAAACCGATGCCGCACGCGCCATAGATGCCTATGAGCGTTTGATGGACCGGTACATGAACCTGACCGAAAAGAATATATTCAGGATCGATACGGACATCCAGGAAGTTGCAAAGAAATTAGATTCCATCGATAATAAGCTGACAAAGCTTTCTACAAGAATATCTGGAATCGAAAAGGCCCTTGGTATCAAGCAAACCGACGCGGATATTAAGAATGATAGTACAAATGAGCCGCAGGCTGCACCTGTGGATAAGAAAACTTCATACTCGAGCGAAGGTTGAGCTTTACGAAGCTATCCTGTTTTATAACACTTTGCAACACAGGCCGATTATATGGGGGACATCTGATAAGGGGTGCATAGACCGTCAGTAAAACTGCGGTCTAAAATACTTATTGCTAATGCTCGACTTTCAGTCTTGCGAAATTCCTTTTGCCTACCCGGACAACCATTCCGTTTTTGGGGGCTATTTCCGCGTTTGGATCATTTAGCTTCTTGCCATCAATGCTTGCTGCAGACTGCTTTATCATCCGCTTGGCCTCGCCACCACTTGATACAAGCTTACAATACACTAACAACTTGCTCGCCGCGATTGGCTCAGCAGCCATCTCAATCTCCGGCATTTCGTCGGGTAGTTGGCCCCGGGCAAAGACCTTGTCAAATTCAGCGGCGGCAAGTTGAGCGGTTTC
>CAZRMQ010000119.1:0-3102 GCA_964601185.1 uncultured Pirellulales bacterium
TATTTTGGGTGGATTTATCCGTTTCAGACATTTTAATACCTCAAAAATTCTCTCAGGACTCGTGCTCTCAATATATAGTGATAGCGGGAATATTTTTACGACAAAAAAATAAAAAAATTACGCAGCCCCCGGTGAAGCAGGGATTGTAATCCCGTAGTTTACTGGGGGGTTGTGATTCTTCGTTTGCTTTCGGCGGCGAGGAGATGCAGCAGCTCTTCGTCCTCTACCTGCGTGAAGTGTAAATAGAACTGGCTAAGCGCGGCGAAATACGGTGGCGCTTGCAGACATATTGTTTCATCTGCATCTTCCGCCAGGTTTTGTAGTGAATCCTGCGGCCCAACCGGCAGAGCAGCTATTATCTTTTGCGGTTTTTCCTGCCGAACGGCCCACAACGCCGCCTGCATTGTGGCGCCCGTGGCTACGCCGTCATCGGTGACAATTACTATTTTGGCTTTCAAGGAAAGCTTGGCAAGCACCTTGCGATATAACGCGACTCTGCGAGCGATTTCCTTGAGCTGCTGTGCTCTCTCCTGCATGATATAGTTCTTATCAGTTCCGACGTAAGAGCTTGTTCTCTTGTCAATAAAGAGCTTTCCATCCTCACAAACGGCCCCGATAGCCAATTCAGGATTTCCCGGTGCGCCTAACTTGTGCGAGAGCACAATATCCAAATCGGCCTCAAGCTCGTTAGCTATCTGCTGGGCGATAATTACTCCGCCGCGAGGAATACCAAGCACCGCTGCTTTTTGACCGTGATATTTTTGCAACTGTTGTGCCAATAACTGGCCGGCTTCAATCCGTCCGCTAAATGCTCTGTCACTATTAGAGATGATTCTCAACGTGCCCATTTTCAAATCCGCAATTATATGAATCCCCCCAACAAACCTGTCCTGAGCAAGGTCGAAGGATTGGGGGGCTAAATATTTATTAAAATACGCACGTACCTGTCACACACCCTCCTGAGTACTCCGCAGATGCGGTGACAAGTTCGCCGGGGATGCTTGTACTATGACTAAAAGATAACACTTGTTCAGACTTGGAACCGTACCTGTAAATAGTAATCCCCTTACATTTAAGCTTGTGAGCCATCAAATATATATTTTTTACATCCTCTACAGTGGCGTCACCGGGCAGATTTATGGTCTTGGAAACAGCGTTATCGGTGTATTTCTGAAAAGCCGACTGGATAAGGACGTGCTCTCGCGGCCTAACATCAAACGCCGTAACAAAAATCCTCTTTATATCCTTCGGAATCTGCTTTATATCCGCCAATGAGCCTCGCCTTGCAATCTCAGCTAAAATTTCTCTATCGTAAATATGTCTGTCCCTGGCAGCAGCCTCGAACAGCGGATTAATCTCAAAAAGTCTTGTCCCCGACAGCACGTGTCGTACAAAACTTACAGCAAAGAGAGGTTCAATACCGCTCGAACAGCTGGCTATGATGCTTATAGTACCCGTCGGTGCTATGGTGTTTACGGTCGCATTACGCAGCCTTAGATTTTTCTTTGAGTAGACAGATTTGGAGAAGTTTGGAAAAACTCCTCTTTCTTTAGCTAAAGCTGCTGAAGCATTTATGGATTCTTTATGGATGAAACGCATGAGCTTGCCGGCGAAATCAATCGCTTGCGGAGAGTTATAAGGAATCCCAAGCATAATCAACATATCTGCAAATCCCATCACGCCGAGGCCTATTTTTCGGTTCGCTAATGTTATCTGTTTTATCTGCTCCAGGGGATAATTATTCACTTCGATAACATTGTCTAAAAATCGAATAGACCACCGAATCGTTTCTGCAAGCTTTTGCCAATTAACTTTTGAGTCCTTCTTAACGAATTTGGCGAGATTTATGGAAGCCAAGTTGCAGCTTTCGTAGGGCAGCAGCGGCAGCTCTCCACAAGGATTTGTGGCTTCGATCTGTCCAATTTTGGGCGTTGGATTATACCTGTTTATCTCATCTAAAAACACTAGTCCGGGGTCGCCGGTCCGCCAGGCTGCGTTGGCTATCAGATCGAGTACGGCTCTGGCCTTGACCTTTTTGACAGCCTTGCCGGTGCGTGGATTTACTAAAGCGAAATCTTTGTTTTCTTTAACGGTCCGCATGAATTTGTCTGTCACGCCGACCGACAGATTAAAATTGCTGAATCGGCCCGGCTCAATCTTGGCCTCTATAAAATCAATAATGTCCGGGTGGTCGCACCGCAGGATGCCCATATTTGCGCCTCGTCTTCTTCCGCCCTGTACGATGACCGCGGTGGCCCGGTCGAAAATGCTCATAAATGATACCGGCCCAGAGGCCTGACCTTTGGTAGAATGAACTATATCTGATTTCGATCTTAGTTTGGAGAAGCTAAAACCTGTCCCTCCGCCGCTTTGGTGTATCTGGGCCATATTGCCAAGAGCCTTGAATATTCCCTCTATCGAATCCTCTACAGGAATCACGAAGCAGGCTGAGAGCTGGCCGAATGAGGTGCCCGCATTCATCAGGGTCGGTGAGTTCGGCATAAACTGCAGGCTGCCCATCATCTGATAAAACCGCTCTTCAACATCTTCTCTTCTAAAGGTGGATTTAAAATTGTCTTCTGCTTTGGCTACGTGGCTCGCGACGCGTCTAAAAAGCTCGCTCGGCGTTTCAATAATATTCTGGTTTTCGTCTTTCAACAGATACCTTCGTCTCAAAACTTCCATAGTATTGACAGGAAGCTTCAGGTCATCCACAAGGCCGAGCGCCGACTTGGTAAAGCGCAACTGGCTGCGATTTTCTCGATATAGAATGTAGCTTTTCGCAATATGGTTGTAGCCCTCGCTCATTAAAACGGCTTCAACGGTGTCCTGGATATTCTCAATGTGTGGAATTTTGCCTTTATATTCCCGGCAGAGTTTTTTTACCACAACGTCGGTGACACGTCGAGCTACAGCTTCGGCCTTTTCTTTTTGACCTAAAACTTCGAGGGCGGCCTTTTTAACGGCAATTTTGATTTTCGTTTTGTCGAATTTAGCGATTGAGCCGTCTCTTTTTTGGACCTTTGTTGGCGTGATTACTTTGGCCATAGTGATGATCCCGTTTGGTGGTAGAAACCCCGCAATAAATTGCGGGGCTAAACA
>CAZRMQ010000119.1:3202-6424 GCA_964601185.1 uncultured Pirellulales bacterium
GGAAGATTCTGGGGCACAAATTTCAGCTTCACATCCGAAAAATAGTGCTTCATCTTTTTGCCCAATAAGGGCGTATATTGCAACTGTATATATCTTTTTGATTTACTGGTTATATCAAGAATGCTTCGTTTTTTCGACTTTGTAAACAATGAAAGCGGCAGGCCCGAAACGATACAGTCCAGGTTATCAACATAGCTTTCACAATTCCTGGCGTCATCATTAACAACTTTAAGTCTGGAGTCGTTAATATTTTCCAGGCATTTGCAGAACTTGGAATTTATTTCAAAGCATGTCAATTGACCGTTTTTAGGAAGGCGCCTCAGAATTTCTGCGGTTACGGAGCCGGTCCCAGCACCGAACTCGACAACCTTAGCGCTGCCGTTAATTTGCTCAGCCATTTTTTTAGCCAGAACCCCTGAGCTTTGAGTGAAAGTTCCCACCTGAATAGGATACTTGAGGAATTCATAGATAAAACGCAGGCTCTTCATTTAATAGCTTCCGATGTTCCATACTACATTTGATTGCGATAAGATATAAGCTGTAGTACGGACTGTCAAGGAAGTTCTATAAGCTCGCAATATTTGGGTTTGTGTCTTGTGAGTTGGAAGCGTTTTTGAAGAGAATTAGAGAAATCAGAATCCCGATTTTATCGGGATCGTTTGTTTATTTTTTGCTTACGACTTTCTTAGCTTTTTTCGGTCCTATAATTTGCTCTGCCTGCTCCTGTGTTTCAGGTGGCCATTGTCCCATTGATTGCAGTTGTTTTAGATGCTCCAATTGCTTGATGTTTATGATGGTTCTGCATTTTGGGAACCTGCTACAGCCTAAGAACGGACCTTTTTTGCTCTGTCTGATTACTAACCGACCATCTTTGCATTTATAACAGGCGATTTCAGTAGGCTTGGGTGGTGATTTTGCCGGCAGGATATTGCCTTGTTTGTCCAGCTTAAGAGTTGTCTTACAGTTTGGATAGTCGGCACAGCCTAAAAATCGGCCGAATCGCCCATTTTTGTATACCATCGGCTTGCCGCAAACCGGGCATTTATGTTCACTTTGTTGTTCTTCCAACATCCTGCCGTCTTTATCGCACGGACAAGCGAATTTGCACTCCGGATATGCTGAGCAGCTTAGGAACCTGCCGTTCCTACCAAATCTGTAGAGCAGTTGCTTGCCGCACTTCGGACAGTTGTATTCACTGGGGGCAACCTCAGCTTTGGCGTGTTTCATCTGTTTAGCCGCTGTATCCAGGTTCTTCTTGAATGGGCCGTAGAAATCTTTCAAGACGCCAAGCCAGTCGAGATGCTGTTCTTCGATTTTGTCTAACTGTTCTTCCATATAACTGGTGAAGCTGACGTCCATTATCTTCGGAAAGTACTCGTTGAGCTTGTCGGTAACGACCTCGCCCAGATCCGTAGCAAAGAACTTTTTGTCTTTCTGCTCGACATAGCGTCGTTCCTGTATGGTGCTTATAATGGGAGCATAAGTGCTTGGTCGTCCGATGCCGTCATTTTCCAGGGCCTTAACCAGCGAGGCCTCGGTATATCGAGCCGGCGGTTTGGTAAAATGCTGTTCAGCCTTGATATCGACGACAGCCAGTTTTTGGCCAACCTGCATCCGGGGTAATTCCTGGTCTGTTGAAGTAATTGGCCAGACTTTTGTATAGCCGTCGAAGACTAACACTCGTCCGGTGGTCCTGTACCAGCATCGCCCTATTGAAGTATCAGCCGTGATGTCCAGGTTTGTTACGTCCCACTTAGCCGGTGACATCTGGCAGGCTACGAAACGCCGCCAGATAAGCTCGTAGAGTTTATACTGCTCATTGGTGAGAAATTGCTTTATATCAGCAGGTGTGAGGTCAACATCGGTCGGACGAATAGCTTCGTGTGCCTGCTGAGCGGTCTTTTTTGATATGTATATCTTTGCTTGTAACGGCAGGTAATCTTTACCCAGATGCGTCTGAATGTAATTACGTACCTCTGTGACAGCCTCGTTTGACAGATGAGTACTGTCTGTTCTCATATAGGTAATAAGTCCAAGTGAGCCCATCGAGCCTAAATCAATGCCCTCGTACAATTGTTGAGCCACGAACATGGTTCTCTTCGTAGCAAAGCCTAAGCGGTTTGCGGCGGCCTGCTGTAGAGTAGATGTTATAAAAGGAGCAGAGGGCTGAGAAATGGATTGCTTAGTCTGCAGATCGGTCAGCTTAAACTCCGCCTGTTTTAGAGCTTCGTATATTCGCTCGGCTTGCTCTTTGTTAGATGCCTGAAATTTCTCATCGCCTATCCTGGTAAGCTCCGCCTTAAAGGCGTTATGCTCCAGCAGCCATTTGCTTTGCTCAGCGGCGGTTGGACCTTTGCCGTTTTGAGTTTCTGTACCGATGAAGTCACACCATTGCCGGCTGTAGTCTTTGTCCGAATCGGTGGTGAATACGGTTGGTATTAGCCAGTATTCTTTTGGTTTGAAATTGCAGATTTCCCTCTCTCTTTCAACAATTATTTTAACGGCGACCGATTGAACTCGACCTGCGGAAAGGCCACGAGCAACCTTTTTCCACAGCAGGGGACTAATTTCATAGCCGACTATCCGGTCGAGAATTCGCCGAGCCTGTTGTGCCATAACCTTGTCTATATTGATTTTGCCTGGCTCATCGAACGCATGTATTATAGCTGATTTGGTAATAGCATTGAAGATTACACGGTAGGTTCTTTCCTCCGGTATGCCGAGGATTTGAGCTAAGTGCCATGCAATTGCTTCGCCCTCACGGTCAAGGTCGGTAGCCAGATAAAGGTCCTGACATTCTTTTGCCGCGGCTTTCAGAATTTTGACTGTACGCTGTCGGCTGGAAGTAATTTCGTAAGTGGGCTCAAAATTATTTTCGATATCCACGCCGAAATTTTTTGAGGGCAGATCCCGGACGTGTCCCATAGAAGATTTGACTTCGAAATCCGGGCCGAGATATTTATTTATCGTCTTGGCCTTTGCAGGCGATTCGACGATGACCAAAGATTTATGTGAATTCGATTTTGCCATCATAAGACCCAGGACGCAAGTTACCAATTACCAATCTTAAATGAGCATCGAGCACCAAGAATCGGCCACATTAACCACTCATCGGCGATTTTTACAACGGAATTTAGAATTGGACAAATATAGGGAGCTTGCTGGAATGTCAAGAAACAATTTGCAAATTTTGGGTAAGGTTTGGCAAAACAACTATATTTA